>CABYPW010000004.1 GCA_902520885.1 uncultured SAR116 cluster alpha proteobacterium
ATCCTCCGATTTGATTAATTCTTTTCTCAAAAAGTACCTTATTTTTTGAAAGGTAAATTAAAAGCTGGTCAAGCCATTCTTCACCTTCGTTATAAGCCGCTGTTGTCATTGCAACCCCAAAACTACTTGGAGAAATTGCTAAGGCTGAGAGTGTCTTTTTAAATTTAGCGCGAAGTTTTTTGTCTGAAATTATTACGTTTCCAGTATGCATACCCGCTATATTAAACGTTTTTGTAGTTGAAGTTAAAGTTATCAAATATGATTGAGAAGACGGTACTGCTTTCTCAAAAGGTAGATGTGTAAAATCAGCATAAACTAAATCGTGATGTATTTCGTCAGAAATGATAACCAGATTACGTCTCTCTGAAAACTCAGCCAACTGCTCTAATTCTTCACGACTCCAGACACGGCCTCCTGGATTGTGCGGTGAACATAGAATAACCATCCTCTCATTTCCAGTTAACATATGAGAAGTTGCCTCTAAATCCATCCTATATTTTCCTGTCTCATCAATAACAAGCGGGGACTCAATTAGTCTTCTCCCAGAAGCCTCAATTACTCGTGAAAAAGCGTGGTAAACGGGAGAAAATATAATTATTCCATCTCCTGGTTTAGTATATGCTTGGATGGAAAGCGCAATTGCATTTACAATACCGTGAACAGAAAAAAGAGCATTAGGCTGAACTTGCCATTTATGTCTTCGTGCCATCCAACCACAAATTGCTTGCCTGTAATTATCATCTTCACGAGCATATCCATAAATGCCTTTCTCTGCCATTCCACGAATGGCTTTTGTTACCGCCTCTGGCGCCTGAAAATCCATATCTGCTACCCACATTGGGATGGCTTCACTTGGTTGCAAACCATAAAGAGATTGCAAAGAATCCCATTTTTCTGAATTAGTACCGATGCGATTATGTATTATATCAAATTGCATAAATTTAAACCCGTTTAAAAAAGTGCTTTTGTATTAAAAACCCATCCCAAAAGTTAGATTATTTAATTTCACCATATTACTATTCAAAAATTCTTCGTCAAACACACAAAAAAAGTGTAACACGGTTTTAATAATGTTCTTTCCTATTTAAAAGTAAGTGAATACATATAGATAGAATAAGATGAGACAGACCATTTTAATAACAGGCTGTTCGAGCGGCATAGGTTATAATTGCGCTCTAAAATTTCAGCAAAAAAATTGGCACGTTATTGCCTCTTGCAGAAATGTTGAAGATTCTGCGTTTCTGAAATCTCAATATGGACTTGATACGGTTCGCATTGACTATGAAAAACCAAAAACTATTAAAACAGGTTTTAATAAAGCTTTAAAGTTGTCAGGGGGAAGACTAGATGTACTTTTTAATAACGGTGCATACGCTATCCCTGCTGCTGTAGAAGATTTACCTACGAATGCCCTACGTTCTATTTTTGAGGCAAATTTATTTGGCTGGCATACACTTACACGATTGGCGCTACCGATAATGTTTGCACAAAAATCTGGGCGCATTATTCAAAATTCATCTGTATTAGGATTTGCTGCAATGCAATTCAGAGGTGCATATGTTGCAACAAAATTTGCTCTTGAAGGATTAACGGATACAATGCGGCTGGAATTACGGGGAACTGGGATAGACGTTATTCTTATAGAACCGGGACCAATTCGAACAAAAATCCGTGAAAACGCGCTAATTCAATTCGAAAAATGGATAGATTGGAAAGAAGCTCGCCAAAAATCCACCTATGAGCATAAATTAATTCCTCGTCTTTCAATAACGAACCCAGATAAAGACTTATTCGAATTATCAGCCTCTTCTGTTAGTGAAGCTGTATGGCGCGCATCAACAGCTAAAAAACCACGAGCTCGATATAGAGTAACGTGGGCAACAACACTAATGATGGTGACGAAGAGACTGTTTCCTACATGGCTAATTGATAATATTTCAAGGCGTTATTGATTAATATGTATCAAAATTCCATTTCTTTCTGAGCTTAGACCTGAAAATCTCTCATCCATTCTAATGTATCTTCTGTATGCCCTGTCGGCTGATATTCAGCTCCAAAATATCCAGAATAACCTTCTTCTTTAAAACTATTGAACAATAGGGGATATGAAAACGCATTTTTATTTGGCTCATTTCTATCTGGAAATGACGCAAACTGGATGTGAAAGATATCCTGTTTTAAATATTTAAATGCCTTAAAAAGAGCCTCTTTTGAACCCGTTATGTGTAACATATGAAAACAGTCGAACATAATACCCACCCTATCAGAATTAATTTTTTCGATTACATCTCTTGCTCTTTGAGCTGAAGACATAAAATAACCAGGAACAGAATATGAATTAATAGGTTCGATTATAATCTTTACGTCTGTGTCTTCTAACTTTTCTAGGGCATAATCAATATTCTGACATAAGGTGTCAAAAGCAGAAGAATCAGATGTTATGCCAGACATAATGTGTATATACTGTATATTAATTTCTTTAGCATATTCAACAGCTCTATCTATTGCCTGCTTTGCTTGTGGTATAGCATCATGAAGTGCTGATAATCCAAATTGTCCTTGTTCACCTTTAGATGTGTTTATAGCTAGCATTGGTATGGCCTCATCCTCACACACCCGCCTCAAATCATGTGGAGAACAAACATAAGGTCTCTGGCATTCAACTGCCTGGAAACCTGCTTCAGATGAGCGAACTATTGCTTCAATAAGTTCGTACTCGGTAAATAAATATCCTAGGTTTGCAGAAAGGGAATAGCTCTTCAATTGCATTCTCCTGTTTTAAATCTGCACTCAACTTTATTTAACCAAAAAGTGATTTTATATTCTAACTTATAACAAGCCGACCAAAATCCATTGAATACAGCACTGGTTGCAGATACACTATTAGTCTTTTAAAATATTACAAGTACGAAAATATATCTAGGGGACTTATCTATGCGCTATATTCATACGATGGTAAGAGTTAAAAATTTGGACACATCACTTGATTTCTATTGCAACAAGCTTGGTTTCATCGAATTAGGTAGATATGATTCTGAAAAAGGCCGATTTACTAATGTGTTTTTATGTGCCCCCAAAGATATAAGCTTGGCAGAGGAATCAAGATCTCCCGAATTGGAATTAACTTATAATTGGGATCCAGAGGATTATACAAGTGGACGAAATTTTGGTCATCTTGCCTACCGGGTAGATGATATTTATCAAATATGTAGGGACTTGATTGATAAGGGTGTGACTATAAATAGGCCTCCTCGTGATGGCTATATGGCATTTATTAAATCTCCAGATGGTATTTCTATTGAGCTACTGCAGGAAGGAGAGAGGCTGTCCATTCAGGAGCCATGGAACTCAATGCCTAATTCTGGAAGTTGGTAGTAAATATGTCTAGGATTGAAATTATTCAATTTAAATATCTTTCGGATAATTATGGTGTTTTGCTTCATGACAAACACACTAAAAAGACTGTTGCAATTGATGCTGGTGATGAAGCTTCCTATAACAAAGCCCTTGATGCCCAGGGATGGCAATTATCTGAAATATGGGTGACACATCATCATTGGGATCATACTGACGGCATACAAGGCTTATACGAGCGATGGCAATGTAAGGTAATTGGGCCAGCTAAAGACTCAACTGTGCCAATCGCTCATCTATCTCAAGGCATAACTGAGGGTAATAGCTTTTTGTTTGCTGACTCAACTGTAAAAGTTATTCATACACCAGGCCACACGCTTGATATGATAAATTTTTACCTGCCATCAGAAAATATTTTATTTTCAGGTGATACATTGTTTTCGCTAGGTTGTGGAAGAGTTTTTGAAGGTGATATGAATATGATGTACAACAGTATAAATAAAATTTCAGCACTTCCCGATAAGACGACAATTTACTGCAGCCATGAATACACTATAGCTAATGGGAAATTTGCATTAACCGTTGAGGGCGACAACAAATCACTTATAGCTCGTATAAATCAAGTTGAGGAACTTATTGCTGTAAATAAACCTACTATTCCAACAATTTTAGAATTAGAAAAACAGACAAATCCATTTCTTCGAACCTCTTCACCATCAATAAGAAATAAATTAGGACTCAAAAATGCCAGTGAGGTCGAAGTTTTTTCTGCCCTGAGAACTGCGAAGGATAATTTCTAGAAATCTAAACATTAGATGACATCATGCGCCTAAATCTATTTTATCTGCCTTACGTTGCGCGCGTTTTTTCTTTCGCATCTTTATAATTTGCTTTGCTTTACCTTGCGTAAGACAATCTGGACAAACGCACTTTCCTGCCAGATCAAAATTCGTTCGTAGGTTGGGCAAATTATGACACCAGCATGTTTTTCCTTTGTTAGAACCACACTGGAATTTAGTACCACATTCGTCACATTCTAACCGTTGCATATTTTTCTACTTATAAGTTGCAGCCTTTTAAATTATGACATTATCAAAATGTTATTTTAAACAAAAATCAATCATCTCTAATTCCTCGCCGCTTTCTTTCTTTCATGCGACAATAAATATTGCTTTCGCAGACGTAGCGTCATTGGTGTAACTTCAAGCAACTCATCATGATTCAAATATGCCATCATATCTTCTAGTGAGAGATTCCGTGGTGGTGACAAGGAAACAGCATCATCTGTTCCTGACGCACGCACATTTGTAAGTTTTTTTCCTTTTAGAACATTTACTTCCAGATCATTATCACGGCTATGTTCTCCAACAATCATTCCCTGATACACAGGCGTCTGATGAGAAATAAACATTACCCCTCGATCTTGCAAATTAAACAAAGCATAAGCAACAGCTTGGCCTGTATCGTTAGAAATCAAGACACCATTTCTGCGCCCAGGAATATCTCCCTTATATTTTGCATAACTATGGAATAACCTATTAATAACACCTGTACCTCTTGTGTCCGTGAGAAACTTGCTTTGAAAGCCAATCAGCCCGCGTGATGGAGCAAGAAACGTAAGTCTAGTTTTGCCTGCGCCGACCTCGCGCATATCCATCATTTCAGCCTTTCGGCGATTCAAAGAATCAATAACTGAACTTGAATATTCAGAATCCAAATCAATTATCACTTCTTCAATCGGCTCTAAACGCTGTCCCTCTTCTTGCTTGTAGAGAACTCTTGGTCTTGACACAGTAAGTTCAAAACCCTCTCTTCTCATTGTTTCAATTAATACACCAAGTTGTAATTCACCCCTGCCACCGATTTCAAAAGAATCTTTCTTATCACTCTCTGAGAATGTAATTGCTACATTTGTCTCTGCTTCTGATAGCAATCGTTCGCGTATCATTGTTGAAGTAACTTTTTTACCTTCCTGGCCAGCAAATGGTGAATCATTCACAGTGATGGTAACTGACATTGTTGGAGGGTCAATTGGCGTTGACTGTATGGGCTGCTTTTGTTCAGAGTTACAGATTGTGTCAGAAACAGAAGTTTTTGCTAAACCAGCGATGCAAATTATATCACCAGCTTCAACCATATCTACAGGCACTCTATTTGTTCCCTCAAAATGCATTAATTTAGTAAGCCTACCGTGTTCAACAATATTACCAGTAAGATCTAAAGAGCGGACCTGCTCGTTCATGTTTGCAGTCCCTTGTACAACTTTTCCAGTAAGGCATCTTCCCAAAAACTGGTCTGATTCAAGCAATGTCGCTAGCATCGCGAAAGGCGCTTTTAAATCTTGTTTTGGTGGGGGTACATGTTCCAAAATTAAATTCAATAATGGTTCTAATGAGGTGCGTTCATTTTCCAGGTCTGTTACACACCATCCGTCTCGACCTGATGCATACAAAATTGGAAACTCAAGCTGCTGCTCATTTGCTTCAAGAGCAACAAATAAGTCAAATACTTCGTCCACTACCTCTTCGGGGCGACCATCTGGTCTGTCTACTTTATTTATAATAACGATTGGCCTTAAGCCAAGAGCAAGTGCTTTGCCTAAAACAAATTTTGTCTGAGGCATTGGACCCTCAGCAGCATCAGTTAGTAATATAACCCCATCAGCCATATGTAAAACACGCTCTACTTCTCCACCAAAATCAGCATGTCCTGGTGTGTCAATGATATTGATTCTCACATTTTTCCAGCGAATAGATGTTGGCTTAGCGAGAATTGTAATACCTCTTTCTTTTTCCAATTCACCTGAATCCATCAATCTTTCGCTAATTGATTGATTATCGCGGAACATGCCAGATTGTTTCATAATTGAATCAATTAGGGTTGTTTTACCATGATCAACGTGAGCAATAATTGCAATATTGCGTAATTCTTGAGTCATTTCGTTAAGACCTTATTATGGGAGCTTGAAGAAGGTGTCCTACATCTTTCTTTGCATAAAAGAAATCAAAATGTGTTTATTAGGTGAATTTTTCTACCAGAATTATGCCTGCATTTTTCATTTTTGCTAATTGACGAGCGAGTGAACCATCCAAGTCAATTGCTCTACAGGCAGAAAGGATAACAGTCACGGTAAAGCCAAGGCGTGCCGCATCAAGCGCCGAATAAGCAACACAATAATCAGTTGCAAGGCCAGCCAGATAAATGTTTTTAATTTGCTTAGTGGCTAGCCATCCTTCTAGGCCAGTAGGAGTGTTACCGTCATTTTCAAAGAACGCCGAATAACTATCTATTTCATGGCGGTATCCTTTACGTATTATTGTTTGTGCAGGAGCTGTATTCAATTCTAGGTGAAATGCTGCTCCAGGACTGTTTTGTATACAGTGGTCTGGCCACAAAGTTTGATCGCCGTAGGGCATTTTTACAGAAGAAAAAGGGGGTTTACCTTTATGAGAGCTCGCAAAACTGGAATGTGATGCTGGATGCCAATCTTGGGTAAAGACCACATTACTAAATGAGCCAATTAATTTGTTTATCGGTTGCACAACCTGGTCTCCATGCATTACTGCTAGAGCTCCACCTGGACAGAAATCATTCTGAACATCAATCACCAGTAAACAGCTATTGCTTTCATTTGAGCTAATATCTCTTAACTTCATGTTTTAATTTCCTCACCCATCGCTTTAGACCAATGACGTCTGCATAATGAGATATATTTATCGTTACCACCTATTTCAATTTGTGCGCCGTCCTTCACTACTTTTCCATCTGCTGATTGTCTTACAACCATGGTAGCCTTTCTTCCACAATGACAAATCGTTCTAATTTCTCTGATATCATCAGCTATCGCAAGAAGCTCACCAGAGCCTTCAAACAACTTTCCCTGAAAATCAGTTCGTAGACCATAACACATAACAGGAAGTTCTAGCTGATCCGCAACTCTAGCCAATTGCCACACTTGCTTTTTTGATAGGAACTGAGCTTCATCAACCAAAACACATGAACGCTTTTTCTCAAAATCAGACTTTTTAATTAAAGAAAAAAGATCTGTATCCTCGCGAAATGTAAAGGCATCTGCACTAAGCCCAATCCTAGATGCAATTACACCAGGGCCTGCTCGTGTATCTAATTTTGCTGTTAGAAGGAGTGTTTGCATACCTCTTTCCTGATAGTTATGAGAAGCCTGCAATAATATCGTTGATTTTCCCGCGTTCATTGCGGAATAAGAAAAATACAATTTAGCCAAGATTGCTCTCTATTCACAAGATGTATTTAAATATAACAGTTGTTAAATTGTCAAAATATGAAGATATAATCAACAACTGCTTTAGCACCTCATCTTTTTTCTAAAATAAAACATGCGATAGGATAGTTTCATCTTGAAAATACCTCCAAAAAAATAGATAACATTTAATCATGGATTCTTTAACTGTTCTTGACCACCCTGTTTTGAGTCACAAACTTGCAATTTTGCGAGATGAAAATACACGTTCACCAGAATTTCGAAAAACATTGCTAGAAATCGGGCATATTATGAGTTGGCCTGTGTTTTTACACTTCTCAGTAGCAAAAAAAGAAATAACGACACCTATGGAGAATACAACTCAAAATGTTCTTACTTCTCCATATCCATGTATTGTATCTATCCTTCGAGCTGGAAATGGTATGGCAGATGCGCTATCGGCAACTCTCCCGGAGGCACCAATCGGATATATTGGAATGCAACGAAACGCAAATACTCATTTGGCAGAACCGTACTTTAAAAAACTACCTGACCAAATGCAGAATAGACAAATTATACTTGTTGACCCCATGCTCGCCTCAGGAAGTTCAGCAGAACAGGCCGCTGATTTTTTAAAAAGAGATGGAGCAAAAAATATTTTGTTTGTCTGCTTAGTGGCTGCACCAGAAGGAATTGAGTACTTTCACAGAAATCACCCTGATATTCCAATCATTACGGCAGCACTTGACCGTGAGCTTGATGAAAATGCTTATATTCTTCCCGGTCTAGGAGATGCTGGTGATAGAATTTATGGTACTGAATAAAATTCAGAATAAATTATCTGGACCAAAGGAAGCTGGCAGAAGTGCTTCTAAAATGAATCGCTTTTGAAACATTTCTTCATCGCAAATTAAAACAGGTGTTTTTAGAGCTGAAAATTCACGTATTTTTTGTCTACACCCCCCACAGGGAGTGCATAATTCTGAACCACTACCGCTAATCGCTATCAATTTAATTTTTTTGCCACCTGAAGCAATCATAGAGGATATAGCACCTGCTTCTGCACAAGTTCCTTGTGGATAGGCAGCGTTTTCTACGTTTACGCCTAAATGAATATTTTTCAATTCATCTAATATTGCCACACCAACTTTAAATTTTGAATAAGGTGCATATGCATTTTTTCTAACTGTAATAGCAGATTCACATAATTGCTTTTCTACATGTGTTAGCAAACAAGTCTACCTCTCTTTAATATATGGTTGTCCTATAGCACGTGGAGGTGTAACCCCACCAATAAATCCAGCCAACAATATTACTGTAAGCAGATAAGGAAGAGCAATAAGTAAATCTGATGATATCTCACCAATTAGCATTATCTCAACTCCCTGAACACGCGCAGCAACAGCCTCCAAAAATCCAAAAAGTAAGCAAGCAAACAACGCAGGTACTGGTTTCCATTTACCAAAAATCATCGCTGCCAGTGCAATATAACCTTTACCAGCTGTCATTTCTTTTACAAATCCAGCACCTGTAGCGGTGGATAGGTAAACCCCCGCTAAACCACATAAAATCCCTGCAATTATAATGGCCTGAAAGCGCATCCTTGTTACGGATATACCAGCAGAATCTATTGCCTCAGGTTTTTCACCTACCGCCCTAAGTCTGAGACCAAAAGTTGTCTTAAATAATATATAAAAAGTTACACCAACGCTTGCTAATGCGGCCCATACCAATATGTTATGATCAGATAAGAGCTCTTTATAAATAATTCCAAAAATTGGAACATTTTGTTCCATAAAATCCACAAATGGTAATTCTAAGGAATTAAACCTTGAGGTCCTTGGTAGTGTTGGAGTTTGTCCTCCCTGTCTGAATAAAGCAATACCAATAATAACAGTAAGACCTGAAGCCAAAATGTTTATCGCAAGTCCAGATATTACTTGATTCCCCCTGTGGATTATACATGCAAAACCATGAATGAGGCTCGCTAGAATAGAAACGATAATAGCCGCTATTGCGCCAATCCAGGGCGAGCCTGTCGCATAAGCTGTTGCTGCAGCAACAAATGCGGCCATAAGCATCTTCCCCTCTAGGGATATATCAATTATTCCTGACCTCTCTGAGAAAATTCCTGCCATTGCACAAAAAATTAGAGGGGTAGCCACACGTAAAGTTGAGTCCAAAGCGAGCAAGAACTGAAACCAAAAATCAGTCATTATTTGGCTCCTTTAAACGCTCCTCATTTAGAAATAATTTTTCCAGCATTGGATTAAACATATATGCTAATGCACCAGAAAATAGAATAATAAGACCTTGTATCATTACCACCATATCTCTAGTAATCGTCTGAAATTCAAAATCAAGTTCAGCTCCACCTTGAAAGAGAGCACCAAATAATAAACTTGCAAATATTATCCCAAGTGGATGATTACGGCCCATAAGAGCAACTGCAATACCCGTAAAGCCATATCCTGATGTGAAATTTAAAATAACCCTATGTTGTACACCAAGAATTTCATTAACTGCCATCATGCCTGCTAGCGCACCTGAGATAGCCATGGTTATGATGATAATAGTTTCTGGTTTATACCCTGCATATGTTGAGGCCTTTGGACTGAAGCCGGTGGCTCTAATTCGATATCCCAAATGAGTTCGCCATATCAAGAGCCATACTAAAAAACAACATATTAAAGCCAAAACAAAAGATAAATTTAAAGGCGATCTGCCTATATCAAATCCTAATCTGTTCAAAATATCATGGAATTGCCATAGCATTACACCATTCTGAAAAGAAATGGTTTCTGGTGACATTTGATTGGGAGCCATGAGCATGCCAGCGAGCAACCACACCATTATTGCAGAAGCAATAAAATTAAACATAATCGTCGTAATGACAATATGACTGCCTCGCTTAGCTTGCAAATATCCTGGTATAAAACCCCAAATAGCTCCGAATAAAGCAGACCCTAAGATTGCTAGAGCAATCACAACTAGAACTGGAAGAATTCCTCCAAGACTAAGTGCAACCAATCCAATGCCTAATCCTCCCATAGCTGCCTGACCTTCTCCACCTATGTTGAACAACATTGCATGAAAAGCAACAGCAACCGCTAAACCAGTAAAAATAAAGTTAGTCGTATAGAACAACGTATACCCAAGTCCACCTTTATATACAAAAGCACCCTTTAACATAACAGATAATGCTGTAAATGGGTTTTCACCAATTATTGCTATGATAATTCCTGCGACAAATAACGCTGTTAAAAGATTCAAAATTGGTATGACACATATATCCACATATCTTGGCAATCTTGACGCTTGCATTAATTTTTTTCCTCTATAGCCTTTTCTAACGGAATACCCGCCATCATTTTCCCTAGCATTGCTTTTGTGGTATTTGCCTTGGATACAATCCCCATTATTTCACCAGAATTCATAACTAAAATCCTATCTGATAAACTCAAAATTTCCTCTAATTCAACTGAAACTAAAAGAATTGCACATCCACTATCGCGCATTTTTATAAGAGTTTTATGAATGAATTCTATAGCCCCAATGTCAACTCCACGTGTTGGCTGTCCAACTAAAAGAATTTTTGGAGCAGATGAAATTTCTCGTGAAAGAACTAGTTTTTGCTGATTACCCCCAGAAAACTGGCTACTTATTAATGTTGGATTTTGCGGACGAACATCAAAGGAGTCCTGCAACCGAGCGCAATGTGCTTGAATTTGTTCTGGTTTGGTAAAAAAACCAGTTCCAAAGCTCGGATTTTTCTCATAACCAAGAATAACTGACTCAAAAGCTTGAAATGGCAAAACTAATCCCTCCGCGTGCCTGTCCTCAGGAACATGCGATAACCCTAATTCTCTCATTAATCCGGGACTGCAATGATTTTTACTATCAAAGATTTTATCGTTGATTCTAAAATTTCCCCTACTTGGAGGAGTTATTCCAGAGAGAACAGATAATAACTCAGACTGTCCGTTACCCGCTATTCCAGCAATACCCAAAATTTCCCCAGAACGAAGATCAAAAGTCGCATTCTTGAGACTATCAAACCCTCTTTTATCAGTAACCCCTATTCCATCTGCTGATAGCGCTACGCTACCTACCTTACCTGACTCGTACTTGGTATTTACAAGAACAGACCTTCCTACCATTTGCTCAGCCAGCCATTCTGGAGAAGTTTTTTTGGTGAGTGTGTTTGCGACCATTTTACCCTGCCGCATTACAGAAACTTCATCTGTGATTGCCATTATCTCATGAAGTTTGTGTGTGATTAACAATATCGTAACGCCCTCTGACTTCAAAGCTAACAATATTTCAAAAAGTTGATCGGTTTCCTGAGGTGTCAGTACGCCGGTGGGTTCATCAAGTATTAATACTCTTGCGCCCCTGTAAAGGGCTTTTAATATTTCTATTCTTTGCTGAATTCCTACTGGCAAATCTTCAGTAACGTTGTCCAGATCCACCTCTAACCCATAAGTCGATTTTAATTCTTCAAGCTTTAACTTGGCATTCTGGAGGCCATTTTTAAGGCCCATTTTACCCTCTGACCCAAGTATGATATTTTCCAATGCTGTAAAATTAGGAACCAACATAAAATGCTGATGAACCATTCCAATCCCAAGCCTTATTGCATCTGATGGTTGTTTGAAAATAGCTGCCTTACCATCAACTTGAATATCGCCACTGTCAGGCTGATAAAACCCGTATAGAATTGACATCAATGTAGATTTTCCTGCCCCGTTTTCACCTATAATTCCGTGAATAGTTCCGGATGAAACATTGAGGCATATCTCATCGTTAGCCCTAACTGGGCCGAATGACTTACAAATACTTTTTAATGAAACAGCAAACGGCGACTTTTGGCCGCCGTTTTTCTGTTCTAAAATTTTTTTCTTCAAAGTAACAAACTCAGCTGACGATTGATCTTAGTAAGGACAGTTATTATCCGCTAAATAATCGTGCACTGCTACATCGCCAGATAGTATAGCCTCTCTTGCAGAGGCAACCGCCTTTTTGATATCATCTGTGATTAAATTTTCGTTATTTTCATCTAAAGCCCAATCTACTCCGCCTTCAGCTAAACCCAACACTTGAACTCCAGAAGTGAATTGCCCTTTGCTAGCATCCATAAACGTATTATACGCGGCCACATCAACTCTTTTTAACATTGATGTTAATACTGACCCAGGCGCAAGACCATTTTGATTTGAGTCCACACCTATTGCTAATTTTCCAGCATCTGCTGCAGCTTGAATTACACCAACACCAGTTCCGCCAGCTGCATGGTATACAACATCGGCACCACGATCGATTTGGCTTCTTGTTAATTCAGCACCTTTAGCTGGATCATTCCAAGCTGATGGTGTTGAACCTGTCATATTTTGGTAAATCTCTGCATTTGCTGAAACTGATTTGACTCCACCTACATATCCACACGCAAATCTGCTAATTAATGGGATGTCCATTCCACCGACAAATCCTACTTTGTTTGTTTGTGACGCTTTAGCAGCAGCTACACCCACGAGGTAAGAACCCTCATGTTCTTTAAATGCATATTGACGAAGGTTAGGAGAATCCAGCCAACTCACATCAATGATCGAAAATTGTACATCTGGGTTGTCAGCTGCAACTGCAGCTATGGCATCAGCCTGCGCAAATCCAACACCTAAAACTATTGTTGCACCACGCTCAACCATTCGTCGCATTGCCTGTTCACGCTGAGTTTCATTGGTAACCTCAAACTCCATGACCTCTATACCGGTTTCTTCTGTAAATTTCTTTACACCATTCCACACACCTTCATTAAAGGACTTATCAAACTTACCACCCATATCGTATATCACAGCTGGTTTCATGGCATGTGATCCTGCAAAACCCGTTGTAACAATTGAGAACATCGCCAAACATGACACCATTATTGTCCTCACAATAGTCAATATATTTATTTGATTATTCATATTTTTTTCCCTTCACCTATTTTAATCCAATTTCTTTAAGTCTATTTTGCAGATAACTCTCTGCTGAAAGCACGTTACTCAACATAACCTCTGGCCTTGGATGAAGAAACATTGGAATAGAATAACGTGAATTATTTTTTTTCCCTTCAGGGTTTATTACACGATGTGGTGTAGATGGAAAGAAATTTTCACTAGCCATCGCAAGCATGTCGCCATTATTAATGGTAATCATTCCAGGGTCGCTAGAAATATCATGCCATTTTCCAGTTTTATCTTGTGCTTGCAAACCAGGTTCTGACCCCGCAACAAGCAACGTAATTAAATTAATATCCTCATGAGCCGCAGCTCTAATAGCACCTGGCTCAATATCCTCTTGTATTGGTGGATAGTGCAAAATTCGAAGTAAACTTTGCTCACTACCTTGCATCATTTTCTCAAGTGATTCTGAAAGTGTGTTTTGTACATTAGAAGGTAAACAATTATCAAGCCATTTCAAAAGGGTCAAACCGAGAGCAAATAAGTCATTATATAATTTTCTGGTTTCTGTCTCTAATTCAGGAGGAACACGCCCCCAAGGAAATACATGATAGAATTCTTTTAGATCTTTTATTTGAACACCTTTCGCATTCTCGGACCTGAATGGAAAGTAGCCATCATGTTTTTCAATATCACGAATAAAGTCATGCTTGGTATCACTCGCAAAAAATTTGCCCCAGTTATCATAAATTGATTTTACTTGCTTCTCACCGATTGGGTGGTTTGCCAACACTGCAAATCCGGTTTCATGCAAAGAGCGCGTCAATATCTCTGGTGCATCAATTGCATTGTAATCTACTATTTGAACTTGCATATTCTCTATTTCCTAGCTGTTGATACGCTTATTGAGAGCTGCGTCGGCTTTTGAAAATATGGATTTAAACCGCTTCTGAGCAGCTTTAATATCCACATTTATAGCCACATTTACAGACGGTCTCTCCAAATTTTTACAAACAAAAACATTACCTACTTTCTCCCCTTCCACTATGACAGATAGTGGTACTTTTTGGAAAGTAAAAATATCAGGATCAGTTATTGCCATGATAGCCGCAGGATCATGCATTAAACAGACAGTTTTTCCAACAATCCCTTCGTAAAATTTTATATAAAACTCAGAAATATTTAAGATGAAACCTCCTATTATAGGTGACTTCTCGGCTCCCTCCAAGAATACATTAGGGGGGAATTGTATTGTTGATGTAACATCAAGACCTATCAAATCTATTTCCCAATCTGCTGCAAGCACCTTTTCCGCAGCATGCGGATCATTCCAGAAATTGGCTTCTGCAAAAGATGTTACGTTTCCTCGAACATAAACAGCCCCGCCCATTATAACTACTTTTTTTACATGGTTAACGATATCTGGATCATAATCAAGTAAGTTTGCAATGTTACTCAAAGGGCCAATAGGACATAAAATAATATCATTAGAATTTGCTCTAATTGTTTCAGATAAAAAGACATGTGCTGGTCTTGGGTCTGCTTTTCCAATCGGATTAATATCGACAAAATTTCCAAAACCCTGCGCTCCATGAACATGAAAAGAAGGAGTGTTCATTTTCTGAAGAATTGGTTTTGCTGCACCCTCAGAAACAGAGCATTTATAGGCGCCTTGCTCTGCTAACCATAACGCATTTCGCGTTGCTTGGTTTACATATACGTTACCAAAAATTGTGGTTAATCCAATTACTTCTAATCTAGTGTCTGCAAAGGCTTGATGGATTGCCATTGCATCGTCTATTCCAGGATCTGTATCTATGATAATCTTTTGGGCTGCCATCAACGCTGTTCCAATGAATTTTCTCCGATAAAGGTCTCAACTTCCTGTAATGATGGAATAGCTGCTAACGCACCTTGTTTTGTGATTTGCAAAGATGCTGCTGCAGAGCCATAGCTCAATGCCTGTTCCATGGACATACCCTTACTTAAAGAAGCGAGTAAATATCCAAGAAAGGTGTCTCCTGCTCCCGTTGTATCTACAGGACTTACCTCAAATGGCGAGACGAAAAAGTCTCCCTCTTCACCAATATAACGCGCCCCTTTTGACCCAAGAGTAATTACCAGATGTGGTAAGCCAAGTTCTAATACATCTTTATTTATAAATTTTATTAATGCATTAGCTTCTCCTTCATTAACCACCAGCAAATCGGTGAAGGGTAGTAGAGAGGCCGTTTGTTTAGCAACAAATGGTGCAGCGCTGTAGCATATTTTTAGGCCTTTTTCCTTGGCAGAAACCAGAAATTCATGAACTAACGATGTTTCATTTTGTGCCAAAGCCCAATCAGTGGTTTTTGCATTTGAAAGTGCAGACTCTATCTGTTTTTTTGATATCTTATTATTAGCGGAACCAGAGAGAACAATCTGATTCTCCCCAGTTTCATTATCTACCATAACAACAGCGTGACCAGACTCTGTTTCCAATAAAGCAATGTTATTGAGATTTACCCCAGCCTCTCTCATTTCTCTCAAATAATGCTCGTCTCTTTTTCCAAATGCACCAATATGGGAAACATGAGCGCCTGCTTTTGCAAGCGCTACAGACTGATTTGCACCTTTTCCACCAAGGAAAATATCGTACCCTACTGCCGCGAGCGTCTCACCAGCAGACACAAGATGTGGTAATCTATAAAAATAGTCCAGATTTATAGAACCAAGATTAAATATAGCCATTAGAGTTATCACCTATTTTTAGGAATATTTATCAATGTTTGTATCTGACCACCCAACCGGGTCATTCAAAAATGCCTCAACTGTTAAAACTGTTTTTTCGTCAAATCTATCCAAAGATTTCAATTCAGTTAAAATATCCCACCAAGTTGCTAAATAATGAAGATTAAGCCCATGTTCCGTCAGTTTTTTTTGGGCATCAGCAAATAGATCATAATAAAAAATTACTAAAATATGGTCACAGTTTGCCCCCGCATTGCGCAATGCATCTGCAAACATAAACTTACTTCCTCCGTCAGTCGCTAAATCCTCTACTAATAAAACTTTTGAGCCAGATTCAAGGTGACCTTCTATCTGCGCATTTCTTCCAAATCCTTTTGCTTTTTTGCGAACATACAGCATTGGTAGAGCTAGCCGCTCACTTAAAAAGGCTGCAAATGGAATGCCTGCCGTCTCACCTCCCGCCACGGCTTCAAAATATTCAATACCAACGGCCTCAGCTAACAAAGAAACAGAATAGCTCATTAAAGCAGCTCTTATTCTTGGAAAAGATATTAATTTTCTGCAGTCAACATAAACAGGGCTAATTGAACCCGAGGTGAGGACAAAAGGTTTAACTGCATTAACGTGAACCGCCCCAATATCTAGCAACATTCTTGCTGTAGACTGTGCAATTACTTTTTTTGGTGTATGGTTATAGTTAATCATTAAATTTAAAAGCTTTTCTAATTTTAGCAGGTCTACCCCAATTTATTAGAAGTTAAAAGAATTAATGATTATTTTTCTAAAACCATTTTTTCACTTGTGTTAAATTCATTTTTTATCTTCTCGCTTTAAAACTAGGATACTGCCAAATAAAACCAGTATAGAAATAGTAAGTATCATTAAAGTTGCAATAGCATTAATCTCCGGTGACACTCCAAGACGAATTTTTGAAAAAATTACTATCGGAAGTGTTGAACTACCAGGGCCACTTACAAAACTGGCGATCACTAAGTCATCAAAACTTAGTGTAAATGACAACAACCACGCAGCTATAATTGAGGGAAGAATAAGTGGCAAAGTAATAGATAAGAAAACAAAAGGTTGCCTTCCCCCTAAATCTCTTGCTGCTTCCTCAAGATATTTATCCATATCACGGAGTCTTGTTTGGATTACAACTGCAGCAAAACACATCCCGAAAGTGGCATGAGCGATCATGATGGTGTCCACACCACGACCAGATGGCCAACCAAAACTTATTTCCATTGCAATAAATAATAATAACATTGATAAACCAGTAACTGCCTCTGGCATTACTAGAGGCGCGCTGGCAACGAGGCTTAAAATTAATCTGCCCTTAAAAACTGAGAATCTTACAAAGGCAATTGCAATTAATAATCCGAATACCGTTGAAATTGTTGCCGAGCTTACACCAATAAGGAGTGACTTATACAGAGCTGTAAGCAAAATATCATCTGTCCAAAGTTCTTTATACCATTTAGTTGAAAAGCCTGCCCAAACAGCAACAAGTTTACTGCTATTAAAGCTATAAATAATCATTATCATAACGGGAATATATAAAATACCAAATCCTGCGATACCCAATGCCTTAATTAATAATGGAACATCCCGACGCATCAGCTTATACGCTCCCTATCCTGATACCTTGCATAAACAATAGGCAGTATAATAATTGCAATTAATATTATTGCTATTGCTGCAGCGACAGGCCAATCCCTATTCCTAAAAAATTCGGTCCAAATTACTTTCCCAAGCATTAATTGCTCCGGTCCTCCAAGTAATGCAGGTATCACAAATTCTCCAACAGCGGGAATGAATACTAGAAGACTTCCTGCTACAATTCCAGGAATACTTAGTGGCAAAACTATTGTTCTGAATATATCCCATTTCTTTGCCCCGAGGTCTGCTGCTGCCTCAATTATAGAAACATCTAGCCGCACAAGAGAAGCATAAAGTGGTAAGATCATTAACGGTAAATAAGTAAGTATCATGCCAGAATAAATAGAAAAATCAGTTTGCATCATTTGAATAGGAGTTACAGTAATACCTGCCCATATTAAAACATCATTAATAAATCCATTTGGGTTCAACAGGCCAATTAATGCATACATTCTTAAAAGTGAAGAAGTCCAAAAAGGCATTAATACTAATATAAGTAAAATGTGCTGAATCGATTTATTTGACCGGGCTATCCACCAAGCCATCGGATAAGCGAATAAAAGACAATACAAAGTTGAAAAAAATGCTAACCTTATACTATTAATTGCAGGCCATAAGTAATCTTCCCAATATTCGTAAATTAAAAGATAGTTGTCCAAAACTGGGCTAAAAGTAAAACCTCCAGAACCAATTTGAAAAGCAGGAATATATGGCGGTACTGCTCGCCTCGCCTCTGAAAAGGAAACATTGATCATTTCTACTAATGGAAACATGAAGAATAATAAAAGCCATCCCAGCGGTAGCCAAATAACTAGAATTCGCCCAAATTTTTGAAAAAAATAGTTCATTTATTTATCTTTCAAGAATTATGATTGAATCTGGTGAAAAATTAATAAAGCCTGTTTCTGGTTGTCGAGCATTCGATTTGCTTGGAATGTTATGCGACTCATATAGCTTTAAATTTATACCTCCTGGCCCAACAACCCTATATTGGGTTCCAGCTCCATAAAATGCCCAATCTATAACTTTGACTGGAAATTCGTTTATTTTTCCTGTTGATTTTGAGGTGAGTGAAATTTTTTCTGGTCTAAGAGCAAGATTAACTTTTTGATTTATTCTTAACTTTGCTCCGGTTGATACATGAATCGGAACCGCACCTTGCATCAGCCAATAAGGCCCTTTTTGCTCTTTTACTGTTACTTCAATAAAACTGATTTCCCCTACAAAATCTGCAACAAATGTAGTTTGTGGTTGCTCATATATTTCGTTAGGCGTTCCAACTTGGACTAATTTTCCGTTGTTCATGACACCAATTCTTGTTGATAACGTCATTGCTTCTTCTTGGTCATGCGTTACTACAACAAAAGTCGTGCCAAGCTGTTCTTGAATTTTACAAAGTTCAAATTGTGTTTCAGACCTTAGCTTTTTATCTAAAGCAGCGAGTGGTTCATCTAATAATAATAGTTTAGGACGCCTTGCAAGGGCCCTCGCTAGCGCAACACGCTGTCTTTGTCCACCGGAAAGAGTGGATGGTTTTCGTTCACCCATTCCATTAAGATGAACAAGCTCTAGTAATTCACTAACACGACTTTTTATTTCATTGTCAGGGAGGGAGGCCCGTTTTAAACCATAACCAATATTATTTGAAACACTCATATGTGGGAAAAGAGCATAATTTTGAAACATAATATTCACAGGCCTATCCGCCGGATCGACATCTACCATATCTTGACCGTCGATCTCAACATAACCTTCGGTAGTTATCTCAAAACCAGCTAATATTCTTAATAATGTAGTCTTACCACAACCTGAAGGACCCAGCAGACTAAACAGCTCTCCCTTTTCTAAATTAAATGATACGTTATCTACCGCTAATAATTTACCATATTTTTTTGAGATATTCTGAATTCTGATAAAAGGGGCCATGTGACAATGCCGTTCTTCATGTATTGTCAAAAAATGAAAGCCACTTTCCCTTTATATTGAAGGTGGCTTCCATTACTAATTACTTGTTCTATATTCAGCTAAATTCTAATTGCCAGCAGAAAACCTATTCCAAACACGAGTAACAATTCTGTCAGTTTGTGCATCATAGACAGGTGTAACAAAGAGCTTTTCCTTAGCTTTTTCGGTAGGATAAATTCCTGGATGGGATAGAATTTCTGGATCAATGTCTGGTCTAGCCGCTTCATTGCCGCTTGCATACCAAACATAATTCACATTCGCCGCTGCCACGTCAGCACGCATCATATAATCTACAAATTTATAAGCGTTATCAACATTTTTTGCATCAGCAGGAATTGCCATCACATCAAACCAAAGATTTGTTCCCTCATTTGGAATATAATAATCAATAACATGCCCATTTTCTGCTTCCTCGGCTCTGTAAGCTGCTTGAAACGCGTCTCCAGACCACATGATTGCTGCACAGATATCCCCATTTGCAATGTCATTTATTGACTGACTTGAATTGATGTATCTTAAATAAGGCCGGATAGCAGAAAGTGCATCACCAGCAGCTTCAAAATGGGATTTCTCCATCGATGTCCCAGGGTATCCAAGATATGTCATTACATTAGGCAAAACATCTGTTGGTGCATCTAAAATGGCAATACCGCAATCCTCCAATTTTGCTGCGTTTGCTGGGTCCAGAATAAGCGACCAGCTATCTGTGGGAGCGTCATCACCAAGTCTCTCAACAACCATATCCTCATTATAAGCAATTCCGGTTGATCCCCACATATAGACTAAACCTGCTGAATTTGATCCAACCATTCTATCTGCTTGAGCTTGAATCTCAGGATCTTGGTTAGAGGCATTTTGAATTCTTGACAAATCCATATCCTGATAGGCCCCTGCTTCTCGACCACGAGCTAGAAAATCTGCTGTGGGTACAACAAGATCATACCCTGACGAGCCCGCTAACATCTTGGCTTCCAAAACCTCGTTAGAATCATACATATCATAAGTGACGATTATGCCGGTCTCAGCCTCAAAATTTGAAATTGTATCCTCTGCAATATAGTCGGACCAATTATAAATTTTTAACTCCCCGCCTGCTTCAGAAACCTGACTAGTTTTTATGTTGGATGAGTCAAAATTCAAAAATATAACAACAGCTGCTGCTATAACACCTATCAACAAAAAAAGATTGGATCTTTCCATAATTCATCGCTCCTTATTACAGTTGAGAGATACCATTAATGATTTATAAGCATTTTACTGACGCCCAACAAGTAAAATAATTAAAGTGCTATTTCACGATCTGCCAGTAAACTTCCATTAATGGATCAAAAATCGTAATTTTTCCTTCTTTTGTTTCAAGATTTTCGGGCATTTGAAGGGGTATATCTGTTTTTTTCAAAGTTAACCTCTCTTTATTATATGGCATCCCATAAAATTCTGCGCCATGCAGACTTAAGAATGCCTCTAATCTATTCAGCACTCCTAAATTATCAAATAATTGAGCTAAGATCTCTACTGCAAAAGGTGCATTAAAAACGCCAGCACACCCGCAAACATCAATTTTTGTTTTGTCTATATGAGGGGCACTGTCAGTACCAAGAAAAAATCGGTTATCACCATTGGTCGCTGCTCTTATCAAAGCCAATCGGTGAGACTCCCTCTTTAACACAGGCAGACAATAATAATGGGGTTTAATACCTCCAGAAAGCATAACGTTTCGGTTTACAACCAGATGATGAGGGGTGATCGTTGCAGCTAAATTTTTTTCTTCATTAAGAACATAGGAAACTGCTTGCTCAGTTGTAATATGCTCCATTACTATCTTCAAATCTGGAAAATCATTTCGTAAAGGGACTAAAATTTTTTCAATAAAAACTGCCTCTCGGTCAAATATATCTATCTGCGGATCAGTAACCTCACCATGAATTAATAAAGGTATACCCTGCTCCGACATTGCCCCTAGAACTGAATATACACTGTCAATATTTTTAACGCCATTAGATGAATTTGTCGTCGCACCTGCAGGGTACAATTTTACAGCTTTAATAATTTTTTTCCTATAGGCTGAGACAACATCCTCTGCTTCTGTTTCTTCAGTTAAATAAAGGGTCAGCAATGGCTCGAAATTTATATCTTTATCTATACAGGCCTTTATTCTATTAGCATATAAACGAGCATCTTCCCCTGTTGTTATAGGAGGGACGAGATTTGGCATTATTATAGCTCTTGAGGCCCAGCGATAACTTTCAGGCAATACGGCCTTCATTATCTCCTTGTCCCTAACATGTAAATGCCAATCATCAGGTTTTATAATAACAAGCTGGTTTGGGGATATTTTCATGAGACAATCATTGCTTTTTTCTATCTTCTAAAAAAATCCAGAATAACATCTATGTATCAGAACCAATAATCAATTCGCCTACCATGTTCGCCGTATAACATGCAAGAGTCCATCCTAAATGTCCATGACCGGTGTTGTAGAAAACATTTGGTTCATTGCCTTGCGAGACAAGGGGCATCATATTTGGCCTCATTGGTCTCAATCCTGCCCAAGGCTGAGCATCTTTGGTCGAAACTTCAGGAAAATTTGATTCCACCCAGTTTTTTAGAGGTTTAATACGAGCGTCTAAAATATCCAAATTATGCCCTGCTATTTCTGCAGTACCAGCAACCCTAAATCTATTCTTCCCCAACCTTGAGGTAACTATTTTTGCTTCATCATCAAGTAAACTTACATTAGGAGCTTTTTTCTGAGAAATTAAGTCAGGTAACGGGACTGTAATCGAGTAACCTTTAACTGGATAAATATTTACCCTATCCCCAAGCATTTTTGCAAACTTGTGACTGGCAACACCTGCACAAATAACACACATGTCGAAAGTTTCTATTTGGTCTTGAGAATCCTTACCATTAAATTTTATTTTTACTTCTGAACCCAATACTTTTATTGATTTTACATCTACACTTTGTTGGAAATTGACACCACGATCCATTGCAACTCTCGCTAAATTAGTTGTAAATTTATGAATATCACCTGTAGAGTCTGTTTTGGTATAGTATCCACCTACAAATGTTTTTTCTAAATTAGGCTCTATCGTTAAAATTTCATTCTCTGTTAATCTACGACGCTCTAAGCCTCCTAATGCTAAAAGTTCATTTACTCTATGAGCATGCTCAAATTCTTTGTGACTTTTATAAATGTGTAAAATACCACAATTTGATTTATCAAATTCTATTCCAGCATCATCAACAATTTTCTCCATATATTTGCGAGACTCAATTGCCATCTTAACTGTCTGTATAGTATTTTTTTTATAATTTTTGGTTTGAAGCAAAAATTCAGCTAACCAACTTACTTTATGCCAATTAGGCCAAAAATTTATTTTGAGTGGAGCATCTTTTTTCAGTAACCACGTTATCGCTTTTAGAATGGTCCTAAAGTGATTCCAAACTTCTGCATTGCTAGCTGAAAGTTGTCCCCCATTAGCATAAGAAGTCACAATAGAGGGGTATCTCTGTTTTTCAAAAACAGTCACTTTATATCCAAGTTCACGCAATACAAATGCTGTGGTTACCCCAGTAACACCAGCTCCAATAACTGCAATTGTTTTCATTTCTAAAGACTCCAAGATGTACAAATGCCATCAATTGACATTCAAAATACACCTCGCCTGTCTCTGTACCTGAGAGTTTCCCATGAGAAAATTTCTTTTCCACACAGTTTCCCCTTCGGTGGACTTTTTTCAGTCACTTTCCAGACTGTTCACACTGATTGACCCTTTTGCCTGAGAGATTATGAGGCTTGTGCTCCTTCGGCGCTGTATATAAATCCTAAAAGATTAGGTTTATTAACAGACTCTCCCAATCAGCGTTTCGAACGATATCATTTTATCATAGGACTGATTTATATTCAATTACCTTTAATTTTAGATGAAAAATATTAAAGTCTATCAATAGAATAAGGGTTTATACTTTACAGGATAAAACTTTGACATTATAACCTAGCACGCTTGGCCAAACTGCTTTTAGGCTGTGCATATTTTCTTTAAAATCACTTTATAAGAGGTAATTTAATCATGACCAGCGCGTTTATTCCTGTTGCTCTTGGGGCGTTTGGCTTATTAGTCGCTTTTTTCGTTTATCAGTGGATCAAAAAATCACCCGTTGGCAGTGGGCCAGAGAAAGATATAGCTGATGAAATACACCTTGGCGCCATGGTATTTATGGCGAGCGAGTATAAGCGACTTGCAGTCTTTTGTTTAATTTGTATTATTGCACTATATGCTAGTTTGGGGGAAGGTACCGCTATAGCATTTGCGCTGGGAGCACTGTGTTCTGGTACGGCTGGTTACATTGGCATGTACACTGCTACAAAAGCAAATGTTAGAACTGCTGTTGCCGCTAAAACTAAAGGAGCTTCTGAAGCATTAAATGTTGCATTTTTTGGAGGCTCAATTATGGGTCTCACCGTAGCCTCCATGGGTTTGTTAGGAATTGGCGTGCTATACGGATTTATGGGAGGTAGCTTACACGGCATTGAATCTATTGAAGGTTTCGCAATGGGAGGTTCTTCTGTAGCTCTATTTAGTCGTGTTGGTGGAGGTATATTCACTAAATCAGCAGATGTTGGAGCAGACCTGGTGGGCAAAGTTGAGGCCGGAATTCCAGAGGATGACCCTCGTAATCCAGCCGTCATCGCTGATAACGTTGGTGACAACGTTGGTGATGTAGCAGGCATGGGGTCTGATATCTTTGAATCATACTGTGGTGCTATGATTGCATCTATGGCCCTAGCTGCATCAATGTCCATGGCTTCTTTAGAGGGTTTAGGGGGGGACAGAGCAGTATTGCAATTTATGCCTCTCGCTCTTGCATCCACTGGTCTTGTATGTTCACTGCTTGGTATTTTGTCAGTTCGTTTGTTCTCAAACAAAAGTGCTGATGTCGCCTTACGATTTGGTACTATTGGCTCAGCAGTAGTTTTTATTGTTGCAGCTTATTTTGTTATAACCAGCATGGGCGCATCCGTTGGCGTCTGGAATGCCGTGCTCGTCGGCGCAATTGGTGGTATTATCGTTGGATTAGTGACTGAATATTACACCGGGGGAGCACCTGTAAGAAAAATTGCTAAAGACGGTGAAACAGGCCCTGCAACCGTTATGATTTCAGGACTAGCGATAGGAATGCAATCTGTGGCAATTCCTGTTCTTACGATCGCAGCAATTATATTCTTCGCAAATCTTTCAGCTGGACTTTATGGTGTTGGAATGGCTGCTGTCGGAATGTTAGCCACTGTTGGAATAACCATGGCAATTGATGCCTATGGTCCTGTAGCAGACAATGCTGGTGGGATCGCCGAGATGGCTGAGATGGGCTCAGAAACACGAGAGATAACTGACTCACTTGATGAGGTTGGTAATAGCACTGCTGCTATCGGAAAAGGGTTTGCAATTAGTGCTGCTGCTCTAGCTGCACTAGCTTTGATAAGTGCTTACATTGTGAAAGTTAGTAACGGAGACCCCGATTTTGTTCTCGCAATTAATGACCCCATAGTTCTAGTTGGTATGTTTATAGGAGGTATTTTCCCTTTTATCGTTAGCTCTATAACAATGACTGCTGTTGGTGACGCTGCCTTCGAAATGATTATTGAAGTTCGTCGTCAGTTCAAGGAAATTCCTGGCCTTATGGAAGGAAAAGCAAAACCAGATACAGCAAGATGTGTTGATATCGCTACACGTGCTGCGTTACGTCGAATGATTCTCCCAGGTTCACTTGCTGTGCTCGCACCGGTTGTTATTGGTTTTGGCCTTGGTCCAAAAGCTCTCGGTGGCACATTAGGAGGAGCATTGATATGTTGTGTAATGATGGCACTTATGATGGCAAATGCTGGTGGAGCATGGGATAATGCAAAAAAACACGTAGAGAAGGGAAATTTTGGCGGTAAAGGCTCTGATGTGCATAAGGCAGCCGTAGTTGGAGATACTGTTGGAGACCCACTTAAAGATACCTCTGGTCCTTCTATGAACATTTTAATCAATGTTATGGCCATTGTTAGTTTGGTAATTTCTCCACTTCTTATTTAATGAATATGTTGCATTTCTAAAATACTTTATTATTTTCAAAAAAGGTCGGCTTACAGTCGGCCTTTTTTTAACTTCTGCATAAAATAAAAAAGATGAGCGAAGAAATTATAATTATTGGTAATAGTTTTAGTGGTCTTGGAGCGGCCATTGCCTTCGCGAAATATGGACATAAAATCAGAGTCATAGCACCTAATAACAAGCCACAACTTTTTGGTGGATTACAAATTGCACCAAACGGATTAGCTGCCTTATCTAGTTTAGGTTTAAAAGGTGAAATTTTAGATAAGGCAACTAGGCTTTTAGCGGTAGACATAAAATCTTTAGATTTGGCATCGACCCTTGCAAAAATATCGCTATCAGAAAACAAAACTACATACGTATCAATTGCACGCCAGGACCTTCATCAAACCTTATTAAAAATATGTTTAAAAAACCCCCTTATCAAATTTATTGATGCTAAAGTATTATCCATTACCCAAAAACTTAATTATACAACTTTAATTCTCGATAACTCCGATGTAATCACAGCCCCCCTCATAGTGGGTGCGGATGGCTGGGAAGGTAAAACAAGACAATTTGTAAATCCAACAGCCAGCCAAGTAAATTCTGGATATGCTATTTATAGAGGTATATTTCCTTCAAAAGACATCCCACCAGGTTTTTCTTTTCCAAATGTACAGTTATGGCTTGGCAATTCATGCCATTTAGTGTCCTACCCAATCCGAAATGGCCAAGATGTAAATTTTGTATTTTCATTTTCTGAGAGCGCTTTTTCTAAAAACTCCATCCAATCTATTTTATCCTATCATCCAATTTTATCACTGCTTGAGAAAAGAATGAACGACTGGAAAATAATATCTGTAAAAAATAGTGAACCCTTATTCAACTGGCGAAGAGGTTCAGTAACATTAATAGGTGACGCAGCCCATCCTATGCCACCTCATTTAGCTCAAGGTGCTGGTCAATCATTTATGGATATTGCATGTATTGAGACTGTTTTAGCAAAGGGTTTTTGTGTTTCTGATACGTTAAATGAAATGATAAAAATACGTATGCCAGAAGCTCATTCTGTTGCTAGAAAAAGTCAAATATCTGGAGATATTTTTCGCACTAACGGACCTATTGCAAGCTTAAGAAACCAGATAATTGGATTAGCTGGGGAAAAAATTATAAATGAGTTTCTAAATGATTTATGGCTATTAGCCTAAAATATATCTATTTTTTAATATTTTTTAATTTTATCTCTAATACTTTCCGAGCCATTACTTGTTTTTGAGACAAATTACACCATGTCTTTAATTCAAATAATAAAAGCAATATTGAAGGTTATTTATGAATATTAAGCATTTAAACTGGTTTCTTCTTATAATAACCATCATAAACTTAGGTATTCCATCTATGGCAAATGCTAAATCTGCATATGATTTTAATTTTGACTCAATTGAAGGAGGTATTATACCTCTGTCTGATTTTACGGGTAATGTAATACTTGTTGTTAATACTGCCTCTGAATGCGGGTTTACTAACCAATATGAAGGATTGCAATCACTGTGGGATGAATTTAAATCAGATGGATTAGTGGTAATAGGCGTTCCCAGCAACGATTTTGGGGGACAAGAACCAGGTACAAATGTTCAGATTAAAAACTTTTGCGAGGTGAATTTTAACATAAACTTTCCAATGACTGCAAAAACCGTAGTTAAAGGAAACGGGGCACATCCTTTCTACAAATGGGTTAATGACGAACTTGGTTGGAGGTCTCGTCCCAAATGGAATTTTCATAAATATCTTATCGGTAGAGATGGTTCTTTACAGGGTTCATTTTCATCCATGGTCAGCACAGAGTCATCGAACCTCCGAAATAAAATTACCCAATTACTAAAAAAAAATAAAATCTAACAACTGCTAAATTTTTTTTAACGAGCTTCCAAAAGTACCCCACCTCTGTCGGGTAGGGCAGTCCTTCCTGCTATCTTTGCTATAGGTTGACCCTTCCAAATATATTTTTGAAGCATCATAGAGAAAACAATACCACTAGTTCCTGCATATATTGGAACCTTAACACGATAAGCTTCTGGTCCATCTAATAAAAGTATGTTTGCAATTAATTCTCCTTCTGCTACATTTTGACCAAGCTGTACTTCATAACAAACCAATCCAGTTACCTCTGATTTGATAATCTGAGTAGCATTAAATGGCAAAGCTGGCGGCATGGGAGAACATGTATTATCAGTTTTTGAATTAACAAACCCACGCGAACTAAAAAATCCCATTAAATTTTCTGCATCTTTTCTATTTAAAGATATTTCAACATCAACTAATCCTCGATATTCCAGCGTTGCGGATAGTACTGGCTTTGGAATGGGTTTATCTGGACAACGCCTTTGCATATCTATCCATAACCTTGGCCAAATTTCATCGAAAGAACCCCCACCTGAATTTTCAGCCGTTAAAGTTACATAGGAACCCATCCAGTCAGCTAGGTCTTGGTATTCAGGCATTAATTGCGGAACGATATAAATATGGTTTAATGCTTGAACGTCGCAATGCAAATCCAAAACTACATCGCAACCCATTGCTATTTTTATTATTTCAAGCCGGAGTCTTTCTAAAGCGGTTATCGGTTTCTGGTTTGATATCCATTTTTCTACGGCTGATAAAACTTTATTTTTGTTTTCTTCAACATCTTGCGTTAAATTTTTAATTATTTCTCCATCTTCACTAATAATGCATTCTGCAAGGTCTGGCCAATTACGATTAAAATTTATTCCAGTGGAAAAATCGAACCTACCACTATGATGGTGATTATAAATCTGTGCCATTCCAATTGGATTTACCATGGGAAAAACGAAAAATTCAGCATTAAGTTTCCCCAACTTATCTGCCGTCTCCAACATCTCTAATAAATAGTGCAAAATGAGCGTTCCTGGCTGCTCATCTGCATGCAGGCCTGCCTGTAAAAATATTTTAGGAAAATTACTTTTCCCATCCGGGGCAAAATGATAATAAGATAAATTATAAAAAGAGCCTGCGGTATCAGCTTGTAATTGAATCTTTAGATGTTCAATGCTTATTTTTACCTCCTAATCTTATGAAAATGAGCCAATAATTACCTCAATATATTTATTGATAGTTGGATTTTTGCTCTCTGGTCAATATCAAGGTGTCTGTTTAGATACTTATTAGCGACCCCAAATATAGAAATTATGACGAATGTTAATAATATAAAATACATTGCCACTATTGGATAAGGCAAAAACGGATTAAATGTCCTATCTGCAAAATAATTGGCGTAATATAATGCGTCACCAGACTGCCGCCAGGCTGGAAAGCCAGAGAAAAAAATTAGTGATGTAGCATGAAATAGAAAAATAGCTTCATTAGTATATGAGGGCCAAGCCAGACGTAACATGGAGGGCCAAATAATCCTCCAGAATTTACTCCATCCAGTTATGCCATATGCCTCCGCTGCTTCTAATTCACCGGAAGGAACAGAGCGAATTGCACCGTAAAATATTTCTGCTGAATATGCGGCAGTATTAAAAAAAAGTACGATTAATCCACCAAGCCAAGCTCTTGTGAGCCAGCGCGTTTCAGCAGACAATGTTATGAATCCTAAATCAAATTCAATGCCAACTTTAGGTAGAAGTACGAAAAACTCATAAGCAAAGAAAAATTGAATAAAAAGAGGAGACCCTCTAAATACAAAAATAATACTTTCAGATGGTATTCTAAAAAGTGCAAGCTTATTGTTTTTACCTACAGCAAGCATTATTGAAAACCAAAAACCAAAAAAAACAGCAATTAATCCAAAATAAATATTCCAAATCACCCCTGAGCCAATTAATACAACCTGTTCACATATCGTAATATCAGTTTTTGGCAAGATACGTTCACCGATCCCAATTGAACGCAGACCATAATCCTGTAATGTTACCCAACAAGAGCTCATCTTTAATATCCTTGCAGCTCTTTGCCAGCCATTGTTGCCTGACCTTTACTTAGTTTTATTTGAAGCCGTTTTAGCACCTTACTACTTGCCCATGTCATTAATAAATAAAACACCAATAACCCAGCAAAATAATAAACCCTCCAATCTGGGTGAGGGTAAGCATACATAGAAGTTTTAGACCCACCCAGCTCTCGTGCCCAATATACTATGTCCTCAACTCCCAGCAAAAATAATAGTGGCGTTGCTTTAATTAATAACATCCATAAATTTGATAGGCCAGGAATTGCATATATCCACATTTGGGGTACTAAAATTCGCCAAAAAATTTGTTTTTGCGTAAATCCGAAAGCAGCACCGGTTTCTGTTTGTGTCTTAGAGACTGATCTCATAGCCCCACTTAAAACATTGCCCGCAAAAGCACCAAAAACGATTGCAAAAGCAATCAATGCTAATGTAAATGCGTAAAGCTGATGCACCCACAAATCTGCTGTTGATAAAGGTAGTTTAGCTGCCTTACAAACAACGAAATCTGTACCCTGCCATATTGGTTCCACTACATCAAAGCATATTATTTTATGACGAATAAGTTCAAAAAACTGGTCAAGTGCTAAAGGCACAAACAAAAAGAAAACAACATCTGGTATACCTCTAACCATATTAATATAGCTCTTCGAAAATATTTGGATAAACCAGTTAGATGAGCGCGTGCCGATTGTAGCAATAAATCCAAACAACAGAGATAGGGGAGCAGCAATTGCCAACAACACTAAAACAACAAAAAATGATACGTAAAACGCAAAATGTTTAGCGGTAGTTAAATAACATATTACCCAGAAAAACTCTGTTAATGTCGATGGATCAGCACAAACATTAAACATTGGCAATCCTTTTATCTGGGAATTAGCTTATATTGACTAAAATTAATAGTTGGCAAAGACGCAGACCAATATAAATCTACGCCTTGCCTCCTTTTTTATTTGCAATCTGGAAAAGTTTCACTGATTTCCCATTCAGTAATGAGAGAATTCAATGAACCGTCATCACACATTGAGTTGATTGCTGAATTGAATTTTTCTTTCAAAGAAGAATCTGATTTACGAATACCCATTCCAACGCCTCCTCCAATAAAAACGCTGTCACCCGCAAAACTTAATTCACCACCTGATTCTTGCACAAAAGGTTTTAAAAATGCGTCATCAGCGAGAACAGCATCTGCTTCACCATTTCTAACGGCGGCGATTGTTTCATCTGGTGTAGCAAATTCTACCAAGGTGGCTCCAGAATCAACTATATAACTTGCCTGTATTGTTCCAGTTTGAGCGGCTATCACACCGGATTTTAAATCAACAGACGCTCCTGATAATGTAACATATGTTGAAGGGTCTGGCATAGTATAAGGTCTGGTAAAATCGATTTCTTTCATACGCTCTTCTGTAATAGACATACCGGCTATTATAGTGTCGTAATTTCCCCCTTTTAAGTTTGGAATAATTGAGTCCCAATCATTCTTTACCCACGCGCAGTCAAGATTTGCTCGCTTACATAATTCGTTTCCAAGGTCAATTTCAAATCCTATAAATTGGCCATTATCATCAATGCCGTTATAGGGCATATAGGCACCTTCTGTTCCCATTCGAACGGTATCTGCATAGACTGTGCTTATTGCAAAACTTGCAAAAACAGCTGCAATTAGAATTTTTTTCATGTCATTTCTCCTATCTAAACATTTAAGTGCATTTCAATTCAACTCGCAGCTGCACTTAAAAACTGCTTTAGCCGGTTAGATTTGGGTTTTCCAAACAAACTGTCTGGATGACCCTCCTCTTCGACAATTCCCTGATGCAGGAAATACACTCGATCTGATAAATCTCGCGCTAACTGCATATCATGAGTCACTAAAAGCATGGTACGCCCCTCTGATGCAAGATCTTTTATAACTTTCACCACTTCTTGTTCAAGCTCAGGGTCAAGAGCAGATGTAGGCTCGTCAAATAATAAAGCATCAGGTTCCATTGCAAGTGCTCTTGCGATGGCCGCCCTTTGTTGTTGACCACCTGATAATTGAGCTGGCCAAGCATCTGCTTTGTCTGCGATACCAACTTTTTCGAGGAGAGAATAGGCTACATCTCGCATAATGTGCCTATCTTTTCTAAGAACGGTAACTGGCGCTTCAATCACATTATCCAAAATCGACAAATGAGACCATAAATTAAATGATTGGAAAACCATTGATAAATTGGTTCTAAACTTAATAATCTGCTTTTTATCAGATAACTGCCTAGAATCTGTTTTATTAGTCCAAGATACAGCCTCCCCCTTGAAAATAATTTCACCAGCCTGGGGAATCTCTAACAAATTACAGCATCGCAATAATGTTGATTTTCCAGACCCAGAGGAACCAATGAAACTAATTACAGACCCTGCATATGCTGAAAAACTTATGTCTTTTAAAACTGAGAGTTTGTCATAATTTTTTTTGAGGTTACGCACCTCTAATATTGGGCTATTTTCAATAATATCCAAAACGAATCTATCCTGATAAAAATTTTAACTATATTTAATTTCCCTAATCAAAAGCGGCCTGATTTTTTTACCATAACGTCTTATTGTAATTTTATAAAGAAATCAAAAAACAAATATTGCTCATTTTTATTTTAAATCATCAACTCACAACTATGCTTGCGGATAAATTAGGTTAGATGCTATATCCTTCTAAACGTTTATTAGGCTTTAGATTAAATTTGAATTACTGCTTAGCAATATTTTAATATGAAAAAAAAAGCACAAAAAATGCTAAAAAGATCCGAGGAAATACCTTTTTTGATCGCAACTCTGTATCATTTTGTTAGCCTGAATAAAATAGATGATTGGAAAACAAAAATAAAAAATTACTGCGATAAACAATCTCTTTTTGGAACTATTCTTATTGCTCCGGAAGGGATAAATGGAACAGTTGCAGGGAGCCATAACGGCATAAATAAATTTGTTAACTGGTTATGTAAGCAACCTCAATTTAAAGAATTGGAAATAAAATATTCCCAAAATAAAAGTTGTCCTTTTCACCGCATGAAAGTAAGACTAAAAAAAGAAATAGTAACTATGGGAAAACCTGATATTAACCCGTCAAAATTAAGAGGTATTTACGTAAAACCCAAAGATTGGAACAATTTGATTTTATCTCCTGATGTACTGGTTATTGATACTCGTAATGATTATGAAATAGCTGTTGGGAAATTTAAAGACGCTATAAACCCTAATACAAGTTCGTTTCGTAATTTTCCAAATTGGGCAGACAATTTTGCCTCTCAGATAAAAAATATTAAACCAACCAAAATTGCTATGTATTGTACCGGGGGAATTAGATGCGAAAAATCAACAGCCTATATGAAAAGGCTTGGGTTTGATAAGGTTTATCATCTGCAAGGCGGCATCCTAAAATATTTTGAAGAGGTTCCTTCTAATGAATCACTTTGGCAAGGGGAATGTTTTGTGTTTGATGATCGGGTTACTGTTGACCATACATTAGAAAAAGGAGCCTACACCTTATGTAATGCCTGCAGACAACCTTTGTCTGAGGCTGACCTGGAAACAAGCAGCTATCAACCTGGAATTAGTTGCCCCAAGTGTATTTCAAAAACAAGCCCTAAACAAAAAGAGCGTTTTAAAGAGAGGCAAAAACAAGTTAAATTAGCCCAAAGACGAGGTCAGAAACATATAGGTGCTTCGATCAAAAAGTAAGAAGCATAAAACTTTTTATTAATTATAAAATTTTAATTACCCCTCAATGATTTTATTTGAGATTCATATTGCTCTTCGCCTGCACCAAAAATAGCTGAACCAGCAACAAGATTATTTGCGCCAGCTGCAACTGCTAAAGAAGCCGTTTGAGCAGTGATACCACCATCTACTTGTAATTGAATTGGCCTATCGCCAATTAGTTTCCTAGCTAGTTGTATTTTATCTAACATTGTTGAAATAAATTTTTGACCGCCAAAACCTGGATTTACTGTCATAATTAAGATTAATCCGATTTTATCTAAAACTTGTGAGATATTTTCAACACCGGTGTGAGGATTTAGCGCGACCCCAGCACGACAATCATGATCATTAATAACTGACAAAACTCTATCAAGATGATTACACGCTTCAAAATGTACTGTAATACCGTTGCATCCAACCTGTTTCATATCTGTAATTAATGTTTCTGGGTTACTCACCATTAGATGTGCATCAAAATAACTTGATGAGCTTTTTCGAAGGGCAGAGATAACAGGAGCCCCAAAGCTTATATTTGGAACAAAATTACCGTCCATTATATCAAGATGTATCCAATCTGCCCCAGCTTTTTCTACTTTGTTAACTTCAGCTGAAAGATCTCCAAAATCAGCGGCTAAAATAGAAGGAGCAATTATAATACCAGAATTCATAATACAACCACATTCTTTGCCTTAAAATAAGGCAAGTTATCCTGACTTGAACAACCCATAACTGTAATTCTCTCAATGATTTGCAACGCACGTTGATATTTGCGCTCTAGCTCCTCTTCCTCTAAAGCTTCAAACTGCTGTCCACACAATAATATGCCATGATTAGATTGCAATGCTCTTATTCTTTTACCATGCATTAAACCATCTACCAATATAGCGTGATTAAATTCTTCCTGTTTGACAATTTGAATTTTATTTTCGACAAGGAATTTTCGTAAAGCTGCTTCACCATCTAGTGTAATTTTCCAGAATTCGGAATCAGAACTTGATGGTGGACCATCCACAAGTTCAAAAGCCTTGCAAAAAGCAAGGAATATAAGTTCCTGCTTTTCAGCTCCAGTCCATGCTGTGCTGCCAAGTGTGCGCCATATATTATGATTCATCTCTTCATATACTTGTGGAATACGTTCAAAGAACAGACGATGTAATCCAATATCGTTCACGGAGCTATCCATTTTCTGCTCTTTATGTATGTCAATAGCTGAAAACGAACCACATACAGGACACCCTGAGTCCGAAAATTTATCTTTTCTATAAATATGAGAACATCTAAGACCAGAAGTTAATTTATTATCACATAGATAATAACTTGTTTGCTCATCTACCGGCTGCTGAGCTATCCATTCAAATCTATTTTTAAATTTTAAATAAGAGCCTCTGTGAGACCAGAGAGTCCATTGCAATTTTTCTACAGGTCCAAAAGTTGACCAATTAGAAGAAACATCTATTACTACACAAGTATCCTTATTAACCGCTGCACGCAAACCACGACCCACTGACTGACCCCACAAGACCTTTGATAATGTTGGTCGCATGTGCACAATAATATTACAATGCGGATTGTCCCATCCCTCGGCTAGAACACCAACGGAAACAACAGACTCTACTTTACCTTCTGCATGATCTGTTAACATCTGCATCCGCTCTTTAATTGGGGTACTAGCTGTAATTAGAGAAACACTTATTCCCAATTCTTCAATCGCTTCAACAGTGGTTTCAGCAACTGTAACATCTGGACAAAACCATGCTGAAATTGGAATTGGTCTAACATTTTCCCGCTCTTCCAGATAGATAGAGCATGCATGACTTATCATAGATGACTTAATAATTGCAGGAGCCAGTTTTGCTACTGGAAAATCACCACTACTAATATCAATGTCTCCAAGATCCAAGTCATGAATGAAGTGAGGTCTATATTGTGGTTTTACCAAAATACCCTCATCAAACAACTTATCCATGTTTGCACCATCAATGATAGCATCAAATGCTAGGCTTAACTGGTCTTTTTGGTCTGCTGTTCTTCTCTCTGGTGAGGCGGTCAAACCTAACATATGAGCATCATCTCTTCCATTTTCTAAAAAGCAATCCAGGATTCGTTTGTACCCTGTTCCGTTAGGAGAAACACGATGTGCCTCATCTATAATAACAAGTTTGGCTTGTTCGATGGCATCATCTAATATGTCTCTCGCACGAGTGCTAGTTGATAGTAGCACATCATAATCCGAAAAAGCGGCTTCCGTATGATTAAGACCCAATTTCCTAACTCTATGCTCCTTAGCCAAAGCTTTTTCAAGCTGCTCTAGCAACACCAACCTATGACACAAAACAATGACTTTTTCTCCAGAATAAAATTGTTTTATAATTTCACTAGCAAGCACCGTTTTACCAGCGCCAGTTGGAGCCTTAATAATAAAGCGACGATGAGAATCTAGAATAGACTGAAAATCATCAATAATTTCTTTTTGCCAACGCCTAAGTTGCATGATTATTTTTGCCTAATGTTCAATGTTAAATTTAAAAATTAATTTTTACCGGCCAATTTTAAACATGTTTTTTTAAAATTGGGATAAAAAGATTCTTTTTTTGTTTTACCTAATATGCCTATGGGTTTTTAAACGTCCGTTTTATGATAAATTGATATTAGTTCTGCTAAAATTGATAAAGCTATCTCAGGCGCCGCCCTGCCTCCGAGCTGAATACCGGCTGGTCCATGAAGTCTAGTGAGAGATTGCTCCGCAACACCAGCTTTTTTTAATCGGTCTAATCTCGATTTGTGTGTTTTAGTGCTCCCTAAACAACCTATATAATAGGCATTTGTTTTTAAGGAATACAGCAAAGCAGGATCATCAATCTTTGGATCATGAGTAAGTGTTACGATCGCTGTTTGCTCGTCAACGTGTAGTTCAGGCAAAATATCCTGCGGCCAACCCAGTCTTGTTGCAACGTTGGGAAATCTTTTTTCACTCAAAAAAATAGACCTTGGTTCTATAACTGTAACATCTAAATCCATCGCAACTGACAGCTTGCTCAGCACTTGGCTAATATGCCCTGCTCCAATTATAATGAGTTGATTACAAGGCCTAATTCGCAATGTAAATTTTTGCTCTTTTTGCTCGAAAGTGCTTTTATGAACAAAATTCATTGCTATAGAAGGTTTTTTGGTTTCAATTTTTAATTTTTGTAGATCTGAAAGAGTAAATATAATGTCCAATGGCTGTCTTTTATTTTCAGCTGCTGATGCTTTTTTCAAAACAGATAATGGTATTCCACTATCTTTAACAGGTAATATCAAAACAGATATACTTCCACCACAAGACAATCCAACTCCCCAAGCAGTTTCGTCAGCAATACCAAAATTTTCTAAACGACCCTTGCCATCCTCCATAGCAACCTGACTTAAACGAATAACCTCACCTTCAACACAGCCACCAGAGACTGAACCTTCAATATGTAAATCATCTCTCACAAGCATCAGAGCACCTGGTTGTCGAGGGGCAGAGCCCCAAGTTGAGATTACAATAACTAAACATGCGGAATGATTGTTTTGTATCCAACTTGTTAGCAGCGGTAAAAAAGAATTCTGTCTCATTGATTTACATTCATAAAAATCATTGGTTAAGCAAGAATAGCTAATAATATAAAATTAAATAGTATTTAAGTGAAAATAATCCAGCAATCATTTTTCAATAAAGTGCCGCCAAATATTTTTAAAAAATCAAGTAAACGCTCATCGTAAGTTTGATAAGCGAACAAACATCAAAATAGCTGTAGTTATAGTTGTAGTAAAGCCGCCAAGAATAATAAACGTAAAAGAAATGCCCAGAATTTCAGATATTGACCCTAGCAATAATGCTCCAATTGCAGCGCCACCCATTGCAATCATAGTCCATAAACTCATCACCCTACCTCTATATTCATCAGTAAGTTGAAGTTGGGCTGCAGATTGCATAGTAGTTGCAAAAAACGTTGTTGCAAATCCAAGTAATGCAACAAGGCATGCAGTAATCAAAATATCAGGTGATAATCCTATGAGAATTATAGTAGTAGGCACAATTATTGAGGATAATACGCCAAAAGTGCCTACCACACCCACTTGCTGTGGTTTTCCAGCAGCCTTCGCAAAAGATGCTAATATTGCACCAGCACCAGCACTCGCAGTCAAGAACCCTAATTCATTTGGACCAGTTTTAAATAGCCCTTGAGCAATAATGGGCAGCGTTTCTAACAAACCGCGACCAATTATTGTTACACATATCGTTAAACTAAAAATATATAATATAAACGGATCTTTTCTAGTGTAGGAAAACCCCTCAATTAGTGCCTTTAAGAAGTTTTGTTTGTTCCTTTCAATAAAGTCTCTAGGTCTAATAGCGATCTTACGAACCAAAAAAATCATCGGTAAAAAACCAATACTCGTTACCCATAATGTCTCTGTTGGTCCAACTAAAGTCAGCAAAACGCCGCCTATAGCTGGTCCAACTAATCTAGATATATTAAAGTTAAGGGCTGTTATTGCAATTATTGAGGAAAGCTGTTCTTTGCTTCCTAGTCGTGCAGCAAACGCCATTCTAAACGGATGATTGGCGGATGCAGTAATACCAATGGCTGTTGCAAATAGCACCACCGTAAATTCGTTAATACCACTTAGATACGCCGACAAAATAAAAGTAACTGAAATTACTAGCATCACAATATAATTAGCAAAAACAGCGTTTCTAATCTCAATACGGTCTGCTAAAACACCAAAAAAAGGGCCCGTTATCATCGTTGGCGCAAAGCTTAAAAAAGCTGTGAAGCCCACAAATGCGGGTGAACTAGACACATCCCATGCCAGCCAGGCTACTACCAGTCTTTGCACCCACATGCCATGCAGTGCTATGGAAACACAGGCTAAATAATGTCGGAATGGCTTTGATTGAAATGCCGATAAATTCATTCAAGACCTCATTTAAAAGCAGTTTTAGGTTACTAAGTACCTTCCTGTAGGAGTCAAATTTTACTAAAGTTTAAAAAGCAATTAAAAAAACGACTGAACAATAAAAATAGGTATCAAGCTTGCTATTAAACCAACTAAGGATTATCCCTAATAAAAGATTCGCTTTTGAATTTAAAATTTGGAGTAATTTTTGCCTAAAGAACCTTATATAGATATTTTACTCCCCTTCAAAGAGCTTTTTACACCATATAATGCCGGGGCAGTTTCAACAGTAGTCAGTGATTTTGCTTATAATACAACCCTAGAATATGAAATATATATTTATGGCAGAACTGTGCCCAATAATACGTTTTCAAATCTATCATATGTTCCTCTAAAACCGAATTTTCCTCTACTTTTTGGTAATAATATCGGACTAGCCCATAGCTACATTGCACATCTGAAAAGAAGAGTAAATTTGCCCTCCTTAATTGAAGTTCACGGTAGATGCAAGGTTGCTAGAACTATTGCCAAGACATATAAAAAACTAAATGTTGCCTTATTTTTGCATAATGACCCTCGTGAAATGATAGGTGGCAAAACCTTGTCAGAGCGCCTTTGGCTTGCAAAAAACCTGTCCGGTATTTTTGCAAATTCTGCATATACAAAAAACTGCTTTCTTGATGGATTCAGTGCTCAGCAAATATCACAGACACCAATATTTTTAACTCCAATTGGAGTACAAAGATATTTAACTAAAAAACCACTTAAAAAGAAAACCATAATAATCGCGTCGCGCATTGTACCTGAAAAAGGTATTTTGGAAGCTGCAATTGCACTAAAGAAAATATTACCAGATTTTCCTGATTGGAAAGCAAAAATTATAGGTGCGAAACAATTTAAAAATGGCAAACTTTCTGACTATGAAAAAGCCGTAAGATCAGCTGTTGCGCCACTCAAAGAACAAGTCGAAATAACTGGGTTTTTGCCTTTGGCCCAAGTCAATAACGAACTAGCGCAAGCCGCAATAGCCGTTGTGCCCTCAGTCTGGCAGGAGCCGGCCTCAAGAGCTGTACTTGAAGCACTTTCCAACGGATGTGCTCTTATAACCACTAGGATGGGTGGCATTCCGGAACGTGCCGAAGGCAGAGCATTAATAGTAGATAAACCAGATAGCGTAAATTTTGCACACGCTGTCAAAAGTTTACTATCAAAACCAAATAAACTTAAGAAATTACACGACATTGCATGGAATGATTATCCGTTCGATTGTGCGAGCATGACTCTAAAAATTGATGCTGCAAGAAAAAAAATTGCTTCCTAAAAAACATTTTATGAATTTATTACTTTCTAGCTATTTTTGACAATGCTTTATTTGCTATAACTACAGGTATTAAACCAGACAGAACGATGCATAGTGCTGGGTAGGCAGCCTGTTCTAGCATCTCGTCCTTTGCAAGCTGATACGTGATAGTTGAAAAAGTATCAAAATTTAGCGGACGTAATAATAATGTTAGCGGTAATTCTTTCATAATGTCTACAAATAGTAAAAGACCCCCAGCTAGAATAGAGGGCCAAAGATTAGGTATTATAATAGACCAAACTGATCCAAAAAAACGCCTTCCTAATAGCTGACTCGCGGACATCAACTCCCTAGGAATTTGCTCAAGCCCAGCTGTAACTGACCCGAAGCCAACAGCATTAAATCTTGTAAGATATGCTATAATCAAAACAAATATAGTGCCACTTACTATCACCTCATTAGAGTATGGGATAAAGCCTGAGATAAATAATTGGGCTGTTGATTCTATCTGAGCTAAAAAATACAGTATACCAATTGCTAATATTGTTCCTGGAAAAGCATAACCTGTTGCAGAGAGACCAACAAAAAATTGTGTAGATTTATTTAATCTATAAAAACTAACAATTGATAGAAATGAAGATATAATAATTATAATTAAGGCGCTAACGAGTGAAATTAAAATCGTATTATAAAAAGTCTCTTGTAAGTATTGAATAGCATTTATCCCATTTGATTTTATAACAAAAGATATCAAAATCATAACTGGTAAAATAAATCCGATTAGTACCGGTAAACCGCAAATAAAAAAGCAGATTAATTGCAGCTTAGGCTCTAGTTTTATTCTTGGCATACCTTTAACTCCTGAAGACTTATTTGAGAAAAGACGGTTTGAGCGTGCATGACGCTCAACAGCCAATAATACCAAAATAAGGGAAAATGCAAAAATAGAAATCTGGGCTGCTGCAACTATATTATTCATGCCAAGCCATACGTTGAAAATACCAAGCGTAAGTGTCTCAATTCCAAAATAATCAACCGTGCCAAAATCGGATACGACTTCCATTATAACGAGGGACAAACTTGCAATTATTGCAGGCCTAGCTAGTGGAATAGCAACGCCAGAAAATAAAGATTTTCCAGAAAGCTCTGCAGCTTCAAATAATGTTCTAGAAATTCTCTGAAATGTTGTTCTAACAAAAATATAAACGTAGGGGTATAATACGGATGCCATCATTAAAATAGCACCGAGGTGTGTTCTAACATCAGGAAACCAATAATCATCTGGTTCATTCCAGCCAAAAAGAAAACGCAAGTATGTTTGAACTGGTCCTGCATATTCTAAAAAATCGGTATAAGTATATGCGATCAAATAAGCGGGTATAGCTGCCGGTAGAACTAACATCCAGCTAAGGGTCTTTCTTCCCCAAAAATTATACCTCGAAATTATCCAACCAGAAGAAACTCCAAAAATCGTTGCTAATATACCAACACCAAACATTAAAATGATAGTGTTAAAAAAATACCTCGGAAGTACAGTTTCCATAAGGTGTGATAACAAGTCCTTATTATCACCTAATGATACAAAAATAATATTGAGTATTGGCGCTAGAATAAATAAGACAACTATCAGAGCGAGCACCTGAAAAATTAAGGCTGCTGAAATTTTCTTTCTGTGTGATAAAATGTCAATGTTATACATCTGGTTGCCACATAGTTTAGTCATGTCTATTTACTTTTAAAAATACTTACAAAAGTTGCAGAAATAAAAAAACACTACCGCGAACCAATTTTTAAAATTATATCTTCTTTATCCTGTTACTTCTGAATATTAATAGAAAGTGAGACATATTGATATTTGTTTCAGAATATGTGATTCTCACGAGTTAGAGCAAAACACTTTTAGCATACTCACTAAAATGGGAAATCATCCATGCCATAGCTAAAAATGATTTTCAATATTAATTGTTAAAGGTATTTTTTATTTAGTTTCACTGCTGCAAAACACTAAAGTAAAAATTGTTTCTTGATTAACTCAAAAACTAGAATATTGTGCGACCTAAATAAAAGACCAACAAATTATCATAATTCTTTAATAATTTCTTTTTCAATTTAAAACTAGGATATTATGAGTAACATACCACCAACAATTCCACTTATTGAGCCTAGTGATGAAAACGTATCTTTCTTTAACCGTGAACTCAGCTGGCTGGCATTTAATGAGAGAGTTTTGGCCAATTCGTTTGATAGCAGTATACCTTTAGCGGAACGGTTGCGCTTTGTAACAATAGCTGCAAATAATCTTGATGAATTTTATATGGTGCGTCTTGCTGGACTGTATCAGCTCAGGATACGAGGATTTACAACACTTCCTGAACAAAACACATCTATTGATTATCTAATTTCCAAAATCACAGAGCGGGCAAAACAATTGGAAGTTAGACAACTTAAACAACTTAATTCAATTTTAGATGATTGTTCTAATGTGGGTATATTTTTAACTCAAGAAGAAGATTTATCTTCTCAAGATATTAAATGGCTTAAAAACTGGTATGAAATAAATATACTTCCGCTATTGGCTCCTACAACTCTTGACCCGTCTCACCCATTTCCTTTTATTCAGAACAAGGGAAAAGGAGTATTTTTTGAATTATATTCTGCACATGGTGATATTATTAAATCAGTTATTTTAATTCCAGAGAACGTTCAGCGTTTTATTAAACTACCAGATAACGGTATTCGAGTTCTTTGTATCGAGACAGTTATTAAAATATTCATTAATATCATTTATCCAAACCATAAGATTAAAAGTTGTGGAATGTTTAGACTGCTCCGAGACTCAGAAATTGAAATAGATGACGAAGCAGACGACCTGATTCTCCAATTTGAAACTGCTTTGCGCGCGAGAAGACGCGGAAATGCAGTTAATTTGACAATTTCAGATAGTTTATCAAAAAAAGTTATAGCATTTTTTAGCAACCAAATGCACTTGAGAAGCACTCAGATGACTATTTCATCTGGTTATATAGGTATTGCCGATTTTTCTGGTTTTCTAGATTTTCTCAAACAATCTATGTTTTTTACCCCCTATCAAGCGCGTTTTCCGCAAAGGATAGTGGATTTTAAAGGAGACTGCTTTGCTGCTATAAGAAATAAAGATATCATCATTCACCATCCATATGAAAGTTTTGATGTTGTTTTACGATTTTTGGAGCAGGCGGCAGCAGACCCACAAGTACTTACAATTCGCCAAACTTTATACAGAACATCTATTGACTCACCTATTGTAAAAGCGCTTGTTACTGCTGCTGAAAACGGAAAAACTGTATCAGCACTAATTGAAATTAAAGCAAGATTTGATGAGGAAAATAATATTCAACTTGCTAGAGTTTTAGAGAGAGCTGGTGTACAGATTGCCTATGGTTTAATAAATAAGAAAATCCATGCAAAATTGTCACTAATAACACGGCGAGAAGCTGGACAATTAATGTCTTATGCACATTATGGAACTGGTAATTATCATCCTGTTACTGCAAAAAGCTATACTGATTTATCTTATTTCACTAATAATCCAGAAATTTGCCGGGATGCGTGGCGTATTTTTAATTATCTTACAAGCCACATAGAACCAGAAAAATTTGAAAAAGTTATTCTGTCGCCCTTCTCTTCTGCAAAATGGTTTCTTGAACATATTGATTCCGAAATTAAAGCTGCAAAAGATGGGCGTCCATCTGGAATATGGATGAAAACAAATGCGATAGTAGATAAAGATATAATTGAAAAATTATATGAAGCCTCTCAAGCTGGTGTAAAAATTCAGCTTATTGTGCGCGGCATTTGTTGCCTTAGGCCAAAGGTAAAGGGCCTATCAGATAATATTACTGTCAAATCAATAATTGGAAGGTTTCTAGAACATTCTAGGGTCTATGTTTTTGCAAATGGGGGTAAATTTTTATCTGATAAGAATATTGTTATTATGGCATCTGGTGATTTAATGCCACGTAATCTATACCAGCGTGTAGAGACCTTTATACCACTTGAGAATGAGACTGTTCGTGCGCAGGTTTTAGAGCAGGTAATGTTGGCATTGCTAAAAGATACGAGCAATTGTTGGGAACTTCAGTCAGACGGGACATATAAAAAACAAAAGTATTCTGAGACTAACTTTTCTTCACATATTTATTTCATGAATAACCCAAGTTTATCTGGACTAGGTAGTCTAGCAGTTCCAGATTAAAGAACTGGAATTTTTAAATGGTTAAACTCACTCAAAAATTTAACAACCTTTCAAATCATATTGCTGTAATTGATATCGGTTCAAACTCTATCCGGTTAGTGATTTTTAAAACCATGGGACGCTTTCCATTCCCCTTATTCAATGAACGTGTAACTTGCCGATTGGGAGAAGGCCTGGAACCAGATAATAATCTCCAACCAGAAAAAATTAAAATTGCATTAGAAACATTAGGCAGATTTTCTTCTATTCTGCGGTCTATTCCCAATTTGTCAGTTAGAATTGTTGCAACTGCCGCAACAAGGCGAGCCAAAAATGCAAATGATTTTCTCGTTCCTGCACAGGAAATACTTAATTATAAAATTAAAGTATTGAAAAAAGAACAAGAGGCACGCTTAGTGTCAATTGGACTTTTATCTAACTTTGACATAAGTGATGGACTTATTGTTGATCTTGGTGGAGGTAGCCTCGAATTAGTGCATATAACAAACGGAAAACCTATTAATTTCAAAAGCCTAAACGTTGGACATTTAAGCATAAAACCTCAACATGAAATATTTGATATGATAAAAAAAGTTGAATGGCTCTCTTACATGAAGGGATTAAATTTATATGGAGTAGGTGGTAGTTTTAGAGCTCTGGGCGCTGCATATATTCATAAAACTAAATATCCTCTCGGCATGTTGCATGCGCTCACAATGTCAAAAATTGCAGCAAATTCAATATTAATTAAAATATTAGATGAAAAACCTGACCTAGAGGGAATTCCTGAGGGACGTCGTTTTTCAATGCCCAAAGCATCAGAAATTATAGCCTGTTTATTATCTATTTCTAATGTGGATAAATTAGTTATAAGTGGAACAAGTATTCGTGACGGATTGATTGCAAAAGAAATTTCAAACCATCCAAAATTAGCCCATTATAAAGAAAAAGACCCCTTACATGTTGCATGTGCAGAAATTGCAGCACATAGGCTACGTTTTTCTTCTATAAATGAAAATTTATTTAATTTTATTAAACCTTGCATAAAGATAGGTTTGAAAAATATGAATAATCTCAATACTGGACGTTTAGTAAAAGCATCATGTTTGTTGTCTGAGATTTGTTGGGATGAAGAACCATCTATGCGTGCTAATATTGCGTTTGAAAAAATAAATGCGCTTCCAATTTACAGTCTAACACACCCTGAACGTTTATGGATTTCTCTTACCCTATTTCATCGATATAATGGTATAAAGTTCATTCAAAAACAACCAATATCATCTGAATTTATTTTAACTAATGAGCAACAACAATATGCGCTTTTTATTGGCCTTGGAATAAGACTCGGATTGAATTTTAGCGCTGGAATAAACACAAACCTAGATTTAATTAAATTGCATATTAGAAAAAAAACTCTTGTATGTGAGATAGAAAAATCTGCATCAAATCTTTTTACAACCCAAAATCAAAAACGATTAACAAGCTTTGCTAATACCCTATCTCTTGATACCAAAATCATTTATGCAGAAAAAATAAAAATTAACTAAAAAAACTTACTGTTTAATTTGTACTTGCTGTTCAAGAAACAAGTATGTTGCTTCTAACCATGAATATTTTAAAGCTTGGTCTCTAGCAACATTACGAGGTATTTTTAAAGCTTTTTTTACAGCCTCGTTAAGATCCTCAGAAAGATAACCAGCTTTAGAATCACCAATTACATCAATTGGACCTGGGGCCGGAAAGGCAGCAACTGGAACCCCACATGCCATTGCCTCCAATAATACTAGGCCGAAGGTATCCGTGCGGCTTGGAAAAACAAAAACATCTGCTTTATTATATATTTCAGGCAAATCATTTTTACTTTTTTTTCCTAAAAAGGTTACATCCGGGTATGTTGACTCTAACTTTGACAATAAAGGGCCATCTCCAACAACAATTTTTCTTCCTTTTAATTTTAAAGACAAAAATGCCTCTATATTTTTCTCCACTGCAATCCTTCCAACATATAAATATACTAAATCTTTATTGGGTTTACGATTAGCAAAAGGTGTAAAAATATCTGTTTCAACCCCCCTAGGCCAATAAACTGGCGATCCTATTTGGTGGTAGTTTAACTCCTCTATAATTGAATTGGTGGGGGCAAGCGTAGCATTTGAATATTTGTGAAACCATCGTAAAAAAAGATAACTGAATGAAATAGGAAGCCCTATCCGAGCTTTAATGTAATCAGGAAATTTGGTATGAAATGCTGTTGTAAATTTTAACTTATTTTTTATTGCATATTGTCTGGTCGCGATGCCAAGTGGCCCTTCTGTCGCAATATGTATTGCATCAACTTTGTGATTTTGGAGGAATTTTTGAACACCTCTTTTGGGAAAAATAGATAAACGAATTTCTGGGTACGATGGACAAGGAATTGTTCTGAACTTATCAGGTGTTAACATTATCACTTCATGACCAAGCTCTTTAAGGCAAGCATTTGTGCATAAAATAGAATTAACTACACCATTGGTTTGTGGATACCAAGCATCTGAAACAATAAGAATTTTCATATACTCTTTCCATTATATGTTTTGATTAGATAAAATTTTATTTCTTGAAAAAATTATTCTGTATACCCAACGCATGATTTGGTGACCATACTGTCTAACCTAAATTGTATCAAGAGCTTACACGGGCCGACCGAGTAATTATGATAATACCAGCTACAATAATAAACGTAATGCCAATAACTTCGCTTAAACCAAGAACGGTTGACCATAATACCCAACCCCATAGTGCTGCAAAAACTAAAAATCCATACTCATAAACAGCCAATATACTCGTATCTGTCATTTGATAGGCCTTTGTGATAAAAGCGAGAGCAACTACGGTAAGAATTGCTTGAAGGGTAATCCACATTAAAAATTTAATACTTACCTGTCTCCATCCTTCCAAGAAATAAACCATTTCTGAAGGATTTTTCTGTATTGTAGGGAAAAGCGATAAGGTAGTAGCAACAATGGCGCCTATTATTCCAATTGCACAAAGATAGGCCAACGTTAAACCAATCGCTGACTCTTCACTACAAAAATGACGCGTGCTTAGCACAGCCATCGCATAGAACATTCCTCCAAGCACAGGAATAATTTGTAACAAATTAAATTCAGAGAAATCAGGCTTAAGTAAAACATAGACACCTATGCTACCCAATATTACAGCCAAAATTCGAAAAATTCCTATACGTATCCTAAATATAACACCGGAGAATATTAAGACAAAAATAGGGGACGAAAAAAGCCCCGCACCTGCCTCAGCTACTGAAAGAAAAGATAAACCACCAAAATAACAAATCATCGCTGCACTAAGAAATATAGAACGCAACAAAACAAATAGCGGTTTTTTGGGTCGTATATCATATCTAAAAATGATTACTGAACCAATAATCAATAAGGTCATTATGACACTACGAATCGCATGAAACTGCCAGATTCCTGTTTCGTTATTAATAATCAAAACAAGATTATCAGACAAACCAAGCAAGAAAACCCCAATTAATATAAAGGTGCCTGCTCTTACAGAAACAGGCAATCGATTTAACTTTCTTTTAAAAACGAATAATGAATTCAACTAGCACGACTCAATTTACGCGGGGATGATACCATTGTTGTCATCCAAAAACCTACCTGATCCCCTGAAAGCACTTTTTCAACTGCCCAAAAATAATCATAAGAAATACCATCATCTGTAATTATGGACACAACAAACTGACTTTCAAGATCTGTTGCATTGACCAACTTGATTGAATAGCTTTCAAGATTAAGAAGTGGGGAATAAGAAGGTGTTTCAAACAGCATCTTAAAGCGTGCTAAAGGCCCAGTAGCTCTCTTATTATTGGGATGTGCAAACAACCAGACCTGTTCAATACCCTGGCCAGAAGCACCAGATTGCAAACCTAATAATTGTATCTCAATAACTTCCTGAGCACTATAGCTATCATTAGGTTCTATAAGGTTTTCTGAAAAAGATTGTTTTGCTAATGTCATAGTTATAAGAAAAAATACCACTCCAAAAAAAAATCTCTTAATATTGTTCATCATTAAATTATCTCACTAAAAAATATATTCTATACAAATTAATATTTATTTTTCTTTTTTGGTAAGACCCAACCTCAAACCACAGACCACTAAAACAAAACCCATAATATGATAGTTTTGCAATGGCTCTCCCAATATTAATATCGCTAGTATAACTGAAGCAATTGGCAACCAATAAAAAAATAAACCTGTGCGTGTTACTCCAAGCGTAACAACGGCAGAAGTATAAAATTTATACGCAAGTAAAGCAGGACAGATCACGATATAACTCAACCCGAGTATAGGGCCTAAAGATAAGTTCATCCGATAACCCGCTTGATATTCTAAAAATTGTAATGGGAACAACTCAATCGCACCTATAATGAATAGCACCCATAAGAAAGACCAGTGATTCACCTCTTTAGGAGAAAAACGCAGAAGAAGTGAAAATAAACCATATATAATAATAGCAATAACCATTATTAAATCGCCAGAATTAAAAGTTAAATTAAGTAGATTTTCTAATTCTGCCTTAATCAAAACAACAAAGACTCCGATGGTAGCCACCATCATACCAAGCATTTGAATTCTAGTTATTCTTTCCCTAAAAAAGAACCATTCAAAAAAACACAATATTATTGGAAAAGTGGTTTGTAACAACCCAACATTGCTAACAGTGGTATAATTTAATGCAAAATATTGAAGAGTATTATATGCCCCTATTCCGGTTGTAGCGATCCAAGATACAGGCCATCTCTTAGCCCAAATTAAAGGAAAATCTCTCTTGAGGGGAGGCCTAAAAATTATCAAAATTAAAATGGAGGCAAAAATCCATCTCCAGAATGCGTGTTGCAAGGGGGGTAAATCCTCCGCAAACATCCGTGCAGTAATAGAATTACCTGCCCAAAATGTCATGGTGAGTAATAAATAAATATAGGCAGTTTTATATGATACGCGCATTTTCTATTTCTTCACAAAATAATTAACCATGAACTTAAAACAACTAAAATAGCACCAAACCATGCTCCTAATACGGGCAACTTTTTTGTTTGAAACCAGATAAACGGTAGCATTAAGACAGGACTTATAGCCACTAACATAGATACCTTTGCCACCTGACCTGTTTCTAAAGCTTTTAAAAATAAAGCTAGCCCAAAACTTAGACCAAAAAAACCATTCCCAACAACATGCCAACCCACACTTATAGGCGGAATTTTCCATATCTTTGGTTTATCCTTTTCAAACATTAAAATTGCCCATAAAAACACTCCGGCTGCAACAACCCTTATCAGACTCGTTTGCAATGGGTCTGCCCCCTGCTCCATGACTGGACGTAAAAATAGCACGCCAGCTGCCTGTCCAAGTGCTGCGAGCAAACCCGCAGAAACACCTAACCAGAGAGGTGGCTTTGTAACTTCCCAGTCATGAATATTCGTTTTTGGACTTCCATAGACTACTGCTAAAGCGATTCCTAAAAATCCTATGACAATGGCAAAGATAATCAAAAAGGTTAGTTCCTCTTTTAGTGTTAGCCAAGCAAGGAACGCCGCTAATGGTGCGTTTATAGCGAATAATACTCCTGTTCTCCGTGGTCCGAGTCTTTCCATAGCGATGAATAAAAAAAGGTCTCCTAGACCAATCCCAACAATACCCGATATTATAATCCATTTCCATTCACTAGGCGCAAGTTCCCAACTATTTCCATTGAGCATTATCATTACAACTAACAAGAAGGAAGCAACAATCATTCTCAATCTATTGAAATGAAGGGACCCATAATATAAGGCCGGTTTATGTCCAAATAATTGTGATAAGACCCAACTGAAAGATGCAGCTAAAGCAAAAAATGCGGCGCTATCCATAATAAAAATACATAACCATGACTTTGCATATTTTCTTTGACCTACTCATCTTTTATATTAAAGTTTCTCTATTATTAAAAAATTTTAAATTTGATTTTTTGAGTGTTCTAATTTCTTGGAGCATGTTTTGCCAGAATGCGTTGTAATGTACGACGATGCATTTTAAGCCGTCTCGCTGTTTCGGATACATTTCTATTACATTGCTCAAAAACGCGTTGAATATGCTCCCATCTCACCCTGTCTGCTGACATAGGATCATCGGGAGGGGGTGGTAGAGGTTTATCATAATCCACAAGTGCATTTTTAATTTGCTCAGCACTTGCTGGTTTTGGAAGATAGTCGATCGCCCCTACTTTCATAGCCGCTACCGCTGTTGCAATGTTTCCAAATCCAGTAAGCATTATCGCCCTGCATTCGGGGTTGCTAGATGAGAGTTTTTTCACAATAGAAAGCCCACTTCCATCTGCTAATTTTAAATCAAGAACAGCGGTATCAAAGATTACTTTTTCAATTATTTTTTCAGCTTCTTCTATTGAGGATACTGCTGTTACCTCAAATCCAAAAGACTCCATAGATTTTGAAAGTCTTCTTAAAAGAATTTCATCATCGTCTAAAATTAGTAATTTACCTAAGTTCATTTTTGTTATACCAAACTATCAATAGGGATTTTAATTTCTACAGATGCACCATTTGGCTTTCTATTTTGGAAAATAGTTGTCCCATTTAATTGTCTTATAAATGACTGAACCAAAAATAGTCCAAGTCCCCTATGACCCTCTTGCCCTAAACGAGAGCTATTTTCTGGTTGCCCTATATTTGACAAAATGGAAGGAGGATATCCCATTCCATCATCTATCACATTTATGTAAATCGATTCATGGTCCCATGAAATAACCAAAGTAATTTTTGTTTCTGCAAAGTCATTTGCATTTTCAAGTATTGCCTCTAATGCATAACTTAGCTCGGGTATCTGAGCAATTTCTGGTTGGTTTTTATCTGAACTATTTTCAAATACCCATTCAATCTGAACCTTAAAAGAGGAGAGTGTTTTAGCAACCATTTTTTGAATAGCCAGTCCTAAAGGCATTAAAATATCAAGCTCTCTACTGGTTTTCATTGCGTCGGAGTGAAGCTCTGACAAAATAATCTGACATCGTTCAACCTCTGCTTTTAACAGCAATAAATCCTCTTTTTGAATGGAGTTTAATTTTAGCTGTGTCATTAAATCATCACTGATTAGCCTAATTGTTGTTAATGGTGAGCCAAGCTTGTGAGCTGCTGCTGTTGCTAAAGATCCTAATGCAATAACTTGTCTCTCGGAAGCGAGCATCAACCTTGTTTGCCCAAGCATTTCAGATGTTCTTTTACTTTTTTGTGCTAACCAGAGGACATAATAAGCCATAAAAATGGCAGATATCAACAGTGCAATCCATAATCCAAATTGGTATAAGGGTGGAACCACGAACCCTTTAGAAGACCATGGTAATGGCAAATGATAAATGCTAAGAAAACTAGCACAAACTGTTATAATGATTACAAGAGTAATAGTTGAAAATACGTCTAAAATTGCTGCAGATACAGCAACAGGTGCAAGAAATAATATTGAAAATGGATTTAGTAGCCCACCAGCAAAATATAACAGAGCCGCAAGTTGAGTAACATCAAATATTAAAACAAAAAGTACAGATAGTCGTGATAATTGTACTCCATTTTTATTGAGCCATGACTGCCACAGATTTAAAATTATACCAATTGCAATAATGGTCAAAAGGGGAACTAATGGAAGCAAAAAGCCTAACGCAAAATGAACTATGAGGACAGTTGTTAATTGCCCTGAAAGAGCTATCCAGCGAATGAAAATACTAACTCTTGGGTCAATAAGACTATATTCGGTTTCAAAAGCTGGTAGAAAATGACGATCAGTCATTAGATATCCAGATTAGACACTTTTAGGGCATTTTCCTGAATAAAATTTCTTCTTTCTTCAACAGCCTCTCCCATCAAAGTTTGAAAGGCATTATCGGCATCATCAAAATCACCAATTTGAACCTGAAGAAGGGTGCGATTATCCGGGTCAAGTGTTGTCTCCCAAAGTTGTTCAGGATTCATCTCACCAAGACCCTTATATCTTGCTATTTGAGCTCCCTTTTTACCCAACGATACAATATATTCACTCAATTGACATGGTCCATTCATTTCAATATCTACATTTTGGTTTATAAACTTAACTGGTTTTTCAAATACCTCTTGCAACTCAGCGGTAAGTTTATCAAGTTCTCGAGCTTCAGCTGTATTCACCAGCCTAGAGTCAATTTTATGAACTTCTTTAATACCTCGCAGCATACGTTCAATTAATAAAGCCGACCCTGATGCATCTTTGACAACACTCGCCTGCCAACCTCTTTCTAACACAGGCGTTAATTGGTCCAATCTTCGGGCCAGGTAAGATGCTGCATCACCGTTATTAAGCATATTTTGATTTAAAACGCCTATGATAGCTGCTTGCTCCAGTACATCTCTGTTTACTACAATTCGCATTAAAGCATCAATCAAACGCTGCGTTCTGGCGGCTTTACCCACCAGAAGTTGCAAATCCATATTTTTTATTTGCATGCCTGTTTCTGTTTGTAAAGTAGCCCCTTTTGAACCAGCCTCTATAAGGTATTCATCTAGAGCGCGCTGGTCTTTTAGATATACCTCAGACTGACCTCTTTTAGCTCTAAAAAGCGGTGGTTGTGCGATGTATAAGTAACCTGCGTCAATAAGGGGCCTCATATGTCTAAAAAAGAATGTTAACAAAAGTGTTCGTATGTGACTTCCGTCAACATCCGCATCGCTCATAATAATTATTTTGTGATAACGAGCTTTTTCAATATTGATATCTGCGTTTCCTACCCCAGCACCAATTGCGGTAATCAATGTACCAATTTCGTTAGAAGATAGCATTTTATCCATTCTAGCGCGTTCAACGTTTAAAATTTTACCACGCAATGGTAAAATAGCTTGATTTCCTCTATCTCGGCCCTGTTTTGCAGAACCACCAGCGGAGTCACCCTCCACTAAAAATAATTCTGCGAGAGAAGGATCTCGTTGCTGACAATCCGCTAGTTTTCCAGGGAGGCTTGCAATGTCTAATACTCCTTTTCTTCGAGTAAATTCTCTCGCTTTTCTAGCAGCTTCTCTAGCTGCTGCTGCCTCATAAGCTTTACTCACGATTTTTTTTGCTTCGGTGGGATTTTCTTCGAACCACTGACTGAGCAACTCACCCATACTGGCCTCAACAATTGGCCTTACTTCTGATGATACTAGCTTATCTTTTGTTTGGGAGGAGAATTTAGGGTCAGGTACTTTTACAGAAATAATAGCCGTCAAACCTTCTCTGGCATCTTCTCCTGTAAGCTGAACTTTTTCCTTTTTAGCAATCCCCGTTTGCACTGCATATTGATTTACCACGCGAGTTAGTGCCGCTCGAAAACCGGCAAGATGGGTTCCGCCATCTCTTTGGGGTATATTATTAGTAAAACAAAGAGTGTTTTCATAAAAGGAGTCTGTCCAGGCAAGTGCAAACTCTACAACAACGTCTTCTTTTTCAGTTTCCAGATGTAATGTATCGTGAAGAGCAGATTGCGAACGGTTTAACCAATCAACAAACGCTTTTAGACCTCCATTAAAATAAAATTCACTTTTCTTTTCCTCCACATTTCTTCTATCTATAAGCTGGATTCGCACTCCAGAATTCAAGAATGCTAATTCACGCAATCTGCGCTCAAGCGTATTAAAATCAAAATTGATATTTGAAAAAATCTCATCTGATGGCATGAATTTAATCTGAGTTCCTGCTTCACCATTGGCAGGTCCCATTTCCTTCAACCGGTTTTCCGCTTCTCCTTTTCGGAAAACCATTTGATGTTTTTTTTCGTTACGCCAAATTGTAAGTTCTAACCATTCTGATAGTGCATTTACAACAGACACCCCAACTCCGTGCAATCCACCTGATACTTTATAGGCATTATTGTCAAATTTTCCCCCAGCATGGAGTTGGGTCATAATTACTTCTGCTGCTGAAATGCCCTCTTCTGAATGTATTTCAATTGGAATACCGCGCCCGTTGTCAGACACACTAACAGAACCGTCTCCATTTAATTGTACCTTTACAATATCACAGTGCCCTGCAAGAGCCTCATCAACAGCATTGTCGACTACCTCATATACCATGTGATGCAAACCAGAACCATCATCTGTGTCACCAATATACATACCAGGACGTTTGCGAACAGCATCAAGACCCCGCAATACTTTTATTGAGTCAGCGCCATACTCCTCTTTATTAATTTGATCATTTTCCAATTCTGACATAACTTCCAAATCCTTGAATGCACTGTTGATTCACTAATAACTTATAATACCATCGTTCACATAAAAATACTGTGCTTTTGATTTTAGAGATTCAAAACTCTTTTCATCACTTCCACTATACCAAACCTGCCCCGAAAGAATTTTGCATGCGTTAAATAAAGCATCTCTTCTCCATGGATCTAATAGTGCTGCTACATCGTCCAATAATAGCAATGGTGGTTTTTCTAATCTAATTGATTGCAAGTGTGCATGTGCTAAAATAAAAGTTATAAGAAGAGCTTTCTGTTCTCCTGTTGAAGCTTCATTTGCAAACTGTTTCTTTTCACTGTGAGTTACAAGCAAATCTGTAGTATGCGGTCCCATGATTGAACTGTTATTTGCTTCTCGGTTTTTCTTTGCATTTTGCTTTATTATATCCTCTATTTCAGAGGCTGGAATCCTATTTAATAATTCAGTACCACCTCCAACTAATTGAGCTGAGAATTTTGGAAACTCTGTTTGCATATTTTGAACAGTACGATTTATATCCTCAATAAGAGCGTTACGAGTAGCCATAATAGCAACACCTGTCTCCGCTAATTGAGTTTCATTTAAACTATACCAAACAGGATCCTTAACCTCATTTGCTAACATTCTGTTTCGTTCACGATACGATTTTAAAAATCGCAATAACCTGCCAGAATGTGCTGGATCGAAAGAAATTGCTAACCTATCAATAAAAAGTCGTCTTGTTTTTGGACTATCTAAAAACAGTCCATCCATTTGAGGTGTAAGCCAGGAAATTGAGCAAATTTTAGCCAGCATTTCTTGTGTTTCAGTCTCTTGATTAATTTTAACTATCCTACGATTACTCTCCTCAGATATTCCAGTGCCGATCTGCCAACACTTATCATTCGTGATTAAATCCGCATAAAGTGCCCATTTCCTTTGATTTTGCTTGGGATTATTTAAATCTTTGTGTAAAAAATCATCCGTATTCGCACGCCTTAATCCTCGGCCTGGTGCTAGTAAAGAAATAGCCTCCATTAAGTTTGTTTTACCAGTGCCGTTCTTGCCTATGAGAACAACTGGTTCATTTTGAATTTCAAAATTAACTTCTCTATAATTACGAAAATTTAATAAGCGAATTTTTCTAAGCCAGTGACTATTCCCTTTATCTATTATCTTTGAGTTGGATACTGAAACACAGTAAGCATTGGATGTAAAAGCCATGAAAATAGTTACTACACTCTCATAGGCATCAAAACAAAAATGTTTGCTTCATCTTCAGGGTCACGAAGTAGACTCGGAGACCCTGAGTCAATAAGCTCTATTGCTATAGTTTCGCCCTTTATCTGAGTTAAAATGTCCATCAGATATTTAGCATTAAAACCAATATCAATGGAGTCTCCATCATAACTTATTTCAAGGTTCTCGGTAGCGCTTGAAGCATCTGGGTTAGTCGCGGATAATACCAGTTGATTATTTTCTATATTTAATTTTATAGCGCGTGACTTATCAGAGGCTATTGTTGACACGCGATCCACAGCTGCACTCAATAAATTTACACTTACCGATATTATTTTATCATTACCCTTCGGAATAACTCGCTTATACTCAGGAAAAGTTCCGTCAATCAATTTTGTTGTAAGCCTTACATCTCCAACGCTAAATTCAGCTCTAGTTTCTGATAATTTCACTTCTACTTCTTGTGGCTCATCATCCAAAAGTTTTCTTAGTTCTGAAACCGCTTTACGCGGTATTATTATCGCGGGCATAATTTCTGAACCGGAGGGTGGCTTCATTTGTGATAATGCGAGCCTGTGACCGTCTGTTGCTACAGCAGTTAAATTTGTTGTGTCCGAGAAATGAAGATAAATTCCATTAAGATAATATCTGGTTTCTTCCATTGATACCGCAAATTTGGTTGTATCAATAAGGTTTCTTAAATCTGGTGTTGTAATTGAAAAACTTACTGGCATATCCGAGCTATTTATTGCTGGAAAATCTTCTATTGGTAATGTCGGCAAATTAAAACTTGACCTACCCGCGCTTATATGCGCGTGACCATCGGCAACATGAAACTGAACCTCTGCACCTTCTGGTAATTTTTTTACAATCTCAAATAATAGATGAGCAGGTATTGTTGTTGCGCCCTCACTCGAAATCGAACATGGAGTTTTAGTAATTATATCCATATCCATGTCAGTCGCTGTTAGCAACAGTTTTTCAGATGCTGCTTGCAAAACAACGTTAGATAAAATAGGAATTGTATTCCGACGTTCAACCACAGAATTGATGTGACTTAATGGTCGCAGTAAATTCATTCGATCGATTGCTAATTTCATTTTTACCTCCACCAGAAGGAACAGGTTATTTTTCCCATTCTGACATACAAAATGTTGTATGCCAATCCTTTTAAGCAACAACATGTCGCAACTTAATCGAAGGTCAATAGCACTTGATTAATTATCAGATAATAACGAACGCAATAGTTCAACATCATCACTCATTTCACTGTCATGAATAAGTAACTCTTCTACCTTTTTAACAGCATGCATTATGGTTGTATGGTCTCTTCCACCAAACTTTCTACCAATTTCAGGATATGATGATGTTGTTAAATTTTTGGCCAAATACATCGCAATTTGGCGGGGTCTTGCAATAGACCTGGCTCGCCTGGCTGAAAACATATCAGAGGTCCGAATAGAAAAATGCTTTGATACCTGTTTTTGTATATCGTCAATCGTTACACGACGACTAGAGGCTCTAATAAGGTCAGACAATGTTTCACGTGCCATTTCAACCGTGATAGTTCTCCCAACAAGGCTAGCGTGGGCAACAATCCTATTGAAGGCTCCTTCTAATTCACGGATATTACTAGTAATTTTATGCGCCAAAAATTCAAGAACTGCATCTGGCACACTTACAGCAACAGAATCTCTTTTAGAAATTAAAATCCCTAAACGAAGCTCATAAGTGGTTGCATGAATATCAGCTACCATTCCCCATCCCAACCTACTTCGAAGACGTTCTTCCATACCCGATAAATCTGTTGGTGACTTATCAGCAGACAATACCACTTGCTTCCCGTCATCTACTAATGCGTTAAATGTGTGAAAAAATTCTTCTTGTGTAGATTCTTTACCGGAAATAAATTGCACGTCATCTATCATCAATACGTCTACAGAGCGAAATTGTTCTTTAAAAGTCATTGTATCCTTGTGTCTTAGTGCCTGAATAAACCGATACATAAATTTTTCAGCTGAAAGATACATCACTTTTCGATTTGGCTGACGGGAATTAATCTCCCAAGCTATTGCATGCATTAAATGTGTCTTGCCAAGACCTACACCACTATATAAGAATAAAGGGTTAAAAGCGGCAGTTGCACTTTCAACAACACGTCTAGCAGCGGCAAAAGCTAATTCATTTGGCTTGCCAACGAAAAAATTTGAAAATGTAAAACGAGGATCTAAACCATGTGTGGAAAATACCGCTTTCTTATTTAGCTCTTCATATTTCATTTCCGTAATTCGTGGGACCCTACCCGACGGAGCATCACTTATATTCATCAAATTTGAAAGTTCATTCCAATTTATTTCTAGATCTGAAACGGGTAACGACAGACTTTTAGCAATAAGCCTTAATTTGTCCGAATAGTGAGATTTCACTCTATCGCATACAAGCTTACTAGATGCACTAAGATGGATTACCCCATCTTTCAAGTCCCCATATTCGAGAGGTTTAATCCAGCTCCGCCATGCTGTTTCGCCAATATCCTTTCGGATTTGCGCACTTATTACATTCCAAACTTCCCCTTTTTGTTCGGATTCATTTTTACTGATAGAATCAATCCGACAATTTTTTTCCTGAGATACGTTTTCTTCGTCAGTTTGAGATATGTCTTCGTTATGAGAGTCTTGTTCCAAGGGATATTCCTGACACGATATTTAATGTAATAGTTGTGAGACAAACCCAATCAACAGGTTAGAGAAGAATACCCATTTTACGAACTTTTGATCAAGCTAGATTCTTTAACAAAAAGGCAAATTAATTAATAAAAATTAAAATAAACAGCTTGACATCTGTTTAACCATTTTTCGAGACAATTTTGGTTTTTTAACAGATTCAATCTGTTAGAAAATCGAATCAGTTTGAAAATTAAAAAGAGGGTTTTAGACGAGAGGGTTTACAGCATCTATTTGTAAATACAAATAAGTTTTATTTCGTTGGTAAACAGTTTTCAGGCAGCGCTAACCGAAATTTTTTTAACACTTGCGGCGAGTCGGGATATTTTTCTTGATGCTGTCTTCTTGTGCAAGACTCCTTTGCTTACTCCTCGCATAATTTCTGGTTGAGCTAATTTTAGTGCGACTTTAGCTCCATCGGCGTCTCCAACTCCTACCGCAGCTTCGACTTTTTTTATGAAAGTCCGAATTCGACTTATTCTTGCCCTATTTATCTCAGCTCTAGCTAAATTTCGTCGAATTCTTTTTTTTGCTGACTTATGGTTTGCCATAATTAACCCTTAAAACCCAAAAATTAAAATGGTGTATACGGCTGAAATATTAGTTAAGTCAAGCTGTAATTACCTTTTTTCCTAATAATTTTTGGATTTATGGGATTGTTAAAGGAGTAATGCTTAATCTCCAAATTAAACTATTCAGATTGTTAGAGGATATGAATTGAAATTTTTCCTCTCCCCTATGATATTGTTTTCCAAACATTTCCCAACCAAGTTGTGGCATAACCGCACTGTAAAATTTCTCAATTGATTCTCTACTATCACTCGATGTAGCTATTAAGATAACTATACGACCGGATGGTGAGTCAAAACCAAAACTTAATTCGGGTTCTATTTTCATTGAGTCCATTACAGGAATATCGTCTATAAAGTTCAGTCCAAAATTTTCATCACATAACGAACTTTTTGAACAAATAATTAATAGTGACATCGCAACAATGATAGCTTCATATCTAAAAGAAAGTATCTTACCGTATTTCGAGTAATTCATTTCTAACGTCCTATTTTGAAAAAATTATGGTAACACGAATTAACGTTGACATAAACTGCAATAATATGTTGTGCGCCCTGATTGTTTTAGCTCCTTTATAATCGAACCACAATCAAGGCAAGGTTCTCCAGACCTTCCATAAACCTGCAATGATTGGGTAAAATATCCTATTTCGCCACCTGGTTGAATATGATCACGAAGGCTGGTTCCCCCTGCATCAATAGCTTTAAGGAGTATAACTTTAATAGAGTCTACAAGTTTTTCTGCTCTTTTCTGTTTTAGAGTTCTAGCCTGGCGTTTTGGAGAGATACCTGCCCTAAATAAGGCTTCGGATGCATAAATATTCCCAATTCCTGCAATATTTCTTTGGTCCAATAAGAATGTTTTTATTGAACAAGTTTTACTGGCCGTCTTGGTGATTATATAATCAGGTGTAAATTCTTTGCTCAATGGTTCGGGCCCCAGGTTTTTTAAAAGCCAATGTGATAAGGCATATTCTTCTTTAAATAAGTCAACACAACCAAACCTTCTTGGATCAGAAAATACCAACCATTCCTCACTTTCAAAACCAATCGCAACATGGTCATGTTTTTTAAAGTTCGGTCGACTTTTATAAATTCGAAAAGCACCTGACATTCCAAGGTGTATTAAAAGAATTTGCTGTGTAGAAAGGGGAATTAAAATATATTTTCCTCGTCTTTGTGGTTGCTTACAAATTACACCCTTAAGGGTTTTATTCAGAGATGTTGGAATAGGCCAACGCAAATTTTTTCTACCTACAAAAATGTCAGTTATCTTTTTTCCACTGGCAATTGAAGCGATGGCGCGTTTAACTGTTTCAACTTCTGGTAACTCTGGCAATCTTGCATTTCCTCTTTTTACTTTATCCTGTTATAACAAATCCACAAATCAAAGCGTGGTATTTGATGAACTGATTTCATCAACCTATATAGGTTAAAAATATATGTTTATTTACGGGAAACTCAACAAATGAGTAAAAGTGCAGAGAACAAACAACTTCCGACGACTAATCACCAAGTAGATTTTGGTTATCGCAAAGTTTCAATTGCTCAAAAGCAAAATTTGGTAAATGATGTTTTTAATTCTGTCGCACCTTCCTATGATATTATGAATGACTTAATGAGCTTGGGTGTTCATAGGCTTTGGAAGGAAACACTGCTTGACTGGATGGCACCGCGCCCTAATCAAGTGTTAGCAGATTTGGCGGGGGGAACAGGAGATATTGCACTTCGCTTTGTTCAAAGAGGTGGTCAATTCGCATATATTATTGATATAAATCAGCAAATGCTAGCCTCAGGCCAAAAGAGGAAAGTAATGGAAAATTATAAAAGTAAGCTTGATTGGCTACCTGGCGATGCGCAAGCTATACCCTTAAGAGAAAACAGTGTGGATAGAGTGACTATTGCCTTTGGACTCAGAAATGTTCCAGATCGAACCAAGGCATTAAAACAAATAGCTCGCATTCTAAAACCAGGCGGGAGATTTTGTTGTCTTGAATTTTCACATGTAAAAAACCAAATGTTATCTGTCATATACGATAAATGGTCTTTTGATGTGCTTCCTAGGCTCGGTCACCTCATAGCCGGCGATAGTCAATCTTATCAATATTTAGTAGAATCCATTCGCCAGTTTCCATCTCAAACAGAGCTTAGTTTAATGATGGCAGATGCAGGAATGTCACAAATTAAAGTTAAAACACTTTCTGGCGGAATCGCAGCAATCCATTCAGGATGGAAATTAGATTAATGTCTTACCTGATAGCTATATTAAGACTTCCTTATATCGGACTTATACTTGGAAGGGCAGGAGTTTTAGGCCATATTAGTAAACTTGCACCATTGCCTGCATGGCAAAAATCACTCTTCAGCTTCGTCAACTTTCTTGTGGCTGGTCAAAACAGTCAGAAAAATGCAGGTGAAACACTTTGTCTTGCCTTGCAAAAATTAGGTCCCGTATTCATAAAGTTTGGACAGGCGTTATCCACTCGTTCGGATTTACTTGGCCCAGATATTGCCCGCGGATTAGTAATGCTTCAAGATAGTATTCCTCCATTTTCGTCACAAATTGCCAAGAAAATAATTGAACGTGAAACTGGAAAAAAAATTGAAGAAATCTTTGTTTTTTTTAAAGACCAACCTGTAGCTGCAGCTTCAGTTGCGCAAGTACACAAAGCAAAACTTACTGATGGACGTGAGGTAGCGGTGAAAATACTTCGCCCAAATATTCACAAACGCATGGCAAAAGATATTACTTTTTTCTATACTCTTGCCAGAATAATGGAATTTCTTGCTCCGCAACTCAAAAGATTACGTTTAGTTATAGCTGTAGAACAGTTTAAACAAATAAGTGAGCTTGAACTGGATATGCGGATGGAAGCCGCGGCCGGTGGCAAATTACGAGATAATTTGGCATCTGATAAAGGTGTTCGAATTCCTTGGATAGAACATCGTCTTACAAGTAAGAATATTCTTGTTTGTGAATGGATTACAGGACTTAGAATTGATGACGTGAAAGGCCTTCTTGCCTCGGGTCATAAAATTGATGATATCACTAATAAAGCAGCAACGAGCTTTTTTAACCAAGTATTCAGAGATGGATATTTTCATGCTGATATGCATCCAGGAAATATATTTGTGACATCTGATGGAACGCTAGTGCCTATTGATTTTGGTATTATGGGGAATCTTTTGCCGGAAGACAGATTTTTTTTAGGAAGTTTGCTTATAGCTCTACTGGAACGAGATTATGATAAAGTTGCAAGACTACATTATGATGCAGGTATGCTTCCAGAGGAGGCCTCTCTTTCTTTATTTGCACAAAATTTGAGAGCGCTCGTTGACCCAGTAATGGATAAACCTCTAGGCGAGATAGAGCTAAGTGAAGCCCTTGGTCAAATATTACAAATATCAGCTAGATTTGATATTTGCGTGCAGCCCCAGTTCAATCTACTTCAAAAAACGATGGTGATGGCTGAGGGTGTGGCACGCAGCCTTAATCCCAAAGCAAATATGTGGCAGCTCGCAAAACCGCTTGCGTCTGAATGGATTCAGTCTCAAAAAGGGTTTGCATTGAAACTACAGGAATTCTTTTCAGATATTGAACGGGTTGTTTACACCCTCCCAAAGATTGTAGATAAATATGAAAAGAGTCTAATAGAGCAAAATACTAAAAGAAATGAAAACAAAAAGTCTTTCTTCATGTCCAACCTAGGTTGGTTTTTTGGTGGCATATCAATAAGTGTTGCATTTTTTCTTTTTTACAGCTAATTTCAATTATGTGAAGTCATCACCAATTTGTGAAAAATGAGTTATCAGAATAAATTAAACTATTTGATTAATGCTTTTGGGGGCGCTGATAATTTTCAAAAACTACTCGGTGTAGGTCCTAGTGCTATAAGTAATTATAAAAGCCGAAAACATCTACCTTTGAACCAAGCAAAAAGATTATCTAAAATAGCTCCTCAGTTTGGTTTTAGTTTAGACCCACATAGCCTGCAAATTAGTACTATCGATAAAAATAAAAAATCGGAAATATTGCTTATTATAACTGGTGGGATTGCTGCATATAAAGCTCTTGAACTTATCAGACGATTACGAGATTTTGAATTCTCCATCACAGTCGTTATGACAGAAGCAGCCAAAAACTTTATAACACCGTTATCTGTATCTGCACTTAGTGGAAATAAAGTTTATTCAAATTTATTTGATTTAACAGATGAGCAAGAAATGGGACATATCCAACTTGCTCGTAGGGCGGAATTAATTTTAATTGCTCCTGCAACGGCTAATTTTATTGGAAAAATGGCGCATGGGCTTGCTGATGATCTTGCTAGCACCATATGTCTAGTGGCAGACGCTCCTATTTTTGTTGCGCCTGCAATGAATCCACACATGTGGTCAAATATTGCAACTCAGGAAAACTGTGCTACCCTTTTGAATAGGGCTGTTCGCTTCTTAGGTCCAGACAATGGCAATACAGCATGTGGGGAAATAGGTTCTGGTAGATTTGCTGATACTTCGTTCATTGTTTCTGAGATACAAAAGACATTACACATCAAGCAAAACGAAAAAATAAGAATTAGTGATAAAAGCAAGCAAAAACCATTGGACGGAATAAGAATTCTTATAACTGCAGGACCAACTTATGAGCCTGTTGACCCCGTTAGGTTTATTGGAAATAGATCATCTGGAAAGCAGGGATATGCAATTGCAGATGCCTGCGCTGCTGCTGGTGCTTCAGTATGTCTCATTTCAGGACCAGTGACTTTAGAAGCGCCAAAAGACGTCCGCCTTATTTTGGTTGATACAGCAGAACAAATGAAGAGCGCTTGTGAGAAAGAACTTGAAGTGGATTGTGTGGTTTGCGCAGCAGCTGTTTCTGATTGGCGCCCACTTCAGATTGAAAATAGAAAAATCAAGAAATCCAGTAAAAAAATACCTCAACTTGTGTTAACTGAAACACCTGACATTTTATCTTGGGTTGGAAATCACAAATCAAGGCCAAGGCTTGTTATTGGATTCGCAGCAGAGACAGAAAATCTTAAAATAAATGCCGCTAACAAAAGAAGAAACAAAAATGCAGATTGGATTTTAGCAAATTCAGTTTTTCAGTCTGGTGTTTCTGTGTTCAATTCTGACAATAATGAAGTTTTTTTTGTTTCTAAAAATGAAGTGGAAGATTGGGGTACAAACAGTAAGGAAATGATAGCACAAAAATTAACTGATAAGATTAATGAATATTTTTTTGATAATCAAGAAAAGGAGGTTGTGTGAGCTCTTCCCTTAAAATTGATATTGAAATATTAGACAATGCAAGCGACCTACCTATTCCCAAATATCAAACAGAAGGTGCCTCTGGTATGGATTTATATGCTGCACTTTCAAAGCCAATTGTATTAAGACCGCTTGAAAGAACTCTAATTCCTACGGGTTTAAAAATAAGCCTTCCAAAGAATTTAGAAGCTCAAATACGTCCACGTTCTGGACTTGCATATACGCATGGTATATCGATATTAAATTCACCTGGAACAATTGATAGCGACTATAGAGGTGAATTAAAAATTTTACTTGTAAATTTAGGTCAGGATAAATTTGTTATTGAACATAGTTCTAGAATTGCGCAATTAATAATTGCCCCTATTATACAAGCAAAATTAAAAGTTGTATTAGCCCTAAATAAAACAAAAAGAGGACAAAAAGGGTTTGGTTCTACGGGGCAAAAGGCATAAACATAAATGAAGATAACCGATACCCAACTCCACCGTTATGCACGCCAAGTAGTGATGCATGAAATTGATGAAGATGGACAGCAAGCATTATTATCTTCTAAAGTAGCAGTGCTGGGGGCGGGAGGCTTGGGCTCAGTTGTTATTGCAAATCTAGCAGCTGCTGGTGTTGGAGAGCTAATAATTTGTGACAATGACATTATTGATTTAAGTAATCTAAACAGGCAAATCATTCACCGTGAGAAGGATGTTGGAAAACCAAAAACTGAAAGTGCAAAAAGATTCGTTCAAGATATCAATCCAGATGTTTCGGTAAAAATAATACAAGAAACTATGGAGAAGGAAATACTTAACGATATTTTATCTGATTGCAATTTACTAGTAGATTGTGCTGACCAATTCAGCACAAGGTTTGATGCTGCCAAAGCAGCTTTCCAAAATGGAATCCCACATATTTTTGGAGGTGCCGTTCGGTTTGATGGGCAAATGGCCTCTTTGATGGCAGGAGTAGAAGGTTATAATAATTCACCCTGTTTCGCGTGTCTTTTTCCAAAAGATTTCGATGCGGCACAAGCCGCAAATTGTGCACAAGCCGGTATCTTATCACCTATAACAGGATTAATCGGAAACTTACAATCTTTAGAAACAATAAAGTGGGTTACAAGAGCTGGTGAAATGGCATTAAATAAATTAATTTTATTTGACGGTTTTTCAAGCAACTTCAAATCCATTGAAACGACTAAACTAGATAACTGCGTGATCTGCTCAAAAAGTGACAACTTAAAATAAATAGTTAATGCTGCTTACAGCATTGCTGGAACGACTCTGTCTGGCGGGGTGTGGCCATCCAAAAAAGTTTGGATATTTATAATAACTTTATCTCCCATCGCATGTCTGCCCTCAATTGTGGCCGAGCCTATATGTGGAAGTAATACTACATTCGGCAAATCAAAAAGTTCAGATTTCACAATTGGCTCATTTTCATATACATCTAAACCAGCTCCTGCAATTTTTTTCTGCTTTAATAAGTCTATAAGTGCTTGCTCATCTATCACATCCCCTCTCCCAGTATTTACAAGATAAGAATGAGAAGATAGAAGACTCAATCTATGCCCATTTAAAAGATGATGTGTTGCTGTTGTGCTTGGACAATTTACCGAAATAATATCCACACGAGGAAGCATTTGCTCAACATTGTCCCAATAAGTGGCCTCCAATTCTGCCTCTGTTGAGGGATGCACAGCTTTTCTATTATGATAATGAATAGACATTCCAAATGCTTTGGCTCTTCGTGCTATAGCTTGCCCTATCGAGCCCATTCCAATAATGCCTAGTCGTTTTCCATTTATACGGTGACCGAGCATCCCTGTTGGTGACCAGCCGTCCCATTGACCAGAGCGAATTTTTGTATCTCCCTGAACAATTCGACGCGGTACTGCCAAAATAAGTGCCATAGCAACGTCTGCTGTATCCTCACTTAAAACACCCGGTGTGTTAGTAACAGTAATTCCCTTTTCACGCGCAGCATTAACATCAATATGGTCAACGCCTGTTCCAAAAGAAGCTATAAGTCTTAACTGAGGACCCGCCTGTTCTATAATGGAAGAATTAAGGTTATCTGTAACTGTTGGGACAAGTACATCAGCTGTTTTTACTGCATCAATCAACTGGGCTTGGGTAAATGGTTGATCAAACTCGTTTAATACAGCGTCAAATAGCTCTCGCATACGTGTCTCAACCGAATCTGGTAGCCTACGCGTTAAAATAATTTTGGTTTTCATCTTCCTTTAACCTTATTTGTTTTAACCCAATACAGAAGATACTCGCATTATAATGCACATTTCTGCTATGATAGTCCAAATGAAAATTTTTAAATTTAACCCAGTTTAATTACTTTAAATTTGGTTTATGCTTGCGTCCAGATTTATTTTTTTTGTATTAGAGGATGTTTAAAAAACTACTATGTTTATAATCAAAAAAAATTATTTTAATCGAAATCTCCTCATTAAACCAAAATGCAATCAATTGACTTTTAGAGCAATTTTTATTTTCTTATACACCATAATAATTATGGCCATAATGGCATCTGATACAACGAACACAAGCAACGTATTTGCTCAGGATATTCGATTGGTTGTGCGTGGTTCTGGATATGAAATTCCCAGATTCCTATCGCTTAAATCTGGAGAGGCAAATATGAGAGTTGGGCCAGGTAATGAATATCCGATTTTATGGACTTATAAACAGAAAGGGTTGCCACTCAAAATAATTGCCGAATATGATGTATGGAGAAAAGTTATTGACCATGATGAAGTAACTGGATGGATGCATTCCAAACTATTAACTGGGCGAAGAACAGCCTTGATAACTGAGCGAGTTACAAAAATTTATAAAACAGGTGAAGACAATTCTGAAATCGTGGGTTACGCTGAAAGAAATGTTATAATGGAATTGCAATATTGCAAATCCCTATTCTGTAAAGTGGCTCATTCTGAATTAAAAGGTTGGATAAAACGAGACTCATTCTGGGGACTAATTGAAGATGAAAAACTGAATTGAGCCATCTTTAAAAATAATTGCCTTTTTATTGAATACAAAGCAAATAACTTCCTAAAAATGTTAAAAAAGGAACATTAATGAAAAAAAGCCAACAATCAAGTTATTCTTACGATGAATTAATTTTATGTGCAAAAGGGGAATTATTTGGTCCTGGAAATCCGCAATTACCAATGCCCCCAATGCTTATGTGCAACAGAATTACTTCTATTTCAGATGACGGTGGTCAATTTAATAAGGGCCAAATTGAAGCTGAATTCGATATCCATCCAGACCTTTGGTTTTTTAAGTGTCATTTTGAAAATGACCCAGTGATGCCAGGCTGCCTTGGCATGGATGCACTATGGCAGTTAGTGGGTTTCTATTTAGGTTGGGCAGGAGGACTTGGCAGAGGACGTGCAATTTCTGTTGGACAAGTAAAATTTTCAGGGCAAATTCTGCCAGATGCCAAAATTCTTTCGTTTAGACTCCATATGAAACGGGTAATTTTGCGAAAACTTGTATTGGGTATAGCAGATGGTGAAGTATTATGCGATGGGGAGTCAGTCTTCCAGGCAGAGGAAATTCGTGTTGGGCTATTCGGAGCGGGAGTATAATTATGCGGAGAGTTGTAATTACAGGTATCGGTATTGTTTCATCAATTGGAAATGATGTTGATGAAGTTACACAATCGTTAATGAACGGTGTTTCTGGAATTATAAGTGCTCCCGATTATGCGGAACTTGGGTTTAGGTCACAAGTAAAAGGAGCTGTAAAACTAGATGTGAGTGAACATATTGACAGGAAAAAAATGAGGTTTATGGGAGAAGGATCTGCCTATGCAGTTTTGTCAATGGAACAAGCAATTTTAGATTCTGGGCTGGACGAAACAGATATTTCTAACCCACGAACTGGCTTGATCGCCGGTTCTGGGGGACCTTCGACGGCAAATGTCGTTATTGCCGCAGATATTACAAGAGAAAAAGGGCCAAAACGAATTGGACCATATATGGTTCCCAGATGTATGTCGTCTACCGTATCTGCGTGTATTGCTACTTTTTTTAAAATTAAAGGACTTAATTACTCTATAACTTCTGCCTGCTCAACCTCTGCACATTGTATAGCTGCGGGGACAGATTCTATTCGTTACGGGATGCAAGATATTGTTTTCGCAGGAGGCGGTGAAGAATTAGACTGGTCTTTATCCTCATTATTTGATGCAATGGGCGCAATGTCATCAAAATATAACGATACACCACATCTTGCAAGTAGAGCATATGATTCCGACAGAGATGGGTTTGTAATAGCCGGTGGTGGCGGTATGCTTGTATTAGAAGAGTATGAACATGCAAAAGCAAGGGGGGCTAAAATATATGCAGAAATTGTCGGATATGGAGCCAATTCTGATGGATATGACATGGTTGCGCCCTCGGGAGAGGGGGCTGTAAGATGCATGCAATTAGCGTTAAAAGGTTTTAATGGTAATGGACTGCCTGGAGATGTTGTATATATTAATGCCCATGGTACATCTACTCCAGCTGGTGATTCAAAAGAACTAATAGCCGTTAATGAAGTATTTGGTCCTCTAAATAAATTACCTTATTTATCGTCAACAAAATCTTTAACAGGTCACTCACTTGGTGCTACAGGCGTGCAAGAACTTATTTATACGTTGCTAATGATGAAAAATAATTTTATTGCTGCCTCTGCTAACATTTATACACCCGACCCAGAAATAGGAGAGTTGCCGGTAGTTACCGGACGGATAGATGATATCAATATAGACGTAGCGCTATCCAACTCTTTTGGCTTTGGTGGAACAAATGCCACTCTTGCTGTAGCTAGAGTTGTGGAGTAGGTTTTCAAAAAAATGACTATTTTATCTGGCAAACGAGGATTAATAATGGGTGTCGCAAACGAAAACTCTGCTGCATGGGGAATAGCTAAGCAAGCCCATAACCTTGGTGCAAAATTAGCGTTTACTTATCAGATACCAGCTTTTGAGAAACGACTTATACCATTAGCTGAAACAGTTGAAACAGAAATCCTAATACCTTGTGATGTGAGCCAAAAAACATCAACCGAAACAGCGATAGAAAAATTATCAAAATATTGGACCGAGATTGATTTTGTGGTTCACGCTGTAGGGTTTTCAGATAAAAATGAACTGCGAGGTGCTTATTACAATACCTCCAGAGAAAATTTTAAGAAAACGATGTTAATATCTACATTTTCTTTTACAGAATTGGCAAAATCTTCCTTGCCAATTCTGTCGAATGGTGGCTCTCTATTAACACTAAGTTATCTAGGAGGGGTGAGAACCACTCCAAATTATAATGTAATGGGTGTTGCAAAGGCTGCGCTAGAAGCATCTATTCGTTATTTGGCTGTTGATCTTGGCAAGCATAACATTAGAGTAAATGGCCTTTCCGCCGGACCAATGAAAACTCTTGCTGGCGCAGCAATTAGTGGGGCCCGCGGAATTTTTCGTCATAGTGAAAACAATGCGCCTTTAGGTAGAAATCCTGATATATATGAGGTAGGAAAGGCAGGCTGTTACTTGATTTCAGATCTTTCAAGTGGGGTGACTGGAGAAATTCATTACGTAGATGGTGGCTTTAATAACGTCGGGGTAGCAGCATCTGACATATAATAATAGAAACTTTAATACTTTTCTTAATGCATAAATATATCAGCTTTTAATCTACCCCAATTTTTACTAACTCTTTTCTGAGACCCCTGTTTTAAAACGTCATTCTTCTTCTGAAGAATCAGAAATAGCTTCGAGGTCGGCACCTGTTTTCTGGTCAACCCGTTTCATTGATAATTTTACTTTTCCTCGATCATCAAAGCCAATAACCTTCACCTTAACGCTATCACCTTCTTTACATACATCTGTTGTCTTTGCTACTCGCTCTTCAAGCATTTCAGAGATATGTACAAGACCATCTTTTGGTCCAAGAAAATTAACAAAAGCACCAAAATCCACTGTTTTGACGACAGTTCCAGAGTAAATTTGACCAAGTTCTGCCTCTGCTACAATATCCTTAATGCGGCCAATTGCCTCCTCAGAAGACTCTTGGGAAGATGCTGCTATTGACACCGTGCCGTCGTCTTCAATATCAATTTTTGCACCAGTTTGCTCACAAATTTCTCTGATAACTTTTCCACCAGGCCCAATAATATCCCTTATTTTATCAACTGATATTTTTAAAGTGGTAATTTTGGGCGCGCTATCAGATAAAGTCTCTCTGGCAGATTTTAGAGCCTTACTCATTTCCCCTAGAATATGCAACCTTCCATCTTTGGCTTGGCCTAACGCAATCTCCATAATCTCAGAAGTAATAGATGTAATTTTTATATCCATTTGTAATGACGTGATCCCATCTTGAGTTCCAGCGACTTTAAAGTCCATGTCACCTAAATGATCTTCATCACCGAGAATATCAGATAAAACAGCATAGGAATCATCTTCTTTAATTAGTCCCATTGCTATACCAGCAACAGGACGTTTCAAAGGAACCCCAGCGTCCATCATTGCGAGCGATGTTCCACACACAGTAGCCATAGAGGATGAACCATTAGATTCTGTTACTTCAGATACAGTTCTTAGGGTATAAGGGAATTCCTCTTTTTTTGGTAAAACAGGGTTAATTGCTCTCCAAGCTAACTTTCCGTGTCCAATTTCACGCCTACCAGGACTTCCAATGCGGCCCGCCTCTCCAACTGAATATGGAGGAAAATTATAGTGGAGCATAAATCTCGAACGAAATTCTCCCTCTAGTGAGTCAATTATTTGCTCGTCTTGTCCCGTACCAAGTGTTGTAACGGCAAGAGCCTGTGTTTCTCCTCGTGTAAAAAGCGCTGAACCATGGGTCCTCGGAAGCAATCCGACCTCAGCTACAATCGGACGAACTGTTTTAGTATCGCGACCATCGATACGTTTTCCCGTCTTTAAGATAGCGGAACGCACAACATTTGACTCAAGTTCCTTCATTATGCCGGCAACCAAAACTCCATCTGCCTCTTGACCTGCTATTTCAATAGCCCTTTCCTTAATATCTGATAGGACCCCTTGCCTTTCACTTTTTTCTGAGATGGTATAAGCCTTTTCAACCTCAGTTTTCAGACTTAATAAATTTTTTCTAATTTCCTGAGCTTCGGGTAATTCTTGTGGTAAGTCACGTGGCTCTTTAGCAGCTGTTTCTGCAAGCTCTATAATAGCGCTTATAACTGTTTGTATTTTCTCATGCCCAAAATTAACAGCATCTAACATTGTTTTTTCAGATAATTCACTTGCTTCCGACTCTACCATTAGCACCCCTTCTGAAGTGCCAGCCATTACTAAATCTAAAGTAGATTCTTCCATTTGAGTGATAGTCGGGTTTAAAACAAAGTCACCCCCAATAAGTCCTACTCGAGCCGCTCCAATAGGTCCAAAGAATGGAACGCCTGAAATCGTTAAAGCTGCAGATGCCCCTATCATTGCTACAATATCTGGATTTGTTTCCATATCATGCGATAGAACTGTGCATATAACCTGTGTTTCACATTTAAATTCTCTAGGAAACAAAGGTCTTATAGGCCTATCAATTAGTCTACTTACAAGTGTTTCATTTTCAGATGGGCGCCCTTCACGTTTAAAAAACCCACCTGGAATTTTTCCAGCAGCAAATGCCTTTTCCTGATAATTTACAGTTAATGGAAAGAAATCTTGGCCAGGCTTTGCGGATTTTGCAGCAACAGCTGTACATAAAACAGTCGTTTGACCAATAGTAGCCAAAATAGCCCCATCTGCTTGTCTAGCTATTTTCCCCGTTTCCAAAACAACAGTCTTATCACCCCATTTGAATTCTTTTTTATATATTGTGAACATACATAACTCCGTTCGCTCATCATGTCAGCCGCTTTACGAATTGCTTCATGAGATATAGGATTTTGTGCGAAGCGCTTGCGGTTCCAAAATAAGTTTCTTAAATTTTAGTAGAATCAAACTGAACAACAATCTCCGTCTGGTTGTTCAAAAGGCTTGCTCTGTCAAGCGTCCGCATCACTCCATCTTTTGCGGCAAATAATTGTTTTTACTTTTCTATGATGGCTGTATGACATGAGAAATATTGAATTGCAACAACAAAAAAAACTGCTGCTGAATAAAGTAGTACAGAAATGATATTTTAAAAACCAAATAAAATTTTTAATATTATCTGCGCAAGCCTAATGTTGATATTAGCTCTCTATAATCGCTTTCTTTCCGTGATTTTATATAATCAAGCAAATGACGTCTTTGTCCAACCATCATTAAAAGACCACGACGCGAGCCAAAATCTTTTTTATGGGTTTTTAAGTGCTCTGTCAGATTAACAATACGCTCGCTTAAAATTGCTACCTGCACGGCAGCGGAACCAGAATCTTTTTCATTAGAACCAAATCTTTTAACCAATTCAGCTGTTTTTTCTTTTGTTATCGACATCTAATACCTCCTTAAACATAACTACTGTATGTTAAAAACCCTGACAGGACGAATAATACCGGAATCAAGTGTTATTAATGCGATTACCACGCCATCACAAATAGCCACACCATTTTGGTTTTCCATAAAGCTTTTACCAAAATAGCGTATACGTTGCCCCATTCTTATTTTTTCTGCCTCTTCGGTTGTTATATGCAATGCCGGGATGTCGTCTAGCACTGTAGATAACGAAATAACATTTTTTTTTGCCTCGGCAATATCTCTCAAATTTTTAAAAAAATCCAGCGAAATCGCATCTTTTAGATTAAAATTTCCCACAGAAATCCTCTTGAGGGCAGAAATATGTCCAGCTGACCCTAATCGGCGACCTAAGTCGCGCCCTAAAGAGCGAACATAAGTTCCTTTCCCACAAAATATTGAGAAACAAGCTTTGTTGTTACTCAATGATAATAACGACAAATTATGGATGTTTACATCACGTGATTTTAATTCCATTTGATTTTCTATTCCCCTTTTTTCAGAAAAACGTGCAATGGAATAAGCGCGCTTGCCGTCTATCTTTACAGCTGAGTAGTCTGGCGGTGTCTGTTTTATTGTTCCAATAAATTCAGGGATGCACGTGTCAATATCCTCCTTTGTAGGAATCTTGTCAGATGTTCTGGTAGGTGAACCCTCTTTATCATCTGTTGTTGTTTCGTACCCCCAACTTATTGTGAATTCGTATTTTTTTTCGCAATCCATTACATAAGAAACAGTTTTTGTTGCCTCCCCAACAGCAATGGGCAATACACCACTAGCTAATGGGTCCAAGGTCCCACCATGGCCAATTTTTGAACAATTTAATTTTTTACGAATAACAGCTAAAGCTTTGGCAGAACTTATCCCTACAGGCTTATCGAAGTTAATCCATCCATGTATCTTAGTTTTATTAGATAACATAACTAATTTAGCATCGTTTAAGATTTTCTTTTTTGCGAGAAGCTGTCTGCTTGAGTGTCAACCTGTATTTCATTCTCATTAAAGATTGAGGTCTCAGCATTTAATGGTGTAGGTAAATTATTAAATAAAGAAGTAATTTTATCTACGTAATCAAAACTTTCATCTTTTAAAAAACTAAGCTTTGGCATGCGTTTAAGGTGTACTTTCTGAGAAACATGGTGCGCAAAAAATGGGGCCATTTTATTTAGAACAGGAAGTATTATTTCTATATCTTGCCCACCCAGAGGCATAACAAAAACCCTTGCGCTAGAAAGATCTGAACTTACAGAAACCTCACTTACGGTGATAGATTTACCACTTAGTTCATCAACATAAATATCCTGTCTTATAAAGAGTCCAGCCAATATATGGCGTATTTCTTCCCCAACGCGCAACTGGCGTTTACTTGGAGACTTACTAGATATTTTAGCTTTTTTCGACATAATAATTGCCTAGTTTTCAATTAAAAAACACCGAATATTAAAGTAGTAATTACATTACAAGCTACGAGCTACCTCTGTTACTTCGAAACATTCAATAACGTCACCCTTTTGTATATCAGAATAATTTTCAAACGCCATCCCACATTCCATGCCATCCTTTACCTCCTTTACTTCATCTTTAAAACGTTTCAGTGTTTTAAGAGAGCCTTCGTGAATTACAATATTATCTCTTAACAAACGAACACTACACCCACGACGAATTATTCCCTCTGTAACGAAGCATCCTGCAACTTTACCTAGTTTTGATACTGAAAAGACCTCTCTTATTTCTGCATATCCAATGAATTCCTCTTGCTTATCTGGACTTAATAATCCACTCATCGCTGATTTAATATCATCAATTAGCTCATAAATTATAGAGTGGTATCTAATTTCAATACCATCACGTCGAGCAAGATCTCGAGCCTGAGGAATAGCACGAACATTAAATCCAACAACAATAGCTTGTGAAGCTGCAGCTAGAGATATATCTGATTCCGACAGAGCACCAACTCCACCTGTTAAGATGCGTACCTTTACCTGGTCTGTTGCTAATTTATCAAGAGCAACTTTTATAGCTTCAAGAGAGCCATGAACATCTGTTTTTATTACTACAGGCAATACTTCAGCTTCACCTGCCGCAATTGCTGATAACATTTGTTCAACCGACCCACGTGCTTTTATTGCAGCCTCTTTGTCTCGTGCTTTTCTACCTCGGTAATCAGCAATTTCACGAGCTCTGGGCTCTGTAGGGACAACAATAAATTGGTCACCGGCCATTGGTGTGCCGTTTAGTCCCAAAACCTCAACTGGCTGTCCTGGAAGTGCCTTTTTTAAATTTTTACCTCTATCGTTAAGGAGTGCACGTACTCTTCCATATTCTGCCCCTACAACAAAAATATCACCAACCTCCAAGGTTCCCTTCTGAACTAAAACTGTTGCAACAGAACCTTTTCCGCGCTCAACTTTCGCTTCAATCACAGAACCTTCCGCAGACCTATCTGGATTTGCCTTTAGTTCTAAAATCTCTGCTTGAAGCATCATAGCCTCTTCTAACTTTTCAAGACCCTCTCCTGTATGGGCCGAGACATCAATACACTGGATCTCTCCGCCAAAATCTTCTGTTATAATGTCGTGTTGCAATAAATCATTGCGAACCCGTTGAGCATCTGCTTCTGGTTTATCACATTTATTTACTGCAACAATGATAGGGCACTCCGCAGCTTTAGCATGGTTAATTGCTTCAATAGTTTGTGCTTTAACAGAATCATCTGCAGCAACAACAAGAACCACAATATCTGTAGTATTTGCGCCTCTTAAACGCATTTCTGTAAAAGCTTCATGCCCTGGAGTATCAATAAAAGTGATAATGTTTTCTAACTGTGTTTTAATTTGATATGCGCCTATATGCTGGGTGATACCCCCTGACTCACCTCCAGCGACATCTGTTTTACGAATAGCATCTAATAAACTAGTCTTACCATGATCAACATGTCCCATAATCGTTATAACGGGGGGTCTTGTTTTCAGACTGTCTTGAGAGTCTTCCTTACCTTCAAGACCAATCTCAATATCTGATTCAGATACTCGGAGTGCCTTATGACCAAATTCTATTGTAACTAACTCTGCTGTCTCTGCGTCAATGTTCTGAGTTGCTGTAACCATTATACCTTGCTTCATCAATTCTTTTACGACGTCTGCGGAACGTTCAGCCATACGATTTGCTAGCTCAGATACAGTAATTGAATCTGGGATTATAACATCTCTAATCTGTTTAATCTGAGGTTGTGTTTCCTCACGCATACGAGCTTTTTCTCGCTGTCTTTTAACAGATGCAAGAGAACGTTGTCTGCCGCCTTCTGAACCTGAAAGCGCCTCTGATATAGTAAGTTTACCTTGCCTTCTTGAGATACCATCGCGTACTCTTCCAGGAGATCTGCGTGGCAGTTCAATGTCATCGTCGCGTTTCCGTCTATTTGGGGACGCATCATTAAGGCGCTTAGTTTGTGGTGCCTCTTTAATAATATCTGGAGGCATCGAATTTATGTCTTTTTGTCTGAGTTTTTCAGCTACAATATTTGACAACTCTTGATCTTTTTTTGCTTTTGTTCGAGCTTCTATTTCTTCGAGCTCTGCTAATTCTATGCGTCGCCGTTCTAATAATAAATCTTTGCTTTTTTCTGAAATTTCGTGAGGGTCATTTTCAACCAACTTTTTTCCATTCGACCCTTTAATATTTGTTTTGCTCTCTCCTAGTTTATTAGAAATTTCTTCAGAACGTTTCATGCCTTGTTTTAACACCGCAATTCGATTAGCACGTTCTGTAGCCGTAAGGCCATCTTGATGTTGGTTTTCCCCTTCGTTATCAACCACAAGTGGCGATAGAGCTGGTGACTGATTTGTTTTAGTCTGCGATGTCGCTGAGGGGTTTCTTTGAATCTGACTTGCAGGAGCCCTTTTCCGACGGACTTCTACCTGCACAGTTTTACCTCTCCTTGCGCTAACTTCAGAGCCTCGGCGGCCAGGGGAGTCCACACCACCAAGTGATAACTTGCCACTACCTGACAAACTTAAGGTCTTGGTCTTATTTGTGTCTTCACTCATTATATGCCCTTTTTGCTACCTTCGTTATTTATTTAAAACTTAAATTGATTCGTTGATACACCCGTCGGTGCCCCTCTGACAAGAGTTCTCGTTAATAAATGCTTCCCACCTACGAAAAGAATGCCTAATGAGGTGCCCCTCAAAATTATTTTTTTCATTTTTTGAACTAAAGATGCCTACAAATGCTAAAGAATTTCGTCCAAAAGCCTTTCCTAATGTTTCTGCTGGAATGTTCTTCAATATCCAGCTAGGCTTAGTCAAAGACATAATTTTTCTAGCTTCTCTCTTAGAAGCGTCGGCTGCAATAAGTAATCCCTTAGCAAACTGATTTTCTTTCAAATTACCTGCACCAGCAAATGCGCTTCCCTGCTTTCGAACAAGACTTATCTGCTCAATAAAGTTTTTCTGTAATAAATTTTCGAGTGAAGAGAGAAATAAATCTATTTCTCTTGGTGATAAATGTTTATAGAAACCAAGATGTTTGGCAAATCTGTTTTTGTACAGTGCCTCCTTTACGTACTCAGGTTTTGACAACGTGTAAGCGCCTCTACCTGGCAATTTATTTAATATATCGGGAGTTAAAGACTTGTCAGGGCCAACAACAAACCTTAACAAGTTAGTGGATTCATCTGTTTCACCAGTTACTATGCAGGTCCGTTTTACCATTTAGTTTTGAGCTCATAAAAATTAATCTGCTAAACTAGATTGTTCATCATCTAATTTATTTTTAGAAACATCTTCTGATGCTTTATCATCTTCAAACCAATGTGCTCGAGCAGCCATAATAATGTTTCCTGCCTCTACTTCATCATCGAGACCAAGCTCTCCAATCAAGTTCATTAACTCTTCACTATCTAATTCTGCCAAATCATCAAGTTTTAGAATTTCATTTTCAGCTAACTTCAGCATCATAGGAAGGGACAGATATTCAAACTGACGAAGATCATTCGAGACATTCAATCTTACAAGTTCACTCTCAATACGTTTATTTTCTGCATCAACAAATTCAACAGCTCGATTATGAATTTCCGTTGCAATATCAATATCAAAACCCTGTATATCTGCGAGTTCTTCAATTTCCGCAACCACAATATCTTCTAACATTACAAATCCCTCCGCAACCAAAAGATGGGCAATAACATCGTCAATATTTAATGCCTCGATAAATCGGCTGGAACGGGTTTTTATTTCTTCCTGTCGCTTCTCAGACTCTTCTGCTTCAGTCAAAATATCGATATACCAACCAGTAAGCTGTGAGGCAAGACGAACGTTCTGACCGCGTCTACCTATTGCAAGACTAAGTTGGTCGTCCGGAACAACGACTTCCATCCTATTAGCAACTTCATCCATTAAAACTTTTGCGACTTCGGCAGGCGCCAGTGCGTTTACTACAAAACCAACGGGATCCTCTACAAATGGTATAATTTCTATTTTTTCACCTTGCAATTCACCAACAACTGCTTGAACACGACTACCACGCAACCCAACACAGGCCCCTACAGGATCAATGCTAGTATCTCTTGAGAGAACCGATATTTTGGCTCGACTTCCTGGTTCCCTTGCTACAGCCTTAATCTCAATAATTCCATCATAAATCTCTGGGACTTCTTGAGTAAATAATTTAGCCATAAAGTCATTTGATGCTCGAGACAAAAATATTTGGGGGCCTCTTACTTCCTCTCTTACATCTAAAATGTATGCTCTTATTCTATCTCCCTGTCGCAAATTTTCACGTGGAATCATCTCCTCACGTCTAATTACTCCCTCTGCCCTGCCGAGATCGACTGTAATTGAATAACTTTCAGAGCGCTTTATGGTGCCTACAACAATTTCCCCAACTCTGTCTTTGTACTCTTCATATTGCCTTGCACGCTCTGCGTCTCTAACTTTTTGTGATATTACTTGTTTCGCTGTCTGTGCAGCGATTCTGCCAAATTCAATTGGTGGTAAAGGTTCACGTAAAAATCCTCCTAATTCAATTTGGTGTTTTTTCCCCTCATCGACTGACATCTGAGTTGCATCATCTTCGATGTCTTCAACGACTTCTGTCCATCTCTCAAGGCTGATGGAACCTGTTTTTCTATCAATCATTGCCCTAATGTCGTGTTCATATCCGTATTTAGAGCGACCTGCTTTTTGAATTGCTTCTTCCATCGCCGTGATAACCTCATCACGGTCAATTGACTTTTCCCTCGCAACTGCGTCTGCAATTTGAATAAGTTCTAATCCAGGAACTGAAGATGTATCCATTGTAATCTCTTTTCTTTTTTATTATATCCTAGACTTAGTCGAAAAATATTTGCTTGGGTCTATACAAACGTATTCAATTTCACCAAGTCCAAGTGTAACCCTTCCAAATCCAGTCTCGAATATAATGTTTTCGTTTTTATCAACTTTGGCTATTTTTGCTCTAAATCGTTTCCGTCCGTCCCTAATGGACCGCATTCGCACCTTTACTAATTCACCCTTGAATCTATCAAAATCAGCAATTCTTGTTAATGGCCTGTCTATCCCAGGGGAACTTACCTCAAGATAGTAAGGGACTTTTATAGGGTCTTCCACATCGAGTACGGTGGCTATATGACGACTAATTTTTTCACAATCCTTTATAGTCATTTCTGATAAATCAACCGGTTCAGCCATAATTTGAAGTTTTGATCTCTTTTGTCTGTTAGAGTTTTCATCTTGCCTAGAAAAATTTAATCGTACTAGCAAGTAACCTATATCTTCAAGTGCTGGTTCAACAATTTGTGTCAATTTTAAGAGGGACATATATAAACGCAACCCTTGTTTATTAACCAAAAAAAAGGCGGGTCAGAGCCCACCAAATATTTTGACGCGAATATTTCAAAAGTTTATCACAACTTAGAAAATCTTTCAAGTATATAAAAAATTTTCATATAAGCTTAAACCCTAAGCCACAACAATCAATTAGTCACTCTCCTAAAGTTAAACCAAGCTGGTTTTCGCCCTTCTATAACAGCCTTCCTCATATATCTACTCTCAGGCCAGTTCTTAGGTTTTATATTCCAGTCATTAGGATGGTTGGCGGACCATTCAAAATTCGGGTTTTCTAAAATTCCTGCTAGAATCCAGTTTTTTGCACAAGAATGGTCGGTCGCCATTCTGAGTTCCCCTCCAATCTTAGTTAATCTGCTGAGTTCTTCAAGATTATCTTTATTAATTATTCGTCTACTTGCATGTCTGTTTTTTGGCCAAGGATCTGGAAACATTATAAACACGCCATCTAAACAATTGCTAGGCCATGATGAAACCTGTAAGCGAATGTCATCTGGCCATATGCGAATATTTTTAATCTCATCTTTTTTGCAATATCTCAAAAGCGAAATCACACCGTTCAGAAAGGGTTCAGCACCAATGTAACCATTTTCAGGATGCTTTTTAGCTTCCATTGCCAAATGCTCTCCGCCACCAAAACCTATTTCCAAAAATATTTTTTCTGGATAATGGGTAAATAAGCATGTCGGATGACTAAATTTATGGGGCAACAAGTACGCTGGCAAATTTTTTTCTAGTAACCGCTTTGAAGCTTTACTTAGCCTTCGTCCTTTTCGTCTCCCATAATAAGGCAGAAATTCTTCCATAGATAAATTCATTGGTAATATTATTGTGCCTTGGCAATCAAAAAAAAGATTTCAATGAGTTAACCAAATCCGTATTTTCCCAAGAAAATGTGTTTTTACCCATCTCTTGAAATTCGCGTCCAAAATGGCCGTATGCAGAAGTACAAGCATATATCGGATTATTTAGCTTCAAATGGTTGCGTATGCCCCTTGGTGATAGGTCAATTAATTCCCGAATGGCATCTTCAATTTTCTTACTTTCAAATTTACTTCTGCCATGAGTGTCTACATGTATAGATACAGGTTGAGAAACACCAATCGCATACGCAATTTGTATTGTACATTTTTCAGCAAGTTCAGCGGCAACAATATTCTTCGCAAGGTATCTTGCAGCATATGCAGCTGACCTATCAACTTTAGTAGGATCTTTTCCAGAAAACGCCCCACCTCCGTGCGGAGCAGCACCCCCATATGTGTCTACGATAATTTTTCGACCAGTAAGGCCTGTGTCTCCATCTGGCCCGCCTATTTCAAATTTTCCTGTGGGGTTTATAAGAAGTTTATCTTTTGACACCATCCAACCTTCCGGCAGTAAATTATCAATCAAAGGCGTAACTATATTTCTGATTTCTTGGGTATTGACCCCCTTTTTATGCTGCGTCGACAAAACTATAGTATCTACACCAAGGATTTTACCTGAATCACTATATTTCAAAGTAATCTGTGACTTTGAGTCTGGACCAAAAATTGAATCTTGTTGCTTTTTTCTATAATTAGCCAGATTTTTTAAAATTAAATGGGAATAATGAATAGCAGCCGGCATGAGAGTTTTTGTTTCCATACAGGCATGGCCAAACATCAATCCTTGGTCACCCGCTCCTTCATCTTTGTTGCTTTTGCTATCAACACCTTGAGATATATCCACAGATTGCTCATGTAAATAATTAAAAAATTCAAAATGAGCATGATGAAATTTTTCCTGAAAATAACCTATATCCCTGACAGCCGAGCGGACTGCTGGCTCTATTTTTTCCATTATGTCAAGAAGGTGCTTTTGGTTTGCTCTAACCTCTCCGGCTATTATAACGCGATTTGTTGTAGCTAAAGTTTCGCACGCAACGCGAGCTTCAGGCTCATGTTCTAAGAACAAGTCCAACACAACATCAGAGATCCTATCACAAACCTTATCCGGGTGCCCCTCGGAAACAGATTCAGAAGTAAATAAGTAAGACATCAATCTAATCCGCTAAAATTTATTTGCTTTTTGCCCTCGTAAATGATTTAGGTCAAGAAAAACTGAACCTAGGATCAAAATAAAAATTAATACAGTTGTAATTTTCCACCTATACCTAGAATATATTGTTGCTTCTTGGTTAAGTGGTAACAGAATATCTAAAATCCCTTTTTCAGAAAGATTTATTTTACCAACAAGAATACCCTTATAATCAAACGCAGCTGAAATTCCAGTATTTGCAACGCGGACCAAAGGTAATCCCTCCTCTATTGATCTCAGGCGTGCCTGACTCAAATGCTGATAAGGGCCAAGTGTTTTACCAAACCAAGCATCATTAGTTAAGTTTACTATAATGTCTGGTCTATCTTTTGATGAAAATAAAACTGGAAAAATAATTTCATAACAAATAAAGATTCCCAATTTTATATTATCTTTAGTGTACAATAATCCTTTATTTGGTCCTATATTAATATCCATTTTATTCCCAAATAAAGATAAATTTTTAAAAGGAAAATTATCCCTAAATGGAATATATTCTCCAAATGGAACACGTTTTTGCTTATCAACTATTCCAGCTGAGTAGCCATTAGTGTCAAATAATATTGCAGAATTATATAATTTCTTATTCAAATCAAAACGCAGCATCCCAGACAAAAGCTCTGATTTATTAACTAATATTTTTTTAACAATATCATTAAATTCTTTTTTGGAGTTTGGCCAAATAGAAGGGTATGCAGCCTCAGGCCAAATTATTAATGATGCTGACGTTTTCTTCAGTTTAGATAAAGCAAATAAACTTTCTATATGTTGGTCTTTATATTCTGGCTTCCACCTCTGATTTTGAGGAATGTTTGGCTGCACAATCCTTATCAAATAATCTGAATTTTGTTCCAATTCTAAATTAATTGGTACAGAAGCATGATCAATTCTCCAATAACCATAGAAAACACTTATTATAAAAGGCATAATACATAAAAAACATAGCTTCCAAGAACGAAGATATAGAAAACAAAGAGAAACGATAAATAAAAGTATGAGAAAGGCAGAACCATTTTGTCCAATCACAGATGCAATCTGAGACAAGTAAACATGAGTTAATATAAGATGTGATGGTGAGTTCCAAGGAAATCCTGTAAATAAAAAAGACCTTCCTAATTCTGCTAAACCAATAAAAAGGACCGAAAATAATAGTCTAGATATGATAGTTTTTCCGCAGATAAATACAAATAAACCAGCAATTGCCCAGAAAATAGCTAAAAATGCTGGTAAACCAAACAGGCTAAAGGGTAATAATAAAATTTGCCATGAAACATCTACAAATAGAGAAGCCGAGATCCAGTAAAGTGAAGCAGAAAACCAACCAAAGGCAAACCCCCAAAATAACAACATAATTTGCCTTACGGACTTTGAAAGCAATGAATGAATAAAAAATGGAATAAATCCGAGAATTGCTGGAAAAATAAACAGAGGCGGAAGTGACAATGAAGCCACCATGCCGAATGAAGCCATTGCAAATACCTGCAAAAAAAGCCCTTTTTGATGTAACTTATTGGATAACTTAATGAATTTAAATTCGGCTATTTTCACCTTGGCTTGCTTCTTAAATTAACATTTAGTTTATTTTAGCTTATTAACCGAATGAATGCCATCTATCTTCAACAATGTAATGCGTCGCGGATCTCCTTCAATGACTTCAAACTCCAACCCACAGGGATGACGTATAACCTCACCTTTCACTGGAACTCTACCAGCCAGTTGGAATACGAGCCCAGCTACTGTATCAATCTCTTCACGTTCTTCAACATCCACTAAAGGACCAACTAATTTTTCAAGATCCTCAAGCTCTAGTCTCGCATCTGCGATTGCTGAGTCTTCCTCTATTAGCTCGAAACGAGGCATTTCCATTTCATCATGTTCATCTTCAATTTCTCCAACGATCTCCTCTACAAGGTCTTCAATTGTAACAAGACCATCGACACCACCAAATTCATCAACTACAAGAGCAAGATGGCGTCTTTTTAATCTCATCTCATGAAGTAAATCCATCACCCAAATTGAGGGCGAAACAAATAAAACAGGACGCATCAGTTTTTCTAAATCCGGCTTTGAGCCCTCAAGTAAGTGTGGCATCAAGTCTTTAATGTGAATCATTCCCAATATCAAGTCCATGGAGCCGTTATGAACAGGCAGTCTGCTATGATTAGCAGAGCAGATATGCGACATAACACTATCGATGTTTTCAGTCAGATCTATAGAAACAATGTCAGCTCTTGGAACCATAAGACTCTCAGCAGTTAAATCTTTCAAATCTAAAATATTTCGTAACAAAGCGCTTTCATGATCATCAAAACTATCGTTCGTCTTGTTGGAATTTTCGATTAGTTCTGATAGTTCATCTCTTACCGATTGCTTTCTAAAACTAAATGGTCCCATTTTAAAATTCTTAAGGAATGTCATAGTTTTTTTTCCTCATAACGAATAAGGGTTTGGAATATTAAAAATACCCAATATTTTTTTTTCTTTGTTTTCCATAATTTGAGCTTGAATTTCATCTTCGTGCTCATATCCGAGAAGGTGCAAAACGCCGTGCACTATCAAATGATTTAGATGATTTACAGTAGGTATGTTCAGTTTCTTTGCTTCTTTATTAATAATTTCATATCCTAAAAATATATCGCCAAGATGAAATTCATCTCCTGTCTGGTCAATGCTCCCATCAGAAAAAGACAATACATTTGTTGGATTTGGTTTATTTCTAAAATCGGCATTTAGTTTACACATATGCGCATTATCTGTAGCTATTATTGACAGAGTGGTTCGTTTATTTGGCAAAATTATAGGGTGAGATGAAAAGTTAATGACCGTTTCAATAATCACACCGAGCTCTTTCATATCTATCAGGTGAAAAATACCCAACCAACATTTTTCTAAGATAGATATGCTAGCTTCACCATCTTTAAATTTCAAGAGAACAAAACTGTCATTGTTTTCAAAATATGTGTTATATTGAATGTCAGACTCTGGACTGTCAGATTCTTCTGAAGAGGCTTCTAAGATTTCAGTATTCATTTTTTTCAAATAGTTTTCAATTACGTTAAAATGATGCTATAAATATACGGTATTTGTCCAGTAAATTTCGTGAATGAAAAAGTAAACGATTTTAAAACATTATTTTTTTTCTTCGTTATAGGCTTTTAATATTCTGCCTACAACCGCATGTCTAACCACATCTTTACCAGACAGGCAAAAAATTCCAACGCCTTTTATTTGTTTTAGTCTGGCAGTTGCATCAACCAAACCAGAGAGCTGATTTGGTGGCAGGTCTATTTGGGATAAATCACCCGTTATCACCATTCTTGAATTGTGACCAAGTCGGGTTAATACCATTTTCATCTGAACTGATGTAGTGTTTTGAGCCTCATCAATTATCACAAAAGAATTACTTAATGTGCGGCCCCTCATAAACGCAAGTGGTGCTATCTCTATCTCACCGCTCACTAGCATCCTTTCTACCTTATCAACAGGCATCATGTCGTAAAGGGCATCATAAAGTGGTCTAAGATATGGATCAACTTTTTCCTTCATATCTCCAGGCAAAAAACCTAGCCTCTCACCTGCCTCAACTGCAGGACGTGATAAAACTAATTTTTCGACCTTCTTACTTTTAAGATAATCGACTGCTATTGCCACTGCCATGTATGTCTTGCCCGTACCAGCAGGACCAAGGCCAAATACAACTTCATTTTGACGCATTATTTTAAAATAATCTTCCTGGCCGTGTGTTCGAGGAAAAATCTTTTTCCGCCAAGTTGCTGCATGCACGTCAGATTTTAACGAGGGTTTTGAAAGGTCATATCCATTTTCAACCAATCTTAATATATCCTCAATAAGTGGACCGTCTGCAGCTGCTTGAGGATCTGGGTCTGCAGATAATTGCTTAAAAAGCCTTTGTATAACATCCCCTGCAAGCTTTGTCTGTTTAGCAAACCCTTTGATCCTTAATTCGTTTCCAAAGCTATCAATTGAAACGTTTAATGTTTTCTCGATTTTTGCTAAATTGACATTATATTGTCCGCAAAGTAATAATAATAAATCATTGTCATCAAAAGTTAATCTAAAAGCCTTTTCTTCTCTGCTAGTCACTGGGATTACCTTTTTTAACTTATTATTTCTGCAAATAAAGAGTTTTGTCTTCCATCTAAAACTTTTACCTGCACTACTTCACCTATTAAACTTTCAGGACCATCAAAATATACTGATTGCATATAGGGAGTTCTAGCATTTAATTTGTCGCCTTTAACACCTTTTTGCTCAACGAGAACCTCAAATTCCATAGATTCACAATTTTTATTAAATGCATATTGCTGAGCATCTAGTAATTGCTGCAACGCTAGCAGACGCTCCGATTTAACATGTTCTGAAACTTGTTCAGATTTATCTGCTGCAGGAGTACCAGGGCGTGCGCTGTACTTAAAAGAATATGCTGACGCATATCCAACATTGTTTATTAGTTTTATAGTATCTGCAAAATCTCTATCCGTCTCTCCTGGGAAACCCACTATAAAGTCCCCAGACATAGCCACATCCTCTCGAACAGAACGCAAACGCTCTATAATTCTTAAATAATCTAATGCTGTATGGCGCCTATTCATAGCATGTAAAATTTTATCGGAGCCTGATTGTATTGGCAAATGAAGATATGGTATTAACTTATCTACCTCAGCATGGGCATTAATTAACTCATCATCCATATCCAATGGGTGAGAGGTTGTATAGCGAATTCGATAAAGTCCTGATAAGTCTGCTAATTCTCGAATTAGCCTACCAAGCCCCCATTCTTTCCCATCGAGCCCCTCTCCGTGCCATGCATTCACATTTTGGCCAAGGAGAGTTAGTTCTTTTGTGCCAGAAGAAATTAACTTTTTTGCCTCGTTGATAATTGCTTTTGCAGAACGTGAAAACTCAGAACCTCTTGTATATGGAACAACGCAAAAGCTGCAAAATTTATCGCACCCTTCCTGAACTGATAAAAATGCAGTAGGTCCTCGTTTTCCTATTTTTTCTGGCAAAAAATCGAACTTTGTTTCTGGAGGAAAATCGGTGTCTATTAAATGCCCTCTGTCAACTGGATCTAACTTTGCAACCAAGTCTGGAAGCCTATGATAAGTTTGCGGACCAACAACAATATCAACCCACGGAGCACGCTTTGTAATTTCCTCACCTTCAGCTTGTGCCACGCAACCTGCAACAACTATTTTTACCTGCCGATTTTGCTGTTCTGCAGCACGCTCTTTTACTTTTCGAAGACGACCAAGCTCTGAAAATACCTTTTCAGATGCTTTTTCTCTAATATGACAGGTGTTTATAACAATTATATCAGCCTCCTGTAAGTCTTTGCCTTCCTGATAACCTAAAGGTAAAAGAGAATCTTTCATTCTGTCAGAATCATAAGTATTCATCTGGCAACCATATGTTTTAAGAAATAAATTCTTCATAAATTCACAATCAATAACAAATTAGTTGGTCATGGTTAAATTGGTCATTACGTTTAGATTTAAGACATTTCAAGTTCGATATAGTATCGGGCATATTTTAACTTTTCAACTTCCAAGAATATTCATAAGAATCAGATGAAACACCATCTCTAAAATAATAATTCTTTCGAATTCCAATTTTATTAAATTCAGCCTTCTCGTATAGAGAAATAGCAGCAATATTATTTTCAGCAACACCTAAAAAAATTTTTTGAATACCGTTCTTTATGCAATGTTTTTGAAGGTGGGAAACAAGTTTATAGGCAACACCTTGTCTCCTTTGTTCTTTTATAACACCAATTTCAATAATATCAATTTCATCAAGTACATGAATGGCAGATATAAAAGAACTTAAGGTATTGTTAATATATCCACAAAATCCAATGTGATAAGGTTTTTTCATTGTTTCCAAAAATGTAACTGAGCTTTCATTATATAAGTTAATTTTCTGATAAAGTTTAAAAACAGCTTCAATATTTTGGCCTTTAATTTTTTTTATTTCAAACATCAAGCTAAACTAAAAAGCATTTAATTGTTTATTTGTCGTTTTATTATTGGTGGGGCTAAATATAACGGAGTTGCGGGTGAACACTGTCCTTTATTTTGTAGCTGCCATGCTGCATAATTTGCTATATGCGCAGCATTAAGCTTTTCCATGAAATACTGCACGTTTGAGGCGTTTCCTCTATCACCATTAAATAAATCAGTTCTCTTAGCAAACGGACCATATATTTTTACTTTGAAACCAGACTTAATCAAATAATTCACTTTGATTTGCAAGTGTTCTAATGACAAATCCTCTATATTATTTTGTGCTTTAATTTCTCGGTTAAATTCTTGACAATAATAAGACCCTCTTCTTGTATCCGTAATTGCAAAAATAACTATATTATCATTATATTCACCATCATTGTTCAGTTTATTGTAACAAGAAAACCCCAACGCAGATAAGCTATTAACACCATAATATCCTTTGCCTGTGGCAATACTAAAACCCGTTATAGCAGCAAGACAGGTTCGTATGCCCGTAAATGAACCAGGACCTCTCCCGCCAACAAAAAAGTCGATTTCATCTAAGTTAAGCTTAGCTTGTTTTAAAGCTTTATGTACCTGAGTTATTATTCTTTCAGCATGACCAAATTTTGCTTCAATAATTTGATAAGAAAGAAGTTTAGAATTCTGCCAAATGGCAACTGAACTCGATTCGGCCGAAGACTCTAGCGCAAGTAAAATCATTTTTTTCTTTATAAATTTATTTTTAATTGGCATATGCAAACAAAGTAGTATTTTTAAGTTAACAAAATATGGTATAACACGAAAAAATCAAATGGAAATTACGTGTTTTATGTTTAATCATTACTTACTTTTTGTGTCTTTATTAATTGGCTTCATTAGCGTTGGCTTTAATGCAACATTACTCAACCAAGCTAAAGCGGCGGAGAAAAATGATTATGCAACAGTAATAATGTATCATCGATTTGGTGAAAGCAGATATCCGTCAACAAATGTTACTATAGAACAATTCGAGTCCCATCTCGAATTTATTAGGCAGGGTAATTATACTGTCATGCCGCTAATAAAAATTATAGAAGCGCTGAAGTCTGGAGGCGAAATAAATGATAAAACTGTAGCCATTACAATAGATGATGCGTATTTATCAGTTTATAAGGAGGCTTGGCCGCGCTTACAAGAATATGGTTATCCATTTACAATATTTATCGCAACAGACCCCGTAGATAATAATCTTAAAAACTACATGGACTGGGATCAAATACGTGAATTACAGGAAGGTGGGGTAACAATTGGTTCCCAAACTAAATCCCACCCCCACATGCATAGATTATCCCCAATTAAGATAGAACAGGAAATTGGTATATCAAACAAGAGGTTTTTGGAGGAAACTGGCCAATACCCCATGCTATTTGCCTATCCGTATGGTGAATATTCTCTAGATGTTGTAAAAGCCGTAAAGGATGCAGGATTTATTGCAGCATTCGGTCAAAATTCTGGTGTTTTATATGCTGATGATAATATGTTTGAATTACCAAGATTTGCGTTCAATGAAAACTATGGGTCTATAGACAGGCTAAAACTTGCACTTGATGGGAAACCCTTGCGAGTGAGAGATATTATACCCCAAGACATGGTGTTAAAAGACAATCCTCCTTCTTTTGGTTTTACTGTCGATAAATCACTTACACCAATAAGTCAATTGAGATGCTTTTCTGGAGAATTTGGTCAACTTAATGTTGAAATATTAGGTCCAAGAGCAGAAATTAGATTGCCTGGAGCTTTGAAAAGACCTCGTTCACGTATAAATTGCACAATGCCTGCAGAAAATGGACGTTGGCGTTGGTTTGGTAGACAATTTCTTACTAATTGACTAGCATGCTATAATCAAAACGCTGTAAATTGTTATGTAATATAATATTTTTTATAGACTCAACATATTCATCACCCGTTTCAGCGTAAGGATACAAAGCTGAAGCTAATGCCAAACCATCGGGCCATTTTCCTTTTTCAATATATGAAATCCTGAGGTTTCTAAATTCTTTATAAGCAAAATGTGTGTTCAAATTTCTCATGTAAGACCTAACAGAGCTTTTAAGGTTAGGAAAACTTTGAACAAACGCCTGGCTATTTGACGCTTCTAAGGGTTTAATGCCAGAGTTGGGTGACCAAGACCATTGTCCATATAAAGCGTTTCCCTCTATACTGAAACGAGATGTTCCCCAACCAGATTCTATGGCAGCTTGAGCCAAAGCCAAGGAAGTTGGTATTGGTAAAACTTTTTTATCTAACAACTGAAACATCTCATCACTGTTAGAAGTATTTTCGTCAATTTTATAGATTTTTGCGATTCTTTTCGCCTCAGAAAAGTTTGCTGATTTTTTTGTGTTCAAAAATATTTGTCTTTGGTTCCAAATTTCTTGATTTGCTTCAAGGATTAGAGGCAACATTAACCTGATAAAAATTGCTTTTTTCTCTGCAACTGGCAATTTATCTAAACCAATAGGCACAGAGTTCAAATATATTTTCGGTACTTGTATCAAACCAGATAATGTGTAGGTGGGATACTCAAAACCCATTGGAAGAAATTGTGTAAGAGTTTTATTGGGAATTTGAAAAAACCAACCTAACCCTTTATTCAAGAAATCTCTATTTTCAAGTTGATAATTATATAAATTGTAAGCAGGGTCGTCGTTTCCATAACTTTCGATAGTCGTTTTTATTTCCGAATTAAAAAAGCGTGGCTTTTCAAAACTTAGTGGCAATAAAAAACCCAAAACAAGAGCACAAAATAAGATTAACAAAATAACAGGCTGAAACAACCTTGACATCTCTTATTTTCCCCAAATTTTTTTAAATTTTAAGACGCAGCAGGCCTTACTTCTTTAACTTCAGGAATGTAGTGACGAAGCATATTTTCAATTCCCATTTTGAGGGTCGCTGCACTACTTGGACAGCCTTGACAAGCACCGCGCATCTGCAAAGTAACTATACCATCCTCATATGATGAAAAGGTAATATCACCGCCATCCATTGCAACAGCTGGTCTCACTCTAGTATCAATCAAATGTTTAATTTGCTGTACTGTCTCACTATCAGTTTCATTTTCAGATGAAGCTTTTTCATCCAATGTCTCAACAACTGGTAATCCGGAAGCGTAATGTTCCATTATAGCCGCTAAAATCGCAGGTTTCAAAGAAAACCATTCGAGGGAGTCAATTTTAGTGACAGCAATAAAATCTGAACCTAAAAAAACAGATTGTACACCATCGATATTAAACAGGCATTTCGCGAGTGGGGAATTCTTAGCTTCAAAATCAGAATTGAATTCTGCGTTCCCTGTACCCATGACGTCGACACCAGGAATAAATTTTAAAGCCGCTGGATTTGGCGTTTCTTCTGTTTGTATAAACATGTTTATTTTTCTCCAAAACCTAATTACTCAAATATACTCTAAAAGATATTACTTTCAATGTATCAATAATACCACATATTGAAAAGTGATTACTCAAAAATAATACGAACTAATTGGAACATTGGACGAATCCCATAACACTCTTGCAAGCTGCCAATATAGGCTCAGCTATCGACTGCGCTCTTTTGCTTCCCTCAGCCAAAAAACGGTCTAACTCTACCGTATCAGATAATATTATATTCATCTCATTTCTAATTGGTGAAATTGTATTAATTAAACACTCGGCTAGCATTGGCTTAAATTTTCCAAAGCCTTCTCCAGAAAATTCTGATAATACATCGCCTTCAGTTTGATTTGTTAATGCAGCATAAATACCTACAAGATTTCTTGCTTCCGGTCTTTCTTCAAGTTCATGAACATTATCTGGGAGAGGCTCTGAGTCAGTTTTTGCCTTTTTTATTTTTTGAGCTATTAAATTGTCATCATCATTTAGATTTATTCGAGTAAAATCAGACGCACTAGATTTACTCATTTTAGAGGTGCCATCCCTGAGGCTCATAATTCGTGCTGCTGTTTTTTGAATAATAGGGTCTGGAATTGGGAAAAAATTTTCCCCAAACATTGAATTAAATGCTGTTGCAATATCTCTTGTAAGCTCTAAATGCTGCTTTTGGTCTTCACCAACTGGAACATATGTTGCCTTATAAGCAAGGATGTCAGCTGCCATGAGTGTTGGGTATGCATATAATCCTACCGTAGCATTTTCTCTATTTTTTCCAGCCTTTTCTTTAAATTGAGTCATACGATTCAGCCAACCTAGGCGAGCAACACAGTTAAATAGCCAAGCAAGTTCCGCATGTTGTGGTACCTGAGACTGGTTGAATAAAATGGAGTTATTTACGTCAATTCCAGATGCGATAAGACATGCAGCTACTTCATGAGTTGCTGTGGATAAAGACGTCGGTTGTTGTGGCACTGTAATGGCATGTAAATCAACAATACAATAAATGGTTTCATGATCCTTCTGCAACCCTACCCAATTTTTTATGGCACCAAGATAATTTCCTAAATGGAGATTCCCGGTAGGTTGTACACCTGAAAAAACTCGCCCATCTAACATCATTTTTTCCAATTTAAAAAATATTTTCCTATTTAAGCTTTATCAAAGATAAACACAATATTATACAAAACGATTTCCTTAAAAGGTTTAATGCTTAGCAACTTTACTATTTAGTAAACCAGCAGGTAAAAAACCACTAAAAAAAGCAATACTAAAGTAAAAACACATTCCAAATATAACTAAAATTCCCAAAACATGTATATCCAAAAGTTGCGTTTTATTTAACCAACTTTCTAAAAGAGCTAAAAGAGAACCCATCAACATACAAAAAATAAAAATAGGCAAAAAACAGCTAAAACTGTTTGATATTAGGTAACCTTCTTTAATGAGAAGATATGATAAATAGAATGTCCCAAACCAAATTGAGATTGATGTACCTAATGCTAATCCAACGTGCCCAATAAACTGCATTAAAATAATGCTAAGAATAATATTTGCAAATACTGTTGCAAAGCTTACTTTTAGAATTACCGACGGTCTATTCGAAGCAAAAAACACAGATTGAAATAATTTTTGTGCAACAAATGCAGGTAGACCTATAGCATAAGCTACTAATGCATCTGCTGTTGCCCTAACATCTACCTCATCAAACGCACCATATCCAAACACTCCAGAAATAATCAAAGGAGATATTATAATTAATGCAGTGGCTGCAGGAATAGTAAAAAACCAACCAAGATGAAGTGAATTACTCAGAGATTTTCGCATCTCTTTTTTTTCACCATTGGCGTATAACCTGGCAAGATGTGGGAGGAGTGCAGTTCCGAGCGCAATGCCAATAATCCCGAGCGGAAGTTGATTAATTCTATCACCATAATAAAGCCAAGATATAGCTCCAACAGGAAGCAATGAGGCAAGTATCATATCAACAAAAATATTTATTTGTACACTTCCAGCACTAAACGCTGCAGGCACGAAAGATTTCCACATTTTTTTCCCGGATTTACTTATGCCTACCCATTCCCATGATGGATTTAATCTAGCCCTCAAAAGCACTATTTTCATTAATAATATTTGCATAAGACCAGCTAATGAAACACTAACTGCTAATGGGAAGGTTAGGGATATCAAAGTTGCATCAGACAAATTTCCTACTGAAAAAAATACAAAAATTGCACCTAAAATAAGCGCTATATTCAGTAAAATTGGTGCAGCTGCACCAGGCCAAAATATTCTATGAGCATTTAATAAAGCAGACCATAAAGCTACCAAGGATATCATAACAAGGTAAGGCATCGTTATTCGGGCTAATAGAATTGCAGCTTCAAGTCTTTCTGCTGTAGACTTAAAACCAGGCGCAAGAATCTGTATAATGAATGGCATTAGTAATTCAAATATAATAACGATGCCAGACAAACAAATTACTAGTAAAATTTGCACCTCTGTTACTAAGTGGAGAGCTGTTTTTTTATTGTTTTTTGCAATCTCTTCCTCATATGTTGGCAAAAATACATTTGTCAATGCACCCTCTGCCGTAATTCGCCTAAAGAAATTTGGTAGCTTCAGGGCTACCAAAAAGGCATCCGAAGCAGCACCTGCTCCCAGTACTATAGCCAATAATACATCTCTCACTAAACCTAAGATACGACTGATAGCAGTAAAAAACCCAACTTGTTTAAATCCACGAATCACAGAAAATGAATTAGTGCTAGAGGGGTTCATAGCTGATCTTTTTCCGACTGTTTCAACACTTGAAGAAGAGAAGTTCGGATTTTTTCAATCATCATATTTGTCTTAATTTTCATACCAAAAATATCTTTCACATAAAAAACATCAACAGCTCTATCACCATAGGTGGAAACAGATGCTGAATTAATCTGTAACCCTAACTGAGCAATTTTGCGAGTTAAGTCGTATAAAAGTTGGGGTCTGTCAGGGCCACTTATTTCTAATACTGTATGAGTGTTGCTCATTTGATTTGTGATAGTTACCCTTGGCACAGTCAACATCGCTTTTTGGCGCTTTGAAATAGTTTTCGTTTTTTTACCAAGTTGTTCTGCTAAAATTATTTTACCAGCCAATGTATCATCTATCATTTTTTTAATACGAATTAATGTTTCTGGTTCTTTTACGGAAGATTTTTCTAATGTCTGAATCATGAATTCATCAAGAATTGTGCCATCTTTGCGTGTATTAATTCGTGCATACACAACTTGACACCCCGCCATAGTAACCGCGCCAGCTATTCTACTAAACAATCCTGGGTGATCCTGGGTAATTATAGTTAACATTGTCGACTTACTGTCTTCTTTTTCAGTCAAATCGAGATGCAGCAGGTTTTTATTTTGATAAAACTTTTCTAGCAAATTGCTGTGAAACAAATGTGTTTGAACATCAAACGTAAGCCAATATGAAGGATAAAATAATTCTTGATATTTTTCGAATTTTTTATCATCCCAATTTAGGTTTTTCTGAATCAAAATCTTTGCTCTTGATTTGGACTGTTCTGACAGTCCGCTCACCTCATGACTTGGCGCCAAACCTCCAAGCACACGCTCTGATTCGTAATATAATACTCTCATCAAGCTTGCTTTCCAACCATTCCAAATAGTTGGACCGACAGCTCTAATATCTGCAACAGTAAGGACAAGAAGAAGTTTTAACCTTTCTAAAGATTGAACATTTGCTACGAAATTTTGAATTGTTTTCGGATCATTAAGATCATAACGGAATGCTATTTTGCTTATTAATAGATGCCATCTAATTAGCCATTTGACCGTGTCTGTTTCGTCTTCAGTAAAACCAAACCATGGACACAGTTTGGCAGCGATTTTGGAACCCAAAATAGAGTGGTCTCCACCTTTACCTTTGGCGAGATCATGCAAAAACACCGCCATATATAGGACTTTTCTAGCTTCTGTCTGATGCATTAATTCACATGCAAGCGGGGCTTCATTCTTAATTTTTCCAGTCTCAATTTCGTTTAGAATTTCTACTGCTTTAATAGTGTGTTCATCAACTGTATAACTATGATACATATCAAATTGCATCATACATATAACATGCCCAAATTCAGGTAAGAATTTACTGAGATAACCTGTATCACTCATTAAACGAAGCACTCGACCCGCTGAGTCTTTGCAGGTCAATATTTCAAGAAACAATCTCCTATTTTCTTCTGTTTGTAATTGTACAACAGAACAAGCTTTAATCGCTCGTGTCATTCTCCTAAATGTTTCTGGATGAATATCTGACTTCAAAAATTGAGCATGATGGAAAAGTTGGATAAGAAGTTCTGGATTCTGTCTAAAACGAATTGATGGTGGCAGACTCAATCTGTTTTTCATAATTTCAAATGGCGCTAACCTAGACTGATTGTAAAAGCTTACAAAATTTAAAATTCTTCCTAAGCCAAATATACCCTTATTTTCAAAATCACTTTCTATTGCTGAGCAAAATATCCTTGTAAGGGTTCCTACCTGTCTTGCTGCTAAAAAATAACGTTTCATAAAACGTTCAACACCACGCATCCCCCCTCTTCCGGAAAAACCCACTAATGGCGCAATATCTATCTGAGCATCAAACGTAAGCCTATCATCCTCGCGTTTTGATCTTAAATGTAAGAAACAACGAACTGTCCATAAAAACCGCTGAGATGCTGCAAAATTTTTTGCCTCAGAAACTCGCAAAACACCGAGCTCAATAACTTCTTCGACAGACCTAACTTTATAGGCAAATTTTGCTATCCAAAAAAGAGTGTGAAGGTCTCTCAAGCCCCCCTTACCCTCTTTAATTTGCGGCTCCAACATGTAACGAGTTGCGCCATGCAGTTTATGTCTGGAGTCTCTTTCACGTAATTTTTCAGTTACAAAATATGATACTGGCTTTTCTGAGATCCATGAACGAAGATGCTTTTCAAAATTTTCAAATAACTTTTCGTCCCCCTCAATATACCTTATTTCTAATAGGGTTGTCATTATTGTTATATCATCATTTGCTGCTTCCAAACATTGGTCACTCGTTCTAGTAGCGTGACCTACCTTCAATCCAAGATCCCAGAGAAGGTATAAGATATATTCAATAACAGGCTGATTTTTAGTTAATTGATCTTTCTGATAAAGAAATAATAAATCTATATCACTATGAGGTGCGAGCTCCCCTCTGCCATATCCGCCAACAGCTAAAATAGACAAACCAATTATTTTTTTTTTATTTTTCTTATAATGCCTATTTAAAATCATGCTATGAATTGTTGATATAAGCTGATCCATTATCATGGCATGAGTGCCGACGTATACCGCACCGTCATAATTTTTATATAAGTTTTCAGCGAGCTTGGATTTTACTTCTGTAAGAGTTTTTTTGAGAACATTTAGAAGTTTTTCACGAAATATACCTTCATCTTCCTCAGATTGGATCTTTGTTAAATCATCAGAAAGCTTCTTTGAATAAAAACTATAATTCTTGCTATATTCAGCTACACCGATTGACGCTGACAAAGACAAGGAGCCACTTGGTTGTCCTTGCTGCCTCAAAAGAAATCCATGTTGTTTTTTCATTATTTTCAGCTTTTTTTATAAAGGTCATGAATTTCATACAACATATTTAAGGCCTCTTTTGGTGATAGATCATCTGGGTGAAAAGATTGAAGTAATTCGAAAATTTCAGTGCATGTTGTGTCTGTTTCATTGTGAGAGCTAGATGCTGCTGCCTTTTCCAAAAGAGGAAAATTAACCCCTTTTTTAGCTAGATTTTGTTCTTCTGCCCATCGTTGGCTTTCTAACTCTGATAATATATTTTTAGCACGCTCTATTACGTTGTCTGGTAAGCCGGCTAACATTGCCACATGAATACCGTATGACCTTCCAGCTCTACCTTTAATAACTTTATGAAGAAAAACGATTTCCTGTCTCCACTCTTTGATTTTCATGTGAACGCTCATTACGTAAGAAAGTTTCTCTTCCAAAATAGTAAGCTCATGATAGTGGGTTGCGAATAATCCTCTACATCGATTAATGTCATGCAAATTTTCTAAGGTGGCTTGAGCTATTGCGAGTCCATCATAAGTAGATGTACCGCGTCCAATTTCATCGAGAATCACTAAAGATTTAGGTGTGGCATGCCTCAAAATTGCTGCTGTTTCAAGCATTTCAATCATAAAAGTGGATTGACCTTTTGCCAAATCATCGGAGGCGCCAACTCTGCTAAATAATTTATCAACAATACCGATATTTGCCTTTTTTGCTGGCACAAATAATCCTGCTTGAGCCAAAATAACCATAAGGGCGTTTTGGCGAAGAAAAGTTGATTTACCCGCCATATTAGGTCCTGTTACTAGCCAAATTCTTTGGCTTTTCGATAAGTCACAATCATTTTCCATAAAAGTTGCATTAACGCCTGATGTAAACTCGACCACGGGATGTCTACCAGCTTCAATCATAAATTGAGCATTATTTGTAATTACTGGTCTAACATAATTATGATTTTCAGCCAGTGATGCGGTCGATAAAGCAACATCAATCTGAGCAATAATAGAGGCACATTGGGCAATTTTAGTTTCACATTTCAAGAGTTCCTGAACCAGGCTATCATATAAAGATTGCTCTATTGCTAATGCTCTATCCGCTGCTGTTGTTAATTCCCTCTCTAAATCTGCAAGCTCAATTGTTGTAAAACGCAAAGCCTGAGCTGTTGTTTGCCTGTGTATAAATTTAGCGTCAGACATTAACTTTTCTGCATGGATAGAACGAACCTCAATATGATATCCAAGAAGATTATTATATTTAATTTTTAAAGATGTAATAGAAGTTTCTTCAATATACTTTTGCTGAAGCAAAACTATGTGCTCTTTATTTTCTTTGCTTAAATTACGCAACGTATCAAGGCTTGAATCAAAACCAGAACGAATAAAATTACCATCCCTTACTTGTAACGGTAAATCATCAGCTAATGCATCTTTTATTTTTGTGGATACCGAATAGGGACTAACTATTATTTCATCAATATTAGCAAAAAGCGGTTGACCGGATGACGAAATACTTCGCACAATCGTTTTAAAAATTTGCTCAGTTTTTTCGATAGCAGTGGCAAGAAAAAATAAATCTCTTGGTCCACCTCTCCGAACAGACAAGCGACAGAGAGACCTTTCAAAATCAGGGATCCCTTTTAACAAATTTTCTAGATTTGATTTTATTGAATACTCACTCAAAAACCAATTTACAAGGTCCAGACGTTCTTCAATTTGAGCTTTTACAGTCAACGGTGATGCTATTCTGCTAGCTAGCAAACGTGCTCCTATCGCTGTTCTAGTTTTATCAATAGTATTTAATAGGCAGCCATGTTTTTCACCAGACAAAGTTCTAATAATCTCAAGTGAACGGCGTGTTGCTGTATCTATCTCCAGGATTCTATTATTTTCTGTCAGAATGGGTTGTCTTAAAAAGGGTTTTTGTGAAATTTGTGTTTGGCTTAGATAATTCAGAATACCTAATATTGCCGATAATTGTGCTCTTGAATAGGCCAATTTGTTCAAGTTCACTGAGTTAGGAAAAAAAGCTTGGAAAACATCCAATGGATTGTTGCTATCGAAACTATCTTTTGGTAAGGCATAAATACATGAAATTTCTTTTATTTTTTGGAAAATTATTTCCTGGTCTTCTGGATATAATATTTCTGCAGGATTGAGGCGCTCAATTGTTGATAAAATAGATTCCTCATTAATATCTTGTGTATGAAAAGTACCAGTTGACATATCAGCCCATGCTACTGCAAAGTTGCCATTAGCATTACCTATAGCTAGTAAAAAATTATTGAGGTCAGGAGCTAATATACTCTCTTCGTTTAGAGTACCTGCTGTTACAACTCTTACAACAGCCCGCGGTAAAGGTCCTTTACCTCCTTTTTTTTTGAATGACTCTGGTGTTTCTGCCTGTTCGCAAACTGCAACACGATGTCCAAGTCGAATTAATTTTTCTAAATAACCATCCACCGCATGAAATGGAACGCCGCACATGGGTATATCAATCCCATTCATCTGCCCTCTTTTTGTCAGGACTATACCAAGTGATTCTGAAACAATTTCCGCATCGTGGAAAAACATTTCGTAAAAATCGCCCATACGATAAAATAATAAGAAATCCTGATATTGTGACTTCACGTCGAGGAACTGCTGCATCATTGGTGTTGGCTTCGATGATAAACTCAAACTAGTTTTTTGTGTTTTAGACATGTTATACTACTTTGACCTACTAATTCGTGAGTATTCAATTTATAAAAAAGAAATAACGAAACCATCTAAGTAACTTATTTCAACAAGAACTTATTATCAATATCAATAGGGCCAAAATGCAGGATAAAATTAAGAATTTAAAAGAAGATGCAATAACTTTTCATACAACGGGAAGGCCTGGGAAACTTGAAATAACGCCAACCAAACCTCTTAACACACAGCGAGATTTGTCACTTGCTTACTCACCGGGTGTAGCTGAACCCTGTATAATTATAAATAAAGACCCTGAAACGGCTTATGATTATACGGCAAAAGGTAACATGGTTGCGATCATTTCAAATGGAACTGCAGTTTTGGGATTGGGAAATATTGGAGCTGTTGCCTCAAAACCGGTAATGGAAGGAAAAGCTGTTCTGTTTAAAAAATTCGCAGATCTGGATGGGATTGATTTAGAAGTCGATACCGAAGATCCTGAAAAGTTTATTGAAGCTGTTTCTTTATTAGGCCCATCATTTGGTGGAATTAATCTTGAGGATATTGCAGCACCCGAATGTTTTATTATAGAGCAACGATTGCGTGAAATTATGGATATACCCGTATTTCATGACGACCAGCATGGTACTGCAATAATCACTGCTGCCGGTTTAATGAATGCACTATATTTAACTGGACGTAATTTTAAAGATATTAAAGTTGTATGTAATGGTGCAGGTTCTGCGTCTATTGCTTGTGTGGAACTAATTAAAGCTATTGGCGTACCTCACAACAATATTACCCTTGTTGATCGAACGGGTGTAATATATCAGGGGCGCGAAAAGGGTATGAACCAATGGAAATCAGCTCATGCGGTTAAAACTGATGCTCGTAGTCTTGAGGAAGCGATAGTGGGAGCTGATGTTTTTTTGGGTCTTTCTGTTGCTGGAGCTGTAACAAAAGAAATGGTTAAGAAGATGGCTAAAGAGCCAATTATCTTTGCAATGGCAAACCCAGACCCTGAGATTTCACCTGAGGATGCTAAAGCCGCTAGGTCAGATGCAATTATTGCGACAGGTCGCTCAGATTATCCTAATCAGGTTAACAATGTTTTAGGATTTCCATATATATTTCGTGGTGCATTGGATGTTCGTGCCTCAGCAATAAACGAAGAAATGAAAATTGCTGCCGCAAATGCAATTGCCATGCTTGCGAGGGAAGATGTGCCGGATGAAGTAAATAATGCTTATTCTGGGCAGCCTCTAAAATTTGGGAGAGACTATATAATTCCAGCACCCTTTGATCCACGACTTATATCAGCAATTTCCAGTGCCGTAGCACAAGCAGCTATGGATACTGGTGTCGCACGGAAACCGATTAGTGACATGCAGGCTTATAAAAAAGAATTATCAGCCCGCCTTGATCCAACAGCAATTTTTTTGCAGGAAATTTTTGAACGTATATCTTCTAAAAATGCTCGGGTTGTATTTGCAGAGGGTGAAGAGGAAGTCGTGATTAGAGCGGCTCTTGCTTTTAGGAACAGCGGGTATGGCCAACCAATTCTTGTTGGTAGAGAATACAGAATTAAAAGAGCAATAGAGCAGCTTGGGCTGGATGGCGCTGATGACTTGCCCATAACTAATGCGAAAATATCAAAACAAAATGATGTTTACACTGATGCTCTCTATAATCGGCTTCAGAGAGAAGGATATCTCTATAGAGATTGCCAGCGAATGGTAAATTTAGACAGAAATATTTTTGGTGCTTGCATGATTGTTAACGGAGAAGCTGATGCGATGGTAACTGGTGTTACAAGATCTTTTAAAGCAAGCTTTGAGCATGTTAAACGTGTTATCGATTCTAAAGATGAAGAAATTTTCGTTTCTTGCTCTATGTTAATTTTAAAAGGAAGAACAGTTTTTCTTGGGGATACATCAATTTATGAACGTCCAACAGCGGAACAACTTGCTCAGATTGCAATCTCTGTGTCAAATCAAGCTAGATTGATGGGACACACACCCCGCGTTGCCTTATTATCCTTTTCAAATTTTGGCAATCCTTCTGGTCCTTCAACCGACCATATAGCGAAAGCAACAAAAATTCTTGATTCTATGAATGTTGATTTTGAATATGATGGTGAAATGAGTGCGGAAGTCGCCCTAAATTACGATTTACAAAGGCAAAGGTATCCTTTTTGCAGATTAACAGGAGCAGCAAATATTCTAATTATGCCTGGTCTTCATTCTGCAAATATTTCATTTAAGCTTATGCAACAACTGGGTGGAGGCTCAGTTATTGGACCTATGCTAATTGGCTCTAAACATCCATTCCAGATTGTCCAAATGGGTGCGCAAGTAAATGATATTGTAAATGCTGCAGCTATGGCCGTTTATGAAACACTTTAACTGAATATGAGAATTTGTATAAAAAACAATTTTTTCAAAAAAAACTTAAAGTTTAGTTTAATTATTACAATGAGTGTTTTTCTATCAGCATGTGAGAGCATTCCCAGTAAAACCTCAAAACCCGTTTTTAAAATTGCAAACTTTCCTTCCCTTAAACAAAAAAAAGAAAATGTCAATAATAATGGTCAAAAGGTTAATCAATCAAAAACAGAAAAAGAAGCAGATTTGGTTAACACAAATGCCTTAAATAAGGCAACTCAACCAGAAAAAACTACGTTAGATGTCGTTCAACAAGAAGAAAACAATAATAGTGATCAAAAGGTTAATCAATCAAAAACAGAAAAAGAAGCAGATTTGGTTAACACAAATGCCTTAAATAAGGCAACTCAACCAGAAAAAACTACGTTAGATGTCGTTCAACAAGAAGAACGTAAAAACAATTATCAAAAAACTCCAGAGGAAATGGTAGACCAAAATGCTTTTACTAGTTTACCAGATTCAAAAGAATCTAAAATTCAAGATAATCAATTATTAGATAATAATGATCTTGCTTTTGCAAAAGATTACTTTGAAAACAAAAAAACAAAAACGGACATAGAAAATTTTGATAGAGAAATATTAGAATTCAAAACGCGCCAAGAAAATAAAATTGCTTCGTTAACTAATATACCCCAAGCCCCAATGAAACCGCCCCCTATAAAAAAGATAAAAATTAATTCATTAATAAATGTAAAAGTTGAAAACCTTGAGAGTGTTCTGGGTAAACCCAATTTTGTTATATTTGATGAAGGTATGAATTTATGGCAGTACGAATTTGGTAAATGTATTGTAGATTTTTTTCTTAAGTTCAACGAGAATAATTATTCCGTAGTATTTATAGATATAAGAGCAACTGAACTCGGTTATATTACAGATATGACTACTTGCGAAAACGAGTTATCAACTGCTTTGAACCGCTGATTTCAGCATAGTTTTTACGGTATGTTTTTATCTTTATAACTACAAAAAATTGAAATTAAACAGGCGCCGCAATCAGGCTTTCTAGCCTTACAAACATAACGCCCATGCAATATGAGCCAATGGTGGGCTCCTTTTTTCCATTTGTCTGGTACCCTTCGGATCAATTTCTTTTCTACTTCATCTGGTGTTTTTCCAGGGGCTAATCCAGTTCGATTACTTACTCTAAAAATATGCGTGTCAACTGCAATAGTTGGCTGCCCAAAGGCCTCGTTCAATACGACATTAGCTGTTTTTCGACCAACTCCTGGCAACGCCTCAAGTGATTCCCTATCTTCTGGCACTACACTTTTATGTTTTTCTATCAAAATCTTAGATAGTTTGAACACATTTTCAGCTTTATTGTTATATAAACCAATAGTTTTGATATGTTGCTTAATCTCCGAAACACCTAATTTAACCATGTCTTCGGGCGTGGAGGCTTTCTGGAATAGTGTTTTAGTTGCTTTATTTACACTGGTGTCCGTTGCCTGTGCCGATAGCACAACCGCAACTAGAAGTGTGAATGAGTTTATAAAAATCAAATCTGTTTTTGGATGAGGGTTTGCTCTATATAATATTTGGAACAATGGGTCTATATTTGATACAACCATTTTATTTTGTTTATTTTTAAATTTAGACCCCATTTTTCCTCTCTTTTATGCTAAATAAATAAAGTTTATAAATTAATGGTTAGAACATGGTTAAACAATCTAAGAATTCTTACTGGCATTACAAAACAAATTTAAAACAGCGCGATGTTATCACAATCACTTTATGCCCATATCGTTCTCTTGGAAATCGCGGTTATCTATATCTTATGATAGGATTTATAGCGTTTATATTAGTCTTAAGTTTATTTTTTTATTCCATGGGTGCTTGGCCTGTTATTGGCTTCTTAGGTATTGAAATCGGGTTAGTATGGTTTTTATTTAAGGTAAATTATAAATCTGGAAAAAATTTTGAGCAAATATTAATAACCAAAAACTCAACGTTTATAAAAAAAATAAACTGGAGCGGTGCTATAATTAATTTTACCATTGAGTCTCCCTGGATAAGAGCAAGCTGTATTAAATCTATTGGTACATCGGATAAGCTTTTTTTGAACTATCATGCTGAGCAGTTGGAGATAGGAGAGTTTCTTCCACCACAAGAGAAGGTACTTCTGGCTAATACGCTGAATAACTGTTTTGAACGCATGAGATGCGCTTGTTAACTAAGCACATCATCCATTGTAAAATAGCCATTAAAATTGGTTTGATTTGATTTGTCCGAAATAAATTTAGCAGCTTTTAAAGCCCCTCGTGCAAAAATCACCCTATCATTAGCTTTATGGGTCAATTCTATGCGCTCATTTTTTCCAAAGAATATAACTGTATGTTCTCCTGCAATATCGCCACCACGAATTGCAGAAAAACCAATATCACCTTTTTTACGCACTTTTGTTATTCCATCACGCCCACTAACACGGACCTTTTCTAATAATACAGAGCGTCCTTGTGCTGCAGCTTTTCCTAATGCGAGTGCTGTGCCGGATGGGGCATCTAATTTTTGATTATGATGGGTTTCAATAATTTCTATATCCCAACTATCGTCTAATTTGGAAGCAATTTGTTGCACTTGTTGTAGAAGAATTGTTACGCCTATAGAAGTGTTCGCACAATAAATGATAGGGATAAGTTTACCAGCATCTGATATTTTTTTTTCCTGTGCCTTATTAAGACCTGTTGTACCGATTACCATAGGAGTGTTTGTCTCCAGAGCAATTCGGACGTGCTCCATGGTAGCCTCTGGTTGAGTAAAATCAATGATAACATCACTGCTATTTCCTAAGATATCAGCAAAAGCAGAAATTTTAATCCCTGTTTTGGGAATACCAAGATTTTGTGATATATCGCACCCAATTAATTTAGAATTAAGTGTCTCTGTTGCAGCAACCAGCTCAAATGAACTGTCTTGTTGAATAAGCCTTGCGATCATTTTACCCATTCGACCACCAAATCCCGGAAGACCAACTTTTATAGGGGCAGACATCTTTATTCCCAACAATTACGATACTTCATGATTATAAAAATTACCATTACTAGCTATTAGTTACTAGTCATTTCCAAAAATGCGCTTTACCCGTTTCATAAAACCTTCAGTCTCTGGTGACACACTTCCTTGTTCGCTAAATTTCCTTAATAACTGTTTCTGCTCCTGAGTCAGATCTGTTGGCGTTTCCACAAAAATCTCAACGATCTGGTCTCCTATTCTAGAGCTCCGAAGTACGGGCATCCCTTTACCCCGCATTCTAAATTTTCGATTTGATTGAGTGCCGGCATCAATCTTTAATTTTGTTAACTTTCCAGTTAAAGTCGGCACCTCTATGGAGCCCCCTAGGGCTGCCGTTACCATTGGAACCGGTATTTTTACATATAATGTATCGGCGTCACGCTGAAAAATTGAGTGCTGATCAACTGATATAAAAATATATAAATCTCCCGAGGTAGCTCCTCTTAATCCAGCTTCTCCCTTACCCGAAAGGCGAATACGTGTGCCTGTATCCACGCCAGCTGGCACAGTTACGGACAATGTTTCTATTTTTTGGACTCTACCCTGACCACGACAAGATTTACATGGGTTTGAGATAGTCTCTCCAACTCCCTGACATGAACTACATGTACGTTCTATGGTAAAAAAGCCTTGTTGTGCTCGAACCTTTCCATGACCGCCACATTGTGAACATGTTACTGGCTTACTTCCTTTAGCCGCTCCCGTCCCTGCACAGTCCTCACACTTTCCAGACACCGTAATCTGTATATCTTGATTACACCCTGAGTAAGCGTCCTCTAGCGATACAGATAGATCATATCTGAGGTCAGCTCCTTTCCTACTCTGTCTACCCTCGTTCTGCCCGCCAGAAAATTCACTAAACATTTGCTCAAAAATATCAGAAAAACCTCCTCCTCCAAAACCACTGGACGAAAAGCCACTAGCGCCTCCAAACCCTCCGCTTGTCTGGTCAAATGCAGCGTGGCCCAACCTATCATATGCAGCTTTTTTTTGAGGATCTTTCAGTATTTCATACGCTTCAGCAGCCTCTCTAAAGCGTTCTGCTGCTACTTCATCATCCGGGTTTCGGTCAGGGTGGTTTTGCATAGCTAATTTTCGATATGCGGATTTTATAGCTTTATCATCCGCATCCCGGCTGATCCCAAGCACTTCATAAATATCTCTTTTTGACATATAAGGTAACCAACATTAGTTATAAATTAAACGATTAAACGAATAACAAAAGAATCAGCCATGCTCAAAATATATTTATAAGATGCATGGTGTTTAATATATGAAGACTTAATTAGCTTTTTTCATATCTTCTTCATTGTCTTTATCACTATCGTCAATTTCTTCAAAATCAGCATCTACCACCTCATCCGAATTTTCATTAAGATTTTTTTCTGATGTTGCTTCCCCATCTTTATCATCAGAATCTCCAGTGTATGCAGCCTCTCCGAGTTTCATCATCGTAGTAGAGAGTGCCTCTGTTTTCTCTTTAATTAGTGCTTCATCTTCTCCTTCAAGAGCGGATTTTACGGCGGCAACGGCTGCTTCAACATCTGATCGTAAAGATGGGTCTGCTTTGTCACCGAGATCGGAGAGGGTTTTTTCTGCTGTATGAGTCAAAGCTTCAGCCTGATTTCGTGTTTCGACTGATTCTCTTCTTTTTTTATCATCTTCAGCATACAATTCTGCATCTTTAACCATTTTCTCTATTTCATTTTCTTCTAATCCGCCTGAGGCCTTAATTGAAATAGCCTGCTCTTTACCAGTAGCCTTATCTTTGGCGCTAACTTTTACAATACCATTAGCGTCAATATCAAATGTTACCTCAATCTGTGGAACACCTCTTGGAGCAGCTGGAATTCCCTCAAGGTTGAATTGACCAAGTGGCTTATTATCACTCGCCATTTCCCTTTCGCCTTGGCAAACTGAAATTGTAACGGCTGACTGATTGTCATCAGCTGTAGAAAACACCTGACTTTTCTTAGTTGGAATTGTTGTGTTTCTGTCGATTAAACGAGTAAAAACTCCACCTAAAGTCTCAATACCCAGCGACAGAGGAGTTACATCTAAAAGCAGAACATCCTTTACATCACCTGTGAGAACACCCGCTTGGATTGCAGCGCCACATGCCACAACTTCATCTGGATTAACACCACGATGAGGTTCTTTCCCAAAAAATTTTTCTACCGTCTCAATAATCTTAGGCATACGGGTCATACCGCCAACCAATATAACCTCATCAATCTCAGAGGCAGCTAAACCGGCATCTTTAAGAGCTTTACGACAGGGCTCTAAACTTCTCTCAACTAGGCTAGAGACAAGACCTTCTAATTTTGCGCGTGTGATTTTCACGTTTAAATGTTTTGGCCCTGACTGATCTGCGGTTATGAAAGGCAAATTAACATCAGTTTGAACAGCACTTGATAATTCTATTTTAGCTTTTTCTGCTGCCTCTTTCAGACGCTGTAATGCCATTCTATCATCTCTTAGGTTTATACCTGTTTCTTTTTTAAATTCGTCAGCTAAAAAATCTATAATTGCTTGGTCAAAATCCTCACCACCGAGGAACGTATCTCCATTGGTTGATTTAACCTCAAAAACCCCGTCCCCTATTTCCAATATCGATACGTCAAAAGTACCGCCTCCTAGATCGAAAACTGCTACAATCCCAGACTCTTGCTGATCTAGACCATAAGCGAGTGCTGCTGCTGTAGGCTCGTTAATAATTCTCAGAACTTCAAGCCCAGCAATTTTTCCCGCATCCTTTGTTGCCTGTCTTTGCGCGTCGTTGAAATAAGCTGGAACAGTGATAACAGCCTGATCAACTGTTTCACCAAGATAGCTCTCCGCATCTTCTTTTAGCTTCCTAAGAATGAAACTAGAAATTTCTGAGGGTGAAAATTCTTTCCCTTCTATATCTATCCAAGCATCACCATTTTTTTGCAGGCTTTATTTTAAAAGGAACCAAATCAGAAAAACTTTTGGTGGCATCATCATCAGAACGACGACCAATCAGACGCTTAACAGCAAAGATAGTTTTCTCTGGGTTAGTCACAGCTTGCCGTTTTGCAGCTTGACCAACCGCCCTTTCATCATTTTCTAAAAACGCAACCATCGATGGTGTAGTTCTACTGCCTTCTGCATTTTCGATAACTTTAGGTGCTTTGCCGTCCATAACAGCAACGCAAGAGTTTGTTGTTCCTAAATCAATTCCAATTACGCGACCCATTTTTCTAATCCTTCAAAAATATTAATTTCCATTAGTAAGGAAATTTAGCCTCATTTATAAAGCCATGATAAACCACATATAAGTGTTGTTTTCTCTCATGCAAGGCCATCAAACTTAAAAGATCGCCAAAAAAATTTTTACGCTTGTTTATCTACAGAGTTTTCTTCTTTAGAATCTGTAGAACTCGTTTTTTTCGAAACCCCAACCATAGCTGGGCGAATTAACCTATCATGAAGCAGATATCCTGGTTGGGCAACTTGAACAACTGTTCCAACCTCTACATCGTCATTTGGCACTTCAAACATCGCTTGATGATGGTTATAGTCAAACTTCTCTCCGATTGGATTAATCTTGGTAATATGGTGACGCTGAAGTATAGTGTCAATTTCATTCGAAATCATTTCTACACCCACTAATATATTTTTCAAGTTTTCATCAAAATGGCTTTTATCCTCGGGTGCCAGCGCTATAGCCTGAGATAAATTATCAAAGCATGAGAGCAAATCACGAGCAAACGCTAAATGACCGTATTTGTTGGCTTGAGCAACATCCCGTTCACTTCGACGGCGCATATTTTCAACCTCCGCCAGTGCTCTCAAAAGCTGATCTTTGATTTCTGAATCTGTGTTTTTTGAGTCTTCATCTGATTCCTCAGGTTCGTCAATTTCGTCATCTAAAGCATCATTTTCTTCCAACGACATTTCAACCAAATTTTCATCCTTGTCTTCTGGAGTAATTTTTTCTTTTGCAAATTCTTCTGGTCTTTGTATTTTTTTATCTGGCATGTTTATCTCAAATTTTGTTTTTGAAAAAAGATGTGTGATATTTGGGAATTGTAACACAAATTGCCAAGGGGTAATTATGTTTTTTGTACAATTAAAATAAGGTGCAATGCTAAAAAATTCCGTTCTTTCATAGAAATCTTAAAATTTTTTAAAAAAATAATTAAAAAACTTTTATGGGCTTTAAACGAAAGGGGTTTTCACAATATTCATGGATAATCTAGTTTTTTAACCATATCTTGATAGTACGCCTTGCATCAAATCCATACCACACCTAGTTTATGAGAGGCAAAAAATTAAATGAACTACTTTGGATATAGAAATGAATCGAATTGTTAGAAACTCTGGACGAAATTTTAATGAATTGCGTAACATTAAATTAACACCCCATTTTGCAAAATATGCAGATGGATCATGTCTTGTACAATTTGGTGATACGCATGTTTTATGCACTGCGAGCATAGAGGAGAAAGTACCACCTTTCCTTAGGGGACAAATGAGTGGCTGGATAACTGCAGAGTATGGTATGCTTCCCCGCTCTACTCATAGTAGAATGGATAGAGAAGCAAAAAAAGGTAAATTATCAGGGAGAACGATGGAAATTCAACGTCTGATTGGCCGCTCTTTGCGAGCTGTAGCAGATTTATCTATCCTAGGTGAAAGGCAAATAATCATTGATTGTGATGTTTTACAGGCCGATGGTGGAACAAGGACTGCCTCAATTACAGGTGGCTGGGTCGCATTAGCTATTGCTGTTGAGAATCTTTTGCTTCAAGGGAAAATTAATTCATCACCATTAACAGACCAAGTGGCAGCTATATCTTGCGGTATTGTTGGTGATGAAGTGTTTTTGGATCTGGATTATTCCGAAGATAGTACTGCAAAAGCAGATGCTAATTTTGTGATGACGACACGAAATCAGGTGGTCGAATTTCAGGCGACAGCTGAGGAGTCTGCTTTTGAAAAATCCGTTATAGACAAAATGTGGTTACTTGCAATAGACGGTTGTTCGTTTTTATTTAAAGAACAGTTAAACGCAACGCGTCAAGAACGGAAATAATTTTATGCCTCGTAAATTTCGTGAAACTAAAATTGTAATTGCAAGTCATAATGAAGGGAAAGTTAGTGAGATAGCAGATTTGTTAATACCACTTGGGATATCTATAATATCTTCGAGGGATATTAATTTACCGGAACCTGAAGAAACAGGCACCAGCTTTATTGAGAACGCAGAACTTAAAGCAAGAGTTGCGGCAGAGCTCTCCGGCTTACCTGCAATTGCGGACGATAGCGGTTTGTGTATCTCTGCTCTCGGCGGGGCACCAGGTATTTATTCGGCGAGATGGGCAGGAGAAAATAAGAATTTTAATACAGCAATGGAAAGAGTTGCAGACGCTCTTTTGATGAGTGGTCAATATGATAGAAAAGCTAGTTTTCACTGTGCTCTTTCTTTGGGTTGGCCAGATGGCAAAAACGAGAGCGTCGAAGGGGTTTTAACAGGACAAATAATATGGCCTGCGAGAGGAAATAAAGGTTTTGGGTACGACCCTATTTTTGTTCCAGATGGTTATACAGAAACATTTGGTGAAATGGAACCAAACAAAAAACATGCTATAAGTCATCGGGCTGTCGCTTATGATAAGTTGATAAAAAAATGCTTCCAAAAATAGCGCCTAAACAAAATAAATTGGGACTTTATATTCATTGGCCTTTTTGTGTTTCAAAATGTCCATATTGTGATTTCAATTCACATGTTGAAAAAGATATTGATGTTGAACAGTGGGAATTTGCATATTTATCCGAACTTCGTTGGATGGCAGATATTTACAGACAAAACACGCAATATCCGTCAATATTACACACTATTTTTTTCGGAGGAGGCACACCCTCTTTAATGCCCGTATCCATCATTGAAAAAATACTGGAAACTATAGAAGAGCTTTTTATTCTCCATCCAAAAATCGAAATAACAGTTGAAGCAAACCCTTCTTCGAGTGAGTTGGATAACTTGTCTACTTTTAAATCAATAGGTGTAAATAGAATTTCATTTGGCGCTCAATCTTTGAACCCGAAAACACTAAATTTTCTTGGGAGGGCACATGATGCTCGCGATATTTATAAAGCTTTAGATGTTGCGTTTGGATTATTTAACCAAATTTCTGCAGATTTCATTTATGGAGTACCCGGTCAAAATATTAGTGGTTGGGAAGATGAACTTTCCAAAATTATCAAATTTGATTTAACTCACATCTCTGCCTACCAACTTACAATTGAGCCAGGAACGCAATTTTATAGCAGAAGTAAAAAAGGGGAAAAACTGACATGCAATGACGACACAGTAGTGGATTTATATGATTTAACAACAAACCTTCTTTCAAGTCATGGGTATGAAATATATGAGATATCCAATTACGCAAAACCGAACTCTCAATGTCAGCATAACCTATTGTATTGGAATGCTCAGGATTGGCTTGGTATAGGTCCTGGTGCCCATGGAAGATTTACTATGCCTAAAAATCGAAGATGCCACAGTCAAACAAGACGAAGCCCTGACGGATGGTTGTCATCTGTTCAAAAAGAACAGCACGGTATTGAAATTCAAAACGAAGATCATATTTCTGACTTTGCTAAAGAAATCATTATTATGGGACTAAGACTCACCTCTGGCATAGAATTGCCAGATTGGCTTATAGGAAAAAGTGATTTTATAAATTTGAATTGGTTAGATGAATTCGAAAAAGATGGTTTTATTACATTTAACAAGAACCATATTCGAGTTACAAAAAATGGCAGATTACATTTAAATTCCATTGTTTCTAAATTATTGAATTGATGGTTTAATAAGAAGATTGTCGGAAATTTTTTTTATCTCAAAAATACGTTCCGTTAATCCTGTTCTAGACATCTTAAATTGTCCACTAAATCCTAAAAAACCTGGTTGGCCAGCAAGTCTTTCAGACAAAGAAGCGTCTGAATTAATATTAGCGGTTGCTATTACCAGCGCCGTTGCGTCAAAAGATATCCTTGCTAAATCGTTTGAGTCTATTTTAAATTCCGATTCCCATACTTTATTGAATTTATCATCTGCTGGTCTAGTTGGCAGGGTTAAAATTGCATTCTGCAAAGAGGGCTCATTTAACATTTTTGGTACATTCCATCTATCTATACCAATAAATAGGGCTCTATCTGGTCCAAGATCATAATAAGATAAGATAGGTGCAACCTGCAGAATAAAACTTGTATCCCCGGCAATAAGTACAGTGTCAAATACTGGAGGTGGAAGAGTTAACGGGTCTTTTTCTGTGTCTATATATTGTGCGAATATTTTTATTTTATTTAAAAGTTCATTCTGATCCATGTCTTCAATATTATTGATAGTTAATACTGTCCTAGGTGATAAACCATATTCAGTTAATTTATTCACAGCTGCCTTAGTTATTTTATTGCCGAGCTGAGATGAAGAACTTAAAATTCCAACGTTTTGTTTTCCCCTAGCCACAGCAAAGTCTATCAATTGATCAATCTGTTGTTCTGGCAAATAGCCCAAAACCCAAACACCTTCCTCTGCGACATCAATATTGTTCGAGAAAGACAAAATCGGGATATCTAACTCATTAAAAAGAGGCTTAATAGCCTTTACAGAATCAGAAAATAATGGGCCTATTATTACGTCAACATCATTAGAAATAGCGCTATTAGCAGCCTCAATTACTTTATCGCCACCCGCTGTATCAAAATATAATAATTCTATATTTGGATTTTGCATTTTAAAAAAGGCTAGCTCAGATCCTCCTGATATTGTATCACCTAGATACGAAAATTGTCCGGTTAACGGCACCAACAATCCAATTCTAAATTTAGCCTTTTTTGATTTATGAAAATTATTTCCTAGTTTTTTTGGGTCAATCTGAATAGGCTGTGCACTTTTAGCCAACATTTCAAAAGCTGCTTCTAATGCAGCTGTTTCTAACTGTTCCTGTTGTTTCTCTGTTAATTCTGTTTTGGCATTTTTTGATGAATTATCTGGGAAAACGTATGATTTCATTAAATCTTCTTTTTTTAACGGTTCTACTGGAGGAGCAAGTGCTATTTCTAGAGTTTCCTCGGGCTTAAAATTTAATTCTTTATTAATCTCATTTTGTTTTTTATTAGTCGCGTAATTATTTTCAACAATATTTTTTACCGCATCACTTATTTCGTTTTTGCCATCATCTAAAGCTTCAAAAGACTCTTTATTTTTCTCATCATTTTCTATTTTAACAGCATTAGTTATTTGGCTTTTTTGCAAGTTATTTGAATTTAAATTATCCTCTTGAATATAAACTGTATTCACGACTGGTCTCGTACCAGAATCCTCACAACCAGAAAAAATGGTTGCAACAAACAATAATGAGATAAAAACACTTTTAAATCTTAGTTTACGAAAACAAATAAAGAAATTTGACAGGAAAAACCCAGCTAGCTCTGATTTGAAGTTACTTTTAAACATCGCTAATACATTCTTAGATTTTTGTGAATTTCACATCCTATTTATTTACTTTAAAAATCTAACTAATCTAATGTCAATCAAACGAATAGTTTTTTTATAATTTTTACCTTATACAGTAAGTTAACCGTTTAGAGAAAATTTTTATGTTAATGATCATTGGAACACCCATAGGCAATGTTGAAGATATAACTGTTCGCGCTACTAATTATTTAAAAGATGCTGATTTGATTGCTTGTGAAGATACTCGTTCAACAAAAAAATTGTTGAGGCTTTTAAATATTAAAGCTAACGGCAAACTTATCTCTTATCATGATCATAATGGCGCATCGGTTAGGCCATATCTTATTGCAGAACTCAAAATGGGAAAGTCTGTTGCTTTAGTGAGCGATGCAGGAACTCCATTGATCTCCGATCCTGGTTATAAACTTGTCGAGTCATGTCATAAAAACAACATTCGTGTATCAGCGATACCCGGCCCCACTTCCCCAATTGTAGCACTTACTGTATCTGGGCTTCCCACTGATAAATTTACATTTAATGGATACATCCCATCTGCCGTGAATAATAGCAGGAAAGCTCTAGTTGAAACAAAAAATTTACAGACAACACAAATTTGGTTCAGTACTTCGCCAAAATTAATAAATCATTTGAAAACGATGCTTTCCGTATATGGAAATAGACGTATTGTTATCGCCAGAGAAATGACTAAACTTCACGAAGAAGTGAAAAATGCGCCTTTAAATGACCTTTTATGCCATTACGAAACGAATGGTCCCCCGAAAGGGGAAATAGTTATTGTTGCTGCTGGTGCTAATAATGGTGGTAAAAAAAACGATTTGCCTGATGTTGTTTCTTTACTAAGGGATGCTCTTGGGAGGTTAAGTTTGCGCGATGCTGTAAATGAGGTTTCTATTTTAACCGGAGCGAGTAAGAAGCATATTTATCAAAATGCTCTGGATATAATTAATAATAAAACTGAATATAAATAAATAAATGTAAATTTTTACAGAAAAAACTCCTCTCTTTTTAATAAATCTTTATTGAGGTATGAAATGATTTGTTTTACGTCAATATTTTTTAAAGATGTCGTAGAATCGCTTACCTCATTCTGATATAAGAATTCACATATTCAGTTAAAAAAATTAATCCAAAGGGAACACGCGAATGCTTAATAAAATTTTTTCAGCCATTATTTTTTTTATAATAGCTACTCAACTCTCTGGATGTGCAGGTGCAATCATTGGAGCCGGTGCTGCTGCTATCGGGGCGTCAAGCACGGAAAAAGGATTTGCAACTTCAATAACTGATACCTCTATCTCGCTCAAAATCAGAGATAAGTTCATTCAAACTGATATTAATCTTGTTGAAGGCATTTCTATACAAGTAGATGATGGTAATGTTCTTCTTGTTGGACGAATAGAAACTCAGGAACTTAAATTTGAAGCAAGCAAATTAGCTTGGGAGGTTCGTGGCGTACGCTCTGTAATAAATAATGTTGAAATCGCTGATAAGGTATCACTAAAAGACAGAGCAAAAGATGCAACTGCTGGAGCTAATCTCCGTAGATTATTGATTACAGATATGAACGTTAATTCTCTCAACTATTCTATCGAAGTAGTTGAAGGTGTAGTATATATTACGGGTATTGCAAAAGATGCTGCTGAACGAGATAGGGTAATTCAGCATGCACAAAACTTATCTTATGCAGATAAGGTTGAAGATTACGTCATCCTCCAAGATGATCCACGTGAATAAACTATGAATCAACTTCATGTGGCAATTCAAATGGACCCAATTGAGTCAATTGATATCAAAGGGGATACAACTTTTCGGCTTGCTTTGGAAGCACAGAAAAGAAATCACTATGTTTATATTTATCAACCGACAGATTTAAGCTGGAGTAAAGAAGGTGTCCAAGCGAAAATTAAATCGGTAAGGTTGAAAGACGAAGTTGGAAATCACTTCAAAATTGAAGAAACAAAAAATACCTTATTAAAATATTTTGATGTCATTTTAATGCGGCAAGACCCTCCTTTCGATATGGCTTACATTACATCGACTCATTTGCTAGAACATCTCCCAAAAACAACCCAAGTAATTAACAACCCAAAAGAAGTCAGAAATGCACCAGAAAAACTTCTAATCACAAATTTCCCTGATTTAATTCCCCCTACACTAATCAGTAATAATAAAGAACAAATAACTAAATTTCGTAAGGAACATAAAGACATTATTATTAAACCCCTCTATGGAAATGGTGGTGCGGGTGTATTTAGGATCCGTCCTTACGACCAGAACTTGAACACCCTTTTAGATATGTTTAGTAGCATAAATAAAGAACCACTGATGATTCAAACTTATCTTCCAGCTGTTCGAAATGGTGATAAACGAATTATAATTATCAATGGGAAACCTGCTGGAGCAATCAATCGTATACCGCCCAAAAATGAAGCGCGTTCAAACATGCACGTTGGTGGTAAACCAGTTCCATGTGAACTTACAAAGCGAGACCAATATATTTGCGAGGAAATTGGGCCAACCCTAAAAAAGAGGGGATTGTTATTTGTTGGTATAGATGTAATCGGAGAATATTTAACAGAAATTAATGTTACATCGCCAACCGGAATACGTGAGATAGAGGCTTTTTCAAATAATAATATCGCTGAAAAGACGTGGCAAATAATTGAGAAAAATGCAACAAAACTTTATAAATGACACCACAAACGAACATTTTCATTTAAAATAAAAAGCTTTCAAATTCTGCTATTTTTTTAAATGTAGTACAATCTTTTTTCTGTATTTATAAAATATAAAAAACATTAAAACATGTTAACGTGAACGTATTGGACCTATAGACTCTCCTCCTAATAAATGTGCATGGAGATGAGGCACCTCTTGATGACCAAATCCACCTACATTTGAAATAATACGATATCCTCCCTCAAAAGCCCCAGTTAATTTAGCCGCCCTTCCAATGGCAGCGATGAAAGCCGCCTGTTCCTCGACCGAGGCTCTACTAGAAAAATCATTCATATCTACATAAGAACCTTTTGGTATGATTAATACATGTATAGGGGCTTGCGGATTAATATCAAAAAATGTGAGGGTATAGAGACATTCGTCTAACTTTTTACAAGGAATTTCACCGCGAATAATCTTAGCAAATATATTATTTGGGTCATATAACGAGTCTTTCATTTTTTGAATCTCCCCACAAAATTTTTAGGTATTCTATTTCCTGTTTCTTTTTTCTTCGTAACCTGACATTCCTTCACGCTTCTCTAATTCATGAAGAACTTCTGAAAAAGAAATATCTGCTGCTGCTAGTACAACAAGATAATGATAAAGCACATCGGCTGCTTCTTTTGTTGCACCTTTAACATCTCCTTTCACAACATCAATTAGGAGTTCAGTTACTTCCTCGAATAATTTGCGCAAAGGCTTGTCTGGGGCATGTGCTAAAAGTGATGCGGTGTAACTTTGGTCAACCTCTGCACTTTTTCGCTCCTCTATCTTTTTTATTAGTTTTTCTAATGTCAAAAATGTCATTGATTGCTCCTTATCTATGGAAATCCTGCCCTCCAAATAAACGCTACATGTTGTTTCGAATAGTTATATTCGCTGCTGCCATCGCCCGTTTAACTTCACTAATAGAAATTTCACCAAAATGAAAAACAGAGGCTGCCAAAACAGCAGATGCATTACCAAATTTAACTGCATCAACAAAATGTTCAACTGAACCTGCGCCCCCTGATGCGATAACGGGCACAGTTACAGCATCACACACAGCTTTTAACATCGGTAAATCATATCCTTTTTTTGTTCCATCCCCATCCATAGAAGTAAGCAAAATTTCACCAGCACCTAATCGAACCGCCTCTTCTGCCCATTCTAAAGCATCTATTCCTGTTGGTTGTCTGCCCCCATGAGTATATACTTCAAACATACCTTCCGAATTTATTTTTGCGTCAATTGCCAAAACTACGCATTGAGCTCCAAATTTATCGGCTGCCCTTGATAATAAAAATTTATCAGCTACAGCAGCAGAATTTATAGAGACCTTATCAGCACCAGATAAAAGCATGCGTCTAAAATCTGCAACCTCCCTTACACCCCCGCCAACTGTAAGTGGAATAAAACAATTCTCCGCAGTCTTAGAAATTACATCATATATTGTCTCACGATCCTCGTAACTTGCTGTTATATCCAAAAAACAAAGCTCGTCAGCGCCTTCTTCATCGTATATTTTTGCCTGCTCTACAGGATCTCCAGCATCTATTAAATTAACAAAATTCACACCTTTAACCACTCTTCCAGCGTGAACATCAAGACATGGTATAATCCGAGATGCTAACATGTTAACTATCTATTATATTTGACTGATTTGCGACCTTTATTGCTTCTTTAAGAGACAAACGACCATCATATAAAGCTCTTCCTGCAATGATGCCATCGATACCATAATGAGCAAGTTTTGAACATGCCTCTATATCCTTTAAACCCCTTACACCTCCAGATGCAATGATCGGAATATTTGTTTCACGAGCCAATTCAGCCGTAGCGCTTACATTAACACCAGACAATGCGCCATCTCTAGAAATATCAGTAAATATAATTGCGGCAACGCCACAGTCTTCAAATCTCTTTACGAGTTCAACAACAGGAACGGTGCTTATTTCTAACCATCCCTGCGTTGCGATCATTCCTTCTTTAGCATCAGCACCCACTGCAATACGACCTTCAAATAGTTTTGCTGCTTGTTTTAATAAGTTTGGTTCTTTTAAAGCTGCGGTTCCCAACACTAATCTTTCCACACCCAAAGAAAGCCAGTGTTCTATGTTTTTTAAATTTCGAATACCACCACCTAACTGAACTTTTGTTCCTGCCTTCATAATTTGCTCTACAGCTGAGATGTTTTTAGGTTTTCCTTGTATTGCTCCATCTAAATCGACTACGTGGATCCATGTACAACCAGCTGCAACAAATTCAGCTGCTTGCGCACCCACGTCTGATGTGTAAACTGTCATTTGTTGAAAATCACCATTCAACAATCTAACTCCCTGTCCATTCTTTAAATCTATTGCAGGATAAATATGCATCTTTTCCCTCTAAATTTGTTTCGTAAAATAATAGCCAGAAACATACTTTCCTTCAATTAAAGCATAATTTGGGTGCGTCCCTATCTTAGTAAAACCAAGTGTTTCGAATGAATGAATTGCTCTATCTTGCGTTGCCCTAACATCAAGGTTAATTGTGTGAAATCCATTAGATTTCGCATAGTTTTCTGCCTCTATAACAAGTTGACCCGCCATTCCATAGCCACGAGCCCAAGGAGCTAAAAAAAATGTTGTAAGCTGACAACTAAAGGCTTGTGCTTCATTATTTTGAGGCGGTTTTAAAATTTGGCAGGAGCCTGCTATCACGTGGTCCAACTTACCAATTATTAATACTCTTTCAGGAATCAGTAAGACGCCACGCCAATAATTTTCGAGAACCGAACGTGATGGAGGTGAAACCCAACCAAATCCGCCACCAGCCTCTATGGCTTCTTCGGTTGCATCACAAATTTCACTTAAATCACTTGCATCCAAATCATTTAAAGTCTCTACAGTAACTATAGGGATTCGGGTTTGTGAAACTGATTTTTTATCAAAAGTAATAAATTCTTCACTCATTTAAATATGCCAATTTAAAAATGCTGATATTAGATTTAAACCAGCCTTCTGACTTTTTTCTGGATGAAATTGTGTTCCAATTTTATTATCTCTTGCGATAATTGCTGTCACTTGCTCTCCATAATCAGTAAAGGCGAGGCAATCATTGAAATTATCTGGCACAAAATGATATGAATGGACAAAATAGTAAAATAAATCGTTGGCCAATTTAGAAGAAAATGAATGATTGAAATTACAAATTGAAACTTTATTCCATCCCATATGAGGAATCTTATATTCTACTTTGCATTTTGGACTCAACGGCAATACGCTACCATTAATCCAGTTTAAACCTGATACAAGATTTCCTTCAAACCCCTTTGTTGCCATCAACTGCATTCCAACACAAATACCCAGAAACGGAACTGCTTGCTCTTGGACCCGTGTTTCTAATACCTGCTCCATATCTTGTATTTCTGCCAAGCTTTGTTTGCAATCTGCAAAATTTCCAACACCTGGTAATATAATATAGTCTGACTTTAATACCTCTTTTGGGTCAGAGGAAGTTTTTATTGCCCATTCTTCCTTAAGCTCATTAGCTACTCTACCCACTGACTGTTGAACTGAATGCAAATTTCCAGAACCATAATCTACAATCACTAAGGACTTCATACTATAAACTCCCACCGAGCGTTCCCTTAGTCGAAGGTATTTCTTGAGAAGCACGTGGATCTATTTCTGTGGATTGTCGTATTGCTCTAGCCAATGCTTTAAAGCAACTTTCTATAATATGATGTGTGTTTACACCATAGAAGTTTTCTACATGAAGCGTTATACCTGAACCCATGGAAAAAGCCTGAAACCATTCTCTAAACAATTCTGTCTGCATACTACCTAATGTTTGGGAAGGCAAAACCACTCTCCAAACTAAAAATGGTCTCCCGGACAAATCTACTGTGACTTGGGACATGGCTTCATCCATCGGCAACAAGCTTGCCCCATAACGATTAATACCTCGCCTGTCTCCCAAAGCTTCTTTAAACGCTTGGCCAAGAGCCCAGCCAGTATCCTCTGTGGTATGATGATCATCAATGTGTAAGTCACCAATTACATTAATGGTAATATCCATTAAACTATGTTTTGCCAATTGCTCAAGCATATGGTCTAAAAATCCAATGCCAGTATTTATTTCACCCTTTCCCACACCATCAATTGATAATGAAACTGAAACATTTGTTTCATTGGTTTTTCGAGTTATTTTTGATTTGCGCATATGGTTAATTCTTTCAAGTTACGTCTTATGATAACTTTACATTTTTTTTTTGCCACATTTATCAGTTTTTTTAAAATTTGACCAGATCTGGATAATCGAAAATCCTGAGGGGTTTCTTAAAGATTTTTATCATCATGTTCTTCAAAACCTGCTGAGAGCATTTGCTCTAATTGATTTCCTAACCTACTACACTGATTTTCAGATAATCTATCAATATTATTTGCCAACATGTTACCAAGAGCTGTAGCTCTCGGACCTAAACTACTAGTGTTTATTACAGGTTTCGGATGAGAAATTTGAGCGAGTCTCTTAAGTTTCTCTGCTTCATCCCATATTAATCCCAGCCAAACACATATCTGATCTATCAGTATTGGTGAAGGTTTACCTCTTTTTCCGTGTTCTAAGGCAGAGAGATAAGCAACGGAAACCGTTAACTTATTCGCCTGTTGTATAAGTGTTTTGTTATATTTTGAACGCAAAAAACGCATGTGTTCGCCAAAAGGTGTCATTTACTTGGAGACCTATTTCTTCTTAACCTTACATAAAATGCACCACTTCCACCGTCTTTTTCTTTTGCCTGACCAAATGCTAAAATATAAGGCAAACAAAAATCGGATTTTAGCCATACTGGAAGTTTGTTTCTTAAAACACCTGTGCCTTCTTTTCCCTTCCCAGTGATAATGAGAATGGTTCGATATTGATTTGAAAAAGATTTTTTAATAAAAGTCTGTAAATTTAAAAATGCGTTATGCTGTGACATGCCATGTAAATCTAATTTAGCTTCAACATTAAATTTACCGGCTCGTAATTTTTTTGAGCTAGTTCCATCTATTCCTGCCGCCTCTTCATACCTAAGGTCAGAAGGAATGTTTTTAATAACTTTCAAAGTTTGCGGTGTAGACTGTAACGAGCTTTGTGAATAAACTTTCTTATTTTTTTTCTTACTTTCAGATTTGTTAATTTTTTTGTTCATATCTCCAATTGAAAAATTAACAGGTGATATTTTGTCAGAATTTTTTGGAATTATGGTTTTTGTAACTATATTCCACAAATCTTCATTATCCAAATTTACCCTTTTTTTTACCATCGGTTCACCTTAGCAAGATTTATTAAGATTTTAACTCTTATTACTAATCGATTTCGGTTGTTCCTGTTTCAACTAATTTCCAATTCGGGTCTTTACTATTTATGTCTCTTTCAAAAATCCAAATATCTTCTATATGCTCACTTGAGAAGCTATCGTCCTCAATTTCCACGTCTTTAGAGTCAAAAAGTATTCTAGTTTGAATAGTGTCAAATTTAACTGTAACGGAAGCTATCCCATCAGATATTTCGGCATCTAACAACTGAATATCATTTACCTTCTCTATGTTTATTTTCAACTTTTCACCAGCTTCGTCTCTTTGGTGGATAGCAGTTGCAAATTCTTCATATAAGTCAAAACCAACATAACGCCGAAGATTTCCTAGATCACCTTCTGAAAAAGAGTTTAAAATTAACGGGAACGCTGCTCTTGCTCCATTTAAGAATTCTTCGTCTTTAAAAGATGTATCCAGTTTGCGTAAATCTTTTAAACCTGAACCATTTAATGCCTCATGAATAGTATCAGATGCTTTGGTTTTAAAATTTATAACGTTATCTTTCTTAGTTTCTGTTTGCATTGTTTTCTGTGGTTTTTCAAAACCATCTTTTGTTCCAAGTATCGAACGGAGTCTAAAAATTAGAAAAATTGCAATAACAGCAAAAATTAAAATGTCGATGAAGGGCATAATTTTTCCATTTAATAAGGTGAATGTAATACAGCGTTTTAATTCTGCTTAGTTTATACTATAATTCTACAAATAGGTGATAAATAAGACAAGAACAACCAATGAGAATTAAAAATGCGCAAACCCAATGTATTTATATTACTTTTAGGTTTTATTATCTATGGTTGGATAGAATTTGAAACCTTATTATTTGTAGGAAATATAATTGGTGGTTTGCTGAGTTTCCTTGGTTTGTTCTTTACAGCGTTTATAGGAATTTTCCTTATAAAGCTATTGTCTAAAAAAGTGTTTTCGACCTGGCAATCGGAGTACCAATTAAAAACGTTTGGCTTATCTAGGTTTGCAGAGGGGGTATCTATTTTGTTTGGAGGTATGCTTTTGATAATACCTGGCTATTTTACTGATTTGATTGGAATAATTTGCATGGTTCCGATACTAAGAATTTATATTGGAAGTATTATTATTGCAAATTTTGCTGACCACAGGTTTTTCACTAATTTGAGAAAAAAACATGGGGATGACTTCTATTACACTGATGATACAGGAAAAAACACTCGTAATATTATAATCGATGGTGACTATAAAGAAAAATAAATATTTTAATGTTGTTCAGTGACATATATAAAGGCATGTTTTAGCAATATGTTATTGTAAATTTAAATTTTTGATATGGAGCAAATTATGTCTAAGAAAGAGAGTGCAACCAAAACAACACCTTCTTTGACAATGCATGCCCAATATATCAAAGATTTATCTTTTGAAAACCCAAGAGCTTCAAGCGTATTCACGCAACAAACTGGACAACCGGATGTTGAGGTAAGTGTAAATGTAGGAGCAAGTTCACTTGAAGATAACCGATACGAAATCATACTTAACCTTAACGCGAAGGCTAATGTTAACAAAGAACCTCTCTTTTTAATTGAACTAAGTTATGGTGGTATAGCAAGTTTAAACGACATTCCCGAGAATGATAAAAATGCTTTTGTGATGATTGAAGGTCCAAGACTGTTGTTTCCGTTTGCTCGAGCGACAATAGCTACGATAACAAGAGAGGGTGGTTTTTTGCCACTAAACCTGCAACCCATTGATTTTGTTGCTGTATTTAAAGCCAACCTAAAGGCGAGGCAAAAAGAGAGTAATTAAAAACTTAATTATTCAGAATGATACCATATTGGATCTGTAATTAGGTTTAAGAATTGAGAGTGGTTTTTTAGTTCGTCTTTCGTTGGCTCGTGATGTCTAATTGGCCTATGTTTTCTATTGACAAACGAAGATTGAAAATCTTTGGTGTTTTCTTTGCCTTCAATCGCAACCTCATTGAATTGAAGGTCTGGTTGGAGCCCACCTCTTAATTCAACATAAACAGAAGCCAGCAAGTCTGCATCTATTAAAGCTCCATGAAATTCTCTATGCGAATTATCTATCTGAAATCTTCGACAAAGCGCGTCTAAAGAAGCGTGTGCGCCCGGAAATTTTTTCCGAGCTATTTTTAATGTATCTACAACCTTATCTTCAGATATTATCTGAAAACCTGACTGCCTTAACTCAGAGTTTAAAAAAGCTAAATCGAATGATGCATTATGTATTACTAATTGATCGTTTTTTATAAAATCGAGAAATTCTTGAGCTACTTGTTTGAAAGTAGGTTTGTTTGATATAAACTCTTTTGTAATACCGTGTATTTTTATAGCTTCCTCATCTATATCCCTCTCTGGATTAATATACAAATGAAGCGTTCTTTCTGATGGAACTAAATTAATTATTTCTAATGCCCCTATTTCGATTATTTTATGACCACTATGCACATCAAGTCCTGTAGTTTCTGTATCCAACACCACTTCTCGCATTATTACCTCTACTTAACTTCAATCAATTTTATTAAAAAACAACCAACGTTTTAACAATTTATAGCTATATGCTTTTCCTAAACCTGTTGGAAGACAAAAGTCAGCCAATTGCATTTTAACTTTTTGCGGAAATTGATAACTTATTATATTATTCAATTTTCTTTCTGACATGCCTGAACGTGCTAATGCACGTTGTCTTTGCAGAAATTCAGGAGCCCAAACACATATAATAGAATCACAAAAAACTTCACACCCTGTCTCAAATAGTAATGGAATGTCAACGACTACCATTTTCTGTCTTTGACCTCTCATTCGAGCAAGAAATTTATTTCTATTAGATTCCACTAACGGATGAATAACAGACTCTAAAGCTTTTTTTCCTTCAAAGCTTGAAAAGGCTATCTTCCCTAATTTTTCTCTATCTATGCCATTTTCGAGAGTTCTTATATCTCCAAACAATTCAACAATCATAGGAACTGCTGCACCATTTGGACCAATTAAGTCATGCACCGTTTTATCTGAATCATGTACTGGTATTTTAAAATGATTACACATTTTACCAATAGTTGTTTTACCTGTTGCTATAGACCCAGTTAACCCTATTACTCTCATGAGACCACAGTTTCTTTAGTTGACACTAAACCGTGTAAACGTAAAAACTCTAATAAAGGGAGTAACGGAATTCCGAGTATATCATAAAAAGAACCATCGAAACTCGATATTATATGACAGCCCTGATTTTCTATTTGATAACATCCTGGTGTTTTGAGCGCTTTATTCCCTATCTCTTTAAGGTAGTCATCTATTTCAATATCTGTAAGGGAACGTAGAGTGACCGTTGGTGATGATAAATGGTGCCAAATTCTCTTCCCACCAGAAAAAACAACAACACTAGTATGCAGCACATGTGTGTTCCCTTGCAATTTTCTTAGCTGTTCTTTTGCTTTTTTTAGTGATTTTGGTTTCGAAAAACCGATCCCTTTAGATTCTAATATTTGATCACTCGCTATAACAAAAGCTTCTGTGTTTGAAAGAGCTATTTGATACCCCTTTATTTCAGCAAGCAATACGGCGCATTCTTGAAGTGTTGTTTTCCCGGCTAGGGCAGACTCTTTAATAGATTCTTCATCAACAAAGGGTCTTTTGACCAAAAAATCAATTTTTGCATTTTTTAATAAAGCTTGCCTCGATTTCGATGACGAAGCTAAAATTATAGTCTTATGTTTAAGATTATACATTATCTAATTGATCCAGCCACTGGCGATATAGATGTATTATTGATGCTGCTATTTCTTCCACTGAACGACGAGAGACATCTATGACGGGCCAATTTTGTCTACTAAATAATTTTCTGGCATCTCTCACCTCATTAGTAATAATATCTAGATCAGCATAATTTGGATTACTTAAATTAGATAAATGCTGAAGGCGTGTTTTTCTGACTTGCATTAGCCTTTTTGGATCAGTGGTCAAGCCAACTATGAAAATATTTTTTTCTGGTAGTTTATCAATTGGAAATGGTACACCCGGAACGAGAGCATAATTGGCTACTTTGAAGCCTCTGTGACCCAAATACATAGATGTTGGAGTTTTTGAAGTTCTAGAAACACCAACAAGCAACATATCGGCATCATCCAACCTCTCTATATTTAATCCGTCATCGTGGACAACAGCATATTCTACTGCTGCCATACGCTTAAAATACGCTCTGTCTAGTTTATGTTGGGCTCCAGATCTTAAACTTTGTTCTACACCTAAAACATTGGTGAAAAGATCTACAACTGAGTCCAAAATTGATAAGTTTGGTATACCTCGCCTTGTACATAAAGTTTCCAACATTACTCTGACTTCTTTGTTAACTACTGAAAATAATACAACACCTGGGTTTTTCTCTAAATTACGCTCTATAGCGTCTATGTGTGCTTTGTTCCGAACGAGGGTCCAGATATGTTCCGTGATGTTTGTATCTGGAAACTGTGCCAATCCAGCTCGCGCAAATTGATGTACTGTTTCACCTGTTGAGTCAGATATTAGATGTAAATGTAAATCATTTTTTTTTACCATTTTCTGCCAGTCTAAGAAGAAAGAAAGCTTTAACTTAATTATTTTCCTCATATTTCTTTTATTGTACACAGATAATTATCTTTTTCCTGTGAATAATTATTAAAATTTTGGAAAAAGATCAAAATATACGATTTTTACACAAGTTTTTAGAAACTAAATAATTAATTGTATAAGTTTTTACTAAATTTTGTTCAAGTGTTGATTACTTTTTCAAAATTTTTAAAGTATTGTTTAAATTGCGTTTTATAGAACAAATATTACATACTTAATATTATTATGTTGTGGAAAACTTTGCTTTGTTTGTTTTTAATGTTAATTAAACAAACTACATCTATATCAACCTTTATTATATATATTTTTTTTATAAATGCATTTTTTAAATACGTTAAATGGTGAAATCACCTCTCAACCACCCATCTGGATAATGAGACAAGCGGGTAGATATTTGCCCGAATATAGATACATAAGAAACACCGAATTAGATTTTATTGAATTTTGTCTAAATGCTGAGAAAGCAAGCGATGTAACTTGTCAACCTATCACTAAATTTAATCTAGATGCAGCTATAATTTTTTCAGACATTTTATTAATTTTGCATATGCTAGATTTCAAGGTCTCTTTCATTAAAAACAAAGGTCCAAAATTAAAAAAACTAGGTTTTAAAGAAAAAATTACTTTTAATGATTGGAATAAATTCAAATCAAGTTTAGCGCCCGTTGGGAAAGCTATTAGACTAAGTAGAGCTAAATTAGATAAAAATGTTACCAGTAGAAACACACCTATAATTGGTTTCTCCGGGTCTCCATGGACGTTATTTACATATTTAACAGAGGGACAATCATCCAAAGACTTTTCTAACGCAAGAAAATTTTTATGGTCAAACACTCAAGGTTCAGAAGAAGTATTCGAAATCTTAGTTCAAGCTATAATATGTTTTTTGGAAATACAGTTAGAAGCAGGTGTTGACGCAATAATGCTGTTTGATAGTTGGGCTGGGTCTATACCAGCGAGATTTCGTAATAAATTTATTTACGAGCCAACAAGGAAAATAGTTCAGTATATCAGGGCTAAAAATGCTTCGATTCCTATAATATGTTTCCCTAAATCTATGGGCGAGGGTATTGTAGAGTTTGCAGATATTATTAGCCCAAACTGTATTGCTGTTGATCACCTTACAGATATGAGATTTGTTCATAAATCAATTTCCAAAAATATTACTATTCAAGGTAATATAGATCCGGTTTGTTTAATTCATGGCGGTGATACTTTAAAAAAAGAAGTAGATTATTTACTTAATTTAATTTCTGATAGACCCTATATCTTCAATTTAGGACATGGTATCTTACCAGAAACACCACAACAAAATTTAATAGACGTCATTTCTTATATAAGAGAAAAAAATATTGGAATATCAATTAGTTAAATCATTTCATATTATAGCTATAATAGCTTGGATGGCTGGCTTGCTATATTTACCTAGGTTATATGTATACCATTCATTAGTTGAAATTGGCTCCGTTCGTTCTCAAACTTTTAAATTAATGGAACGGCGTCTTTTAAAAATAATTATGAATCCAGCGATGATAATAAGTTGGGTCCTAGGTTTGTATTTAATTTTCCTAAACCCAAGCTTACTCAGGGAAAATTGGATGATAGCGAAAATTATTTGCGTGATTTTTATGACTTATTGTCACATGAAATTTGGACGCATAAGAAAAGAATTTGAAAATGATCAAATGGTTAAATCCGATAAATATTATAGGTATTGGAATGAAGCGCCGACGTTAACTATGATACTTATAGTAATATTAGCTGTGGTAGAGCCATTTTGAACCCATTTTAGACACAAATTTGACAATATACATGTTTATAATGTAACCTAATATTTCCATCCCAATAAACTTAATTCAGATAAGTTTACTCCAATGCACTTGCAAGAATTAAAATCTCGGTCACCGTCAGAATTATTAGCCTATGCTGAGGAATTAGAGGTAGAAAATGCTTCTACTCTACGAACGCAAGATATGATGTTTGCTATACTTAAGCAACTAGCAGAAAATGAAGTGGTTATAAGCGGTACAGGTGTACTTGAAGTTTTACAAGATGGTTTTGGATTTTTAAGAGCTCCAGAAGCTAATTACTTACCAGGACCGGATGATATTTACGTGTCCCCAAGTCAAGTGCGTAGATTTGGACTCAGAACAGGTGATACTGTAGAAGGAGAGATTAGAGCACCAAAAGATGGAGAACGCTATTTTGCTCTTTTAAAAGTAGATCTAATAAATTTTGAAAAACCAGATTCTGTAAGACATCGAATCAATTTTGACAATCTTACACCGTTATACCCAAATAAAAAATTAACGATGGAATTGCCTTTCGATCCGGATAATAAGGATAAAACACCGAGAATAATGGATTTAATTGCACCTATGGGTAAAGGGCAAAGAGGTTTAATTGTGGCGCCGCCTCGCACGGGTAAAACGATGATGTTACAATCAATAGCGCACGCCATATCACAAAATCATCCAGAGGTATATTTAATTGTATTACTAATCGATGAAAGACCAGAAGAAGTAACAGATATGCAACGGTCTGTTAAAGGTGAAGTTATATCATCAACGTTTGATGAACCTGCAGCACGACATGTGCAAGTGACAGACATGGTGTTGGAAAAAGCAAAGAGATTAGTAGAACACAAAAGAGATGTAGTAATACTCCTAGATAGCATAACACGCCTAGCTAGAGCTTATAATACGGTAGTTCCATCTTCAGGTAAAGTATTAACAGGAGGTGTAGATGCAAATGCTTTACAGCGACCAAAACGTTTTTTTGGGGCGGCAAGAAACATAGAAGAAGGTGGATCATTAACAATAATCGCCACAGCCTTAATAGAAACCGGGTCACGTATGGATGAGGTTATTTTTGAAGAATTCAAGGGTACAGGCAACAGCGAACTGATACTAGACAGAAAGCTTGCGGATAAACGCGTATTTCCAGCGATTGATGTCACTAAGTCCGGAACTAGAAAGGAAGAATTGTTGGTAGATAAAGTTACGCTGAATAAGATGTGGATGTTAAGGCGAATATTAATGCAGATGGGGCCCGTAGATGCAATGGAATTTTTAACAGACAAACTACGTCATGCAAAAACCAACGAGGATTTCTTCGAAAATATGAATAGCTAATTATTATAAGTCTCTAATTTAATTAGACAATGTTTGCGGTTTATATTCTCTTTGCTATCAGGTGTTTTACGGTTCCCGCCACTATAACGGCCTATTTTTCCACTAATATTTAAAATGCGATGACAAGGAATTATGATGGGCATCGGGTTTCGTTTACAAGCATCTCCGGCAGCTCTAGAAGCTTTAATGTTGCCCCAGTTATAAGCCAGTTCTTTATAAGAAATAGTTGTCCCATACGGCACTTTAGAAATTGTTGTGAACCACTGAACCATTTTCGGAGACCAATTAGAAAAATCTAAAGGTATAGAAAAATTCTGTAGAGAGCCCAAAAAGTATAATTCTATTTGATTTAATGTTTCACGTGAAACATCTTTGTTTGATTTGTTAAAAAGTTGTTTGTTAGAAAATGGCATCTGTTGCCATTTTAATTCTTCTAAACCCATATTAGATGCTACAGGCTGAAAATACCCCAAGTTTGTTTTTAATACATACATTATTTGTTTTCAATTAGTAAAAGAGATGCTAATGAGCCTCATAAATAATACGCTCTTAATAAGATTTGTCAAAAAGGTGGTTTGGTGAGTGTTAATGATACTATTTATGCTCTAGCAACCCCACCGGGGCAATCCGCTATAGCAATTATAAGAATATCTGGTCTTAATGCGCATGGTGTATTAATACATTTTGGTATTTCAAACCTGATTGTTGAGGACAAACCAATTGCCGAATACCATCGCCTTAAGACAGCAGATGGTCTAATTGTTGACGATGTCATGTTGGTTCTATTCCCCTCTAAATCTTCCCCAACAGGAGAAAACATAACAGAAATTCAATGTCATGGTAGTCCGGCTGTTATTCAGTCAATTTTATCTCACCTTGCCGGAATAGAGGGGATGAGACCAGCGCAACAAGGAGAATTTTCTCGTAGGTCTTTCAACAATGGTAAGGTTGGATTAATCGATTTAGAGGGTCTTTCAGATTTGATTGAGGCGCAAACATTATACCAACACCAACAAGCGATTAATATAATGACAGGAAAACTTTCTGCTCGATTAAAATTATATAGAGAGACTTTAATTTCATTATCTTCCAAACTCGAAGCAGTAATTGATTTTTCTGATGAAGAATTACCTGAAGAGATTATCGGAGAATTATCTTTAAATATGCATAAATTAAAAAATCAGATACTGAGTTTAATAGAGGATAGTAAATATTCTGAACAAATAAGAGAAGGTGTTAAAATTACATTGGTAGGTCCTGTTAATGCGGGTAAATCAACAATTCTAAACGCGTTAGCCCAAAGAGAAGTTGCAATTGTATCTTCTGTTGCAGGCACGACACGGGATGTAATAGAGGTGAAATTAGATTTAGGCGGAATTTCTGTCATATTTAATGATACAGCAGGCATCCGGAAAACCGAGGATGTTATTGAAATTGAGGGAATTGAGAGAGCTAAAAGTGTTGCCGAGAGTTCAGATCTTACTTTGTTGGTTTTGGATTTATCTGGTTTAGATTGGGAAAAAACGCTTTCTCAATTAGAGAGTTGGAAGCTTTCAAAATATCTGGTTTTGTTGAACAAAGCAGATCTTTTGTCTGAGGATGAGATAGAGAAAAAAATTAAAAATTGTAAATCATCCTTATTAAGAACATCAAGCCCATTAGTTGTTAGTTTTCACGAAAAGAGCGGGCAAGAGCTGTTAATTAAAAGGCTAACGGAATTACTGTCTTTTATTAATGTTACAAACAACGATGTAAGGTTAACTCGTTCTTGGCATAAAACAACTTGTCTTGCCGTATGTAATGCCCTAGAACGTGCTATTACGCTTGACAGTAAAGAACATCCGGAAATAGTAGCAGAGGAATTACGCCTTGCATGTAATGCACTTGGGCGTCTTACAGGTCAGGTGGCTGTTGATGATCTGCTCGATAATATTTTTTCAAGTTTTTGTATTGGGAAATGAAATCAGCATATAATTTTGACATTTATGAATACTATCTAGTATTGTCCGTGTTAAATTATACGTATAACAAACATGGAATTAGTCGGAAATATGCAAATTAACAATATTGATGTTATTGTTATAGGAGGTGGTCATGCTGGCACAGAAGCAGCCAGTGTAGCTGCCAGAATGGGCGCGAATACACTTCTTGTTACCATGGATATAAAAAAAATAGGAGAAATGTCTTGTAACCCTGCTATAGGAGGTTTGGGAAAAGGCCATCTAGTGCGTGAAATAGACGCTTTTGATGGTATAATGGGGCGAGCCATAGATAGGGCAGGCATTCAATTTCGTATGCTAAATAAATCACGTGGACCAGCAGTTCATGGTCCAAGAGCACAGGCAGATCGACAATTATATAAAAAAGCAGTTCAACAAGCGCTAAAAGAACATGAAAATTTGTCTTTCTACGAAGGGGTAGTGGCCGACCTGTTGATCTCAAACAAAAGAGTAACGGGAATTGTGCTGGCAGATGGAAGTCAAATATTAACACGTGCAGTGGTTTTAACAACAGGTACTTTTCTTGGGGGCGTGATACACCTGGGAAATGAAAGAACACCTGCAGGAAGATTTGGAGAGTTTCCTTCTAATGCTCTTGCCAAAAGATTGCGAGGTCTTAAATTGCCCGTAGGGAGGTTAAAAACAGGCACGCCAGCAAGGCTTGACAATGCCACTATTGACTGGGCTTCTCTTGAAATGCAGCAAGCAGACGAAACACTTATCCCCTTCTCTTATCTAACAGATAAAATAATAGTTCCTCAAATCTCATGTGGAATTACCAGGACAACGAAAAAAACGCACAAAATTATTTCTGATTCTATTCATTTGTCAGCTGCATATAGTGGACAGATAAAAGGAAAAGGACCGAGATACTGTCCATCAATTGAAGATAAAGTAACTCGTTTCTCAGATAAATCTTCTCACCAGATATTTCTAGAACCAGAGGGATTAAATTTAAACACGGTTTATCCAAATGGCATTAGTACAAGCCTTCCACGGAAGGTCCAAGAAAAAATGATTGCGTCTATCCCAGGATTAGAAAAGGCCAGCATACTTCAATTTGGATATGCGATCGAATATGATTTTATTGACCCAAGAGCATTGGATAAAACTTTAGCTTTAAAAGCTCTATCGGGTCTATATTTGGCTGGACAGATCAATGGTACAACAGGATATGAGGAGGCTGCTGCGCAGGGGCTAATAGCCGGGATAAATGCAGCCATGTGCGCGTCTGGAAAGGCAAAAAAAATTCAGGATGGGTTTTTCTTGGATAGAGCGGAAGCATATATCGGTGTAATGATAGATGACCTTATAACATCTGGAGTAACTGAGCCATACCGAATGTTTACTTCCAGAGCGGAATACCGTCTTTTGCTTAGAGCTGACAATGCAGATCAGCGGTTGACTTCCAAAGCAATAGAGATTGGTTGTGTTGGTTATAAAAGACAAAAAGTGTTCCAAAATAGAAAGGAAACACTCCACTATGCAAGACAAATATTGTCGAATTTAAAGGCTAAGCCTTCTGAACTTACGGCTCATGGGCTACCCTCTTCTCGCAATGGTAGTCTTTCAACAGCCGAAGAGCTGTTATCTAACAATGATATAAAGTTGTCGGACTGCATTTCCCTTTGGCCCAAGATTGCACAAATTCCTAGAAACATTCATCTGCAAATTGAAACCGATTGTCGTTATGCAAACTACGTTAAACGTCAGGAAGCAGACATAGCAGCTATGAGAAGAGACGATGCATTAGAGATACCTGAAGACACTGAATTTTCAAAAATAGGTGGTTTGTCAAACGAATCGGTGGAATTGTTTAATAGGTTTAGGCCTTCTTCAATAGGGCAAGCAAATAGGGTTCCAGGATTAACACCTGCGGCTATAGTGTGTGTTTTACGATATATTCGACAAAATCCAGAAAGGACCAGAACCATATCTAAGAACACTTCGTTTATACGATAGCTATTTCTAATATGATAGATTCCTTTTCTGTGCTGAAAAATAAATATAATGTTTCACGTGAAACATTTTCTCAGCTTAAAACTTACCATGATTTGCTTATAAAATGGCAAAAAAGGCTGAACCTTATTTCACCAAAAACAATAGATAATATCTGGGAAAGACATATTCTAGATTGTGCACAGCTTTATAGTTTTCTTCCCAATAGGCCGTGCCGCATACTCGATGTTGGCTCTGGGGCAGGATTACCCGGTATTATAGTTTCAATTTTAACCAATCAAAATGTACACCTGGTAGAATCAGACCAACGAAAATGTGCTTTTCTAAGAACAGTAACATCTCGGTTAAATTTAAATACGATCATTCATGAGAAACGCATGGAAAAAATGCAAACATTAATCCCTGATATCATAATTTCTCGCGCCCTTGCACCCACCCCAAGATTACTTAAATTAACAGAAAAACAGCATCATCCAAAATTGCGTTTTCTTCTTTTGAAAGGCAAGGATGTAGATTCTGAGTTGATTAATATAGATACATGGAAGACACTACGTGTGACAAATAAGTATGCATCTATCACATCTGAAGATGGTTGTGTTTTAGAATTGCAATTTAATGGTGCATTATAAGGAAATGAAATGTCTAAGATAATATCTATAGCAAATCAAAAGGGGGGAGTGGGAAAAACCACTACGGCAGTTAATTTAGCAACAGCACTTGCTGCGTGTGATAAAACTGTTTTGTTAATTGATCTAGATCCTCAGGGTAATGCAAGCACAGGCTTTGGAATTGATAATACAGATAGAAACACGCATATCTATCACATGCTCATTAACCAAATATCAATTAAAGATGCGATAAAGTCCTCAATGGTTCCTAAATTATTTATTATACCAGCAGACACCGACCTTGCTGCCGCTGAAGTTGAGTTAAGAAATAGAAAAAACAGAGAGTTCGTATTAGATATGCTTCTTCGAACTATTACAGACACTTATGACTTTATTATCATAGATTGTCCACCCTCTCTTGGCTTGCTTACAGTAAACGCTTTTTCAGCCTCACATTCTGTATTAGTTCCACTCCAATGTGAATTTTACGCACTTGAAGGTCTGGCTCAACTTTTGAGGTCTATAGAACTGGTAAAGAAAAATTTAAACCCAAGTTTAACAATTCAGGGTATAGTTTTAACCATGTTTGATAGTAGGAATAATTTGTCAGAAATGGTTGTGAATGATGTTAGAAAGCATTTTGGTAAGCAAGTGTATCAAACCATCATACCAAGGAATGTTCGTATTTCAGAGGCGCCTTCATTTGGTCAACCTGTTTTGATGTATGATATCAATTGTTCTGGTTCTAAGGCATATACATCATTAGCAGCAGAATTATTACAACAGGAGAACGTAAATTTATGACAAGGTCGTCAAATAAGACAAAAAAGGTTCAGAGAGGACTTGGTCGTGGCTTGTCCACTCTTTTAGGTGATGCTGAAGCACGCGATTTATTGCAGGAGCATCCTATATATAATAAGAAAAACAACTTATCAAATAGTGAACAATCAAATACAAATCTCACTACTGTGAAAAATATACCGATAGAATGGATTACTTCCGGATCGTGGCAACCAAGGCGAAACTTTGACACAATACAATTAGAAGAGTTAGCAAATTCCTTATTAAAACAAGGAGTTATACAACCTATTTTGGTTCGCTATATTCCGGGCCAAGAAAATAAATATGAATTGATTGCAGGTGAGCGAAGATGGCGTGCAGCTCAGATAGCGAAAATTTATGAAATTCCTGCTATAGTTAAAGAATTTTCTGAGCAAGAGGCTGCAGAAATAGCACTTGTTGAAAACATTCAAAGACGTGATTTATCTTCAATTGAAGAAGCGTTAGCATATCAACAGTTGATTCAAACATTTGGTTATACGCAACAAACTTTATCAACTGTGATTGGAAAGTCTCGGTCACATATAGCAAATTTGTTACGTTTATTAACGCTGCCAGAATGGGTTCAGTCCGCATTAGAAAAAGGCACAGTTTCTGTTGGGCAGATTCGGCCAATAATTGGACATGCCGATATTGATAAATTAGCAAAATTGATAATTAAACAAAATTTAACGGCGCGTGAAGTTGAAAAACTATTAAAGCCTAAAAATAAAATTAGCAAAAAATTACAAATAGAAAATGAAAATACTGAAGTTGAAAACCGAAAATTAGAAGAAAAAATAGAACGACAAATTGGCTTAAAAGCAAATATTTCTTGGAACTCAAAAACAGAGACAGGTAGCATTAAGTTGTCTTTTTCATCTATTGAACAATTCGACTCAATACTAGAAAAAATGGGGGTTCAAAATCGGTGACTAGATAACTTAATGGCAATACCTAATAAGGACTGACCAATTAAACTATAAGGATTAGGATTTGAACCCATCTTGCATTGTCCCTCTAATTGCATAAATCTTTCCATTAGTGCAAAACACCCTCTTATAGAAAAAAGTTTGCTATGATTGATAACAGATTGTTTCCGTTTAAAATAAATTGGCGGTCGTATGTTATTTACGGCAGCCTGTATAGATAACCCTTTTTGTTTTTTTGCGGTAATGGTTATAAGAATTTTGACATGAGATTGAAAATATCTCGTTATTACAATAGGTTGTATTCCCTCTGCGCGAATCTTTGTTAATAAGGGACCAATTGTTTCTGTCTTTCCTTTAAATACATTATCAACTAATTTATCTAATATCGGTAAATTATTATCCCCTAGAACAAAATCAATTTCTTCTTTATTTAGAGATTTTGTTTTCGCAGCATATAAACTAATTTTTTCAATCTCGTTTCTATTGACTGAGCGATCATCTCCAAGTTTATTTGAAATGTATTCTGTAAGGTGACTTGAAATATCAATGTTATTTTGAATTAAGGTTTCATATATCAGTTTTTTTCGCTGTTCATCTTCATCTGGATAACATGCAACAGAGGCAATATTCGGATGTTTGTCGCACAAAGTTACAAGACTATGTTTGGTCGTACTGTCTTTGGCAGAGATGATCAATCTACATTCAGCATGTAAATATAAAATATTTGATTTAATAGCAGACATGAGTTCTGTTACTGTTCCACTTAAAAGTACAACCCGCATCGTTCCAGCTAATGGTAAAGCATTTAAAGCATCTGCTAATAACGCAGGGTCCGCTTGCACTTCTTTTCCTATTAATCTAGTGACAGAAAAAGGATCATTTAAATTATCTGAAAATAGGAGTGCTAATTCTTTGGCACGTTCATCAATTAAGCCAGCATCCATACCATGTAACAAATAGGCAAAAAACGTACTATTTGGTTTTTCAAACAGAGCTGCTATGTCTCTAGATAAGATTTTCATACGATTACGACACTATTGGGTTACATTTTCTAAAAAATACAAATACAGGTTTTGATAAACACGCTGTGCCAATAGAACAGCCAAACGCTCACGAGCAAACTTACTTGACTGAGCTTGTCCATATAAACTAGCAATAGCTCCAGATGTCGCCTCAGAACTAATTTTCCCTTTATGGATAATCTCGCCACTATTATTATCAATTACTTTAAAATTGATCGTAACATCTGTATATTCCAAATTAGAAGAATTTTGACTTATAGTGAGTGTCTGCGTGTTGGATACCTCTAGAGAATATTCAAGTTTATAAGTCTTTTTTTTTGTCGACCTTCCAACATTTTGATTAAACTCTTTGTAAAATAAATATTCTAAATGAGATGTTGGGCTATTTGGGGTTATTTGGGATAGTTTGTTTTTAGCAATTAAATCATTATTAATATCTGCAGTCCGAATACATCCCGATAAAAATAATGCCATTAAAAATATTAAAATAAAGTGAATGTTTTTATCCAACAACATTAATAATCCTGTTTGGTACCACTATAATTCTTTTGATTTCTTTTCCAGACATATATTTTTTTACTTCCTTACATGAGAGAGCTGCAGCCTCCGCTTCCTCTTTTGGTAAATCTAGAGGCAGTCTAAGTTTAGCTCTTACTTTACCATTTATCTGTATAGCAATTTCAACGGTATCATCAATAAGTAGGTTTTCGAATATATCTGGCCATGGTGATGAGCTCACAAATTCTGAATTTCCTAAGTTTGACCACAGTTCCTCAGCTATATGTGGAGTAAAGGGAGACAATGCTTGTGCAAGAAGTTCCAAAACATGATGTTTTACGCGTTCTCCCACTTCGCCCTCATGCGTAAATGAGGTTATGGCATTAACAAAAATATGAAGTTGAGCAACACATTTATTAAAAGAAAAACGCTTTATATTATCTCCTATAATTTGGACAGAGCGGTGAGATGTTCTGAGCAAATCTAAATTTTCTGGAGATAAATCTTTAATTTCATTTCTGTTGAGTTTATGTTTTGGCTTTAAGGGAGGATTTATTGTTAATTTAAAAATTTTATTAATAAATCGAAATGAACCTTCAACGCCTGCCTCTGTCCATTCAAGGTCTCTATCTGGTGGGGAATCAGAAAGCATGAACAATCGCGCAGTGTCAGCGCCAAAAGATTTTATTATTTCTTCTGGGTCAACCACATTCTTTTTTGACTTACTCATCTTTTCGACGCGGCCAACTTTAACTGGAAGATTGTCATTAACAGAAACGAATTCCCCCCCTTTCTTACTTACTTCATTAGGGAAAAGCCATTGGTTATCTTGTGATTTATAAGATTGATGACAAACCATTCCCTGTGTCATCAAGCCAGAGAACGGTTCTTTAAGTTTAAGATATCCAATATCACTTAAAGCCCTCGTAAAAAACCTAGAATATAAAAGATGTAGTACGGCGTGTTCTACACCCCCAATATATTGGTCAACAGGCATCCAATAGAAAGCCTTTTTTGGGTCGAAAGCAATATTCGAATTTGGGTCTGTAAATCTTAAAAAATACCATGAGCTTTCAAAAAATGTGTCAAAAGTATCCGTTTCTCTTTCAGCGTTTAAACCACAATTAGGACATGCTATATATTTCCATTTTGGATGCATATCAAGCGGGTTACCAGGAGTGTTAAATTGCACGTCTTCTGGTAGTTTGACTGGTAAATCTTCTTCTGGAACAGGAACAATACCACAGTTAGAACAATGAATAATTGGTATAGGGCATCCCCAATATCTTTGACGAGACACACCCCAGTCTCGCAATCTATAAGAAACTTTTTTTGTGCCAAAATTCCCAGTTTCAATAGCATTAATAGCGACTTCTCTAGCTGTTTCTATATCCAGCCCATTCCAGTTACCAGAATTAATTATTTTTCCAGGTCCGGTATAAGCAACATTTCCTATTGAAAAACTATTTTCGTTTTCATTCTCTGGGCAAACTACTTCAGTTACAGGAAGGTCATATTTGCGAGCGAAGTCGAGGTCTCGTTGGTCGTGTGCTGGACAACCAAAAATAGCTCCTGTGCCGTAGTCCATTAGTACAAAATTAGCGATATATACAGGAATTTTTTTCCCATTAACAAAGGGATGATATACAAATAGTTTGGTATCAACTCCTCTTTTTTCTGCTTGTTCAAGGGCCGCTTCAGATGTCCCAAGTTTTTCACATTCCGAAACAAATTTTAAAATTTTTGAATTTATTTTTGAGAGATATCCAGTTAATGGGTGGTGTGGTGAAATAGCTAGAAATGAAGCCCCAAAAAGAGTATCGGGTCGTGTTGTAAAAACTTCTATATTAGTAATATCATCAACATTGTCAGTCAGAAAAAATTTTATTTGAGCGCCCTCTGACCTTCCAATCCAATTATGCTGCATTAGTCGGACGCGCTCTGGCCAATCACTTAATGTTTTTATGGCTCCCAATAGTTCTTCAGCATAGCGAGTAATATGTAAAAACCATTGTGATAATTTTCGACGCTCTACAGGAACACCAGATCGCCATCCACACCCATCCACTACCTGTTCATTTGCAAGGACAGTATTTTCAACCGGATCCCAGTTCACCCATGACTCTTTCCTATAGGCGAGACCTTTTTCTAAGAATTTAATAAATATTAATTGCTCATGCTTAAAATATTCAGGGTCGCAGGTTGCTATTTCACGTTTCCAGTCATAAGAGAGTCCCATAGATTTTAATTGTTCTCTCATTGAAGTGATATTTTGTTGGGTCCATTTGGCTGGGTGGGTATTTCTTTCCATGGCTGCATTTTCAGCAGGAAGGCCAAATGCATCCCATCCCATTGGATGGAGAACGTTAAAACCTTCTGCTCTTCTAAATCTTGCTACAACGTCACCTAGCGTATAATTCCTCACGTGACCCATGTGGATGCGTCCGGATGGATAGGGAAACATTTCAAGAACATAATATTTTGGTTTCTCAGAAAATTCGTTTACACTGAAACAATTAGAATTTTCCCATGCTACTTGCCACTTTTTCTCAATTTGAGACGGAATAAACTTAGTCATGATATTTCAAATTTGTCTTATTGATTAATAGAAGATGCACGTAATTCTCGTGCCCGTGTTAAAATAAGGTCTTCAATGTTTGTAGCTAAAATATTATCTATTCCACCATCTTCCCAAACATCACCGTTACGAGTTTGCACATAAACAATCACACGAATGGCATCTGAACGTAATTCCTTATCTAAAACAAAAATAGCTAATTTAATTTGTTCATTTTGATTAGATGGCAGGCTATACCAATCTGAAAGTATTGTGCCACTGAAAACATCTATGTCGTCAATGGGCAAGATTGAGGCGATATCCAATGAGGCTCTCCATAACAAAGCGTTCACAGGTATCCCAAAAGATTTATTTTTTTCTTGCCCTGTTATGTCACTTAAAGAAATTCCTTGCTCGCTTCGCCCAGTAAGGAAAGAACCAGGATTTTCTTTGTTTTTTGTTGAGGTGTTTGTCACGGACTCTGAAGATGTACATGAGGTAGAAACGACTAACAGAATAAGAAATAGGTATCTAAGCATGAATTCACATCTCCTTTGCCCAAACAATATGCAACAAAAAAAGGGGCCAGACAACTGGCCCCTTAAAATTTGTTATCTCTTTCTTAATTAGAAAGAAATTGCCAACTCCACAGTTGTTCCTGAACCAGAAACATCTGTTCCGCCACCACCAGACTGTGTAAAGTCTGAATAGCTAGCTGTCAATGTAACACCAGATGCAACTGTGTAAGCAATACCATATGCTGACTCGTCGTATTTGTAATCAGTGTTGCTTGCGAATGTACCTTCAGCAGCTACTGAAGCAGCTTCAAGAGTTAAGCTGTCAGTAATAGCGTATGTAACACCCATGTTTGTTGACTTAACATCTTCATATCCAGTAGCAGATGAGTTGTCATCATTACGATCTGCTTTTTGAGCATTTTGTGCCATATCGATGGATACTGCACCAACACTTACACTAACTGCCATTGACGATGCGCTAAGGTCTGTAGAGGCGTCTGCAGTGTTAGCTGCACCTGTGTTAGCAGCAGCATAGCTAACTGTTACATCAGCACCATTTACAGAAGATGAGTAAGATACACCGTATGATGTTTCATCAGCTGCAGATGAAGTGCCACCATTACCCATACCGATACCAAATTCAATTCCGCCGATAGAGTTGCTATAAGCAACTAGTCCACCATTGATGGCTTCACCACCAGAGTATAGAATTGTGTTGTCGCCAACAATACCCATGTTGGATACGCTGTCAGCGTCACCGCCTCCAACACCCATTGCTTCGTTACCATCGTCGAATGAGAATGTACCCCAGTCGCCAGTGATTGAAGCGTTACCTGAGTCACCGTCAATGTCGTAGCTTACAGATATTGAAAGACCGCTATCTGTTGTTGTTGAATAAGAAGCTGCAAGGTCAGTATCAGAAGCTATTGAGTTTCCGTTTTCACCGGCTGTGGCGTTGTCTGATTGATCGTCAGATACAGTTGTGTAGCTAACGTCAGTACCACCTGAAAGTGATATTTCTGCTGAAGCAGCAGAAATTCCTGCTACAGCAACTAAAGCTGTAGAAGCAAGAAGAATTTTACGCATAAAGATCTCCATTAAAACGTTTTTTCTGGTCAGGATTGACCATCTTTGAAAATATAGAAAAATTTTCAGATAACTATCTATTATTGAATGATTTTTTAAAATAATAATTAAACTGTTGTAAATATACAACAGCCTTGTCGTATTTTTTGGAACAATCTTTTTTTGATAGTAATTTTTAACTAAGAAACAAATACAAAAGCAATATGAATTGGATCTTTGATTTCAAGTATTATCGAGCTAATTACATATACTGTAAATATTATTTCGTTTAAGGTGGGAAATGCAAGATATCAAGCACAAAATGGCTATAAACCATATTGATATTGAGGAAAGAATTCAGAGGGCCTGTGACCAGGCTTCAAGAAATCGGAAAGATATTGAATTAATCGCTGTATCTAAAAGACAAGATCCAGAGAGGATTCAAAAGTCATTAGAAAATGGGGTTAGATGTTTTGGAGAAAATCAGGTTCAAGAAGCCTTAGCTAGATGGCAACCTATTAAAGCTCTTTATCCGGATCTTTGTCTTCACCTTATAGGCTCTCTTCAAAGTAATAAAGCAGCAGATGCTGTTAGCCTTTTTGACGTAATCCATACTATTGATAGAGAGAAAATCGCTAAGGTTATATCTTTGGAGATGAAAAAACAAAATAAACAGCTCCCTTGTTTTATTCAGGTAAATACTGGTTATGAATCTCAGAAATCAGGAATTGAGCCAAGATTTGCAGCTGATTTTGTTAAATTGTGTATGAATGATTATGCCCTTCCAATTGTTGGGTTTATGTGTATCCCGCCAGCAAATGAAGATGCTAGCCCGCATTTTGCATTTTTGAATAAACTTGCGTCAAAGGCTGGATTGAAGTTGTTATCAATGGGTATGAGTGCAGATTTTGAGGATGCAATTCGATTGGGTTCTACGCATATTAGAGTAGGCTCTGCGTTGTTCGGTGATAGAACATCTTAAAACATATAGCTTAACCTATTTGTAATAGCTTTAGATTTACTTTAACAGATGACCAGTTTTTTCTTTTTTTGTTTTCATATAGTTTTGGTTGTACTTATTTGTAGGAAGATGTAATGGCAATCTTTGAGTAACAGATATGCCATAATCATTTAATTGTTTAACTTTATCAGGATTATTAGTAAGCAATTTAATACGATCAAGTTTTAGCAAACTTAGCATTTCAGCCGCTGTTTTAAATCCTCTTTCATCAGTATTAAAGCCCAAACTATGATTTGCTTCAACGGTATCAAGACCAGCATCTTGAAGCGCGTAGGCACGAATTTTGTTAAGTAAACCAATATCTCTTCCTTCCTGCGCCAAATATAGAACTATTCCATTACCAATTTCACTCATCATTGAAAGAGCTGTTTCAAGTTGGTCACCACAATCACATTTTAAAGAACCTAACACATCTCCCGTAAGACACTGGGAGTGCAACCTAACTAACGGTTCTTTAGCATTCAATCCATCTCCAACAACAATGGCGAAATGTTCTTCTTTTCCTCTACTGTTTCGAAACATAATAATTTTTGATTTAGGCGCTCTCTTTAGAGGTAAGTCAGCTGTTATGCTAATTGTTAAAGAGGTTTCATTTGAAGAAAAATTACTGATGTCTGCAAATTCCAATATAGGAAATTGGTAGCTAGATGAAAGCCTTTCCTGCTCATGAGGTTCTGATGAAGGAAGACGATATAATAATGCAGATGGTAATAACTTTGCAAATTTCACTATCCTTACAGCCAAATCTACGAGGGAATTTTTATATTCAGGAAGTAGTGTTGCATTTTTTGGGAGAAGTTGTGACTCACCAATTGATATCCCTACAATTTGTGTTTGTGAGAGCATATTTGCGGGTAAACTAAAAACTGGTCTTTCAGATGTCATGTTTGGTCGCAAAAACTCAACATGGTTTTTGGTAAAACATAATGTAGGAGTTATTTGGTCTAAATATGGAAATTTTGGTAATTCAAAATCAGCAAACTCGGCTGCTTTTACAAATCCAGCACGCTGATTTCGATCACGTATCATTACCATCGAGCCACGACGCAATGCAGCTAGAGAAGCATCAATTTTTGTTGAAATATTCAGAGAAATATTTGTCAATTGCAAAACCTAAATATATTGCTGTAACGTGAAAACACAAGATTATATTTTTAACAATACCAAGTAATCTTATATCATTATTATAAAAAGTAAGTATTTCGTAAAGTGGGTATTAATTTAAACGGTTGTCTTTGAAAAAAAATTAAATGAGTATTGAATATATTTTGCCTTCTATAAAGATACTACTGATTGAAGATGATTTGTTTTTGACTGAAGTTCTCAACAATCACCTCCTTCAAGAAGGTATTTGTGAATTCCAATCTGCAACTAACCTAGTTGATGCAAATTTATTTATATCTGTTTTTGAACCAGATATTTTATTGTTGGATGTAAACATACCAGACGGGTCAGGCATAGAATTTTGTCGCTTATTACGTCAAAATGGATTTGTAAAACCAGTCATTATGATTGTCGAAAATAGCAGTGAAAATGACTGTATAGATAGCTTAAATGCAGGTGCGAATGACTACATAATAAAACCTATTCGACTCAGTGAATTGTTTACTAGGATAAAATTTCAATATGAGCAACACTGTTCAATTGAGCCCGAGAGTTTCGTCATTGGTTTAATTGAGTTCATACCTGAAAACAAAACTCTCTCCGTTAAAGGAAAATCAAAAAACATCTCCCTAACAGAAAAAGAAACACTTATTCTAAATGTTTTATTTCGTTCCTATCCAAGCCCAGTACACAAAGATGTATTACTCAAAGAGGTATGGGGATTTCAAACAGGCTTATCTACTCACACATTGGAAACACATATCTATAGACTACGTCATAAAATTAAAGAATTAACCCAAGTGACTTTTATTTTAACCAAAGAGAATGGTTATGGTTTAGTGTGAAATACACTTTTTATTATTTAAGTATTTGTAGGAAAATAAATAGTTATTTTCATTTTTTACAAGGTACCTGTCGTAGCAAGAAGCATGCCTTAGCACAAACTTAGTAGGTATAGATTTTGCTAACACAAAACTACTGTTGTTTAGAAATTTTTAAAGATGGCTGGGGCGGTAGGATTCGAACCTACGATACACGATACCAAAAACCGATGCCTTACCACTTGGCTACGCCCCATTAATTATTTATAAACCCTCTTTATGCCTGCAATTTAGCGGTCTGAAAACAAAGTATCAATCTAAAAATGGGAGTTGTTTTAAAATTGTGTGATAAATTTGGTAGAAACAGACCAATATCCTGCATCTTGAATTTTTTGATTGAACAAATTTGCTGAAACTTTATCTTCAAACAGGGAAAAACAACTTGAACCGCTGCCACTCATCCGAATGGCTGCAAAACCAAAAGGATTTTTTTTTGGATATAATTTTTTCATGGTATACAGCAACTTCTTAATCTCAGGGTGAATATTTATTGCAAAGGGCTCTAAATCGTTTCCGTTATATAATAAATGCTCTACATCGAGCGTTTCTAAACTATTTTCTACTTTTGTCTCTAAATTATTTTTATCAAACTCGTCAAAAACCTTTTTGGTGCCACTGATAAAACCAGGATTTGTGAGCACAATATATTTAGGAATATCCAGTTCAGATAAAGGAAAAATTTTTTCTCCAATTCCGCCCATCAGCATAAAACTCCTGTTTAAGCAAACAGGCACATCAGAACCAATTTTAAGAGCTATTTTAGTTAAGTTCTCTTTTGATATGTTTAAATTAAAAATTTTATTTAGTGCCAAAAAAATAGTCGCTGCATCTGAACTACCACCGCCCAAACCTCCTCCAACAGGTATTTGTTTATCAATTGTAATTTTTAAAGGAGGAATATAATGATTTAAGTTTCTTAAAGCATTTAAAGATTTCATAACCAAATTGTCTGATGACTCAGTTTCAATGTCCGTTGAAAAACGTCCTGATAAAATAAGCTCATCTAAATTAGACAATTGTATATTAATGGCGTCTCCAAACTCAGTGAAACCAACCACTGATGCTAATTCATGATATCCATCCGACCTTTTTTTACCAATTTTTAAACAAAGGTTGATTTTAGCAGGTGCAAAACAGGAGAAATTTTTCTGATAACTCAAATTAGACATGTTTATTTTTAGTTTGCTTCTTTCTTTAACCCAAACTTTATTTTTTCTGAAACCTCTCTTCTTTTCATTTTATCAGTATACATTTGATAAGCAAACTGCCATTTGTAACGCGCCTCAAGAAGCCTTCCTAAATGCCAGTAAACATCGCCCAAATGGTCATGTATAACGGCATCATCGGGCGCTAACTGCACGGCGCGTTCTAGCCAAGTAACGGCTTTTTTCGTATTTCCAATTTTGAAGTAAACCCACCCAAGAGAATCTGCATAATATCCATTTTCTGGATAAAGTTTAACGGCTTTATTTATTAACTCCATAGCCTCTTTCAGATTACGACCCTCATCAGCCCACCAATAACCAAGATAATTTAGTGCACCCGAATCATTTGGATTTAATTCAAGTGCTTTACCAAATGCTGTTTCAGCCTTCTGTGTTTGGTCCGTTTGTTCATAACAAATTCCAAGTTTTCTAAATACATCTCCAGAGTTAGACTTAAATTTTGAAACATTTTCGTATTTTTTTATTGCTTTATCGCATTGTTCGTCAATACGAAAGAAGTCCGCAAGCATTTCTTCCAACATAAGATTGTTAGTATTTTTAGAAAGATACGTTTGTAGAAGATCAATTGCGATATCTGTCTTGTCAAGTTGCCTTAATTGAGACAAGTATAACATCATGCCTGTCTGAAATCGTGGGTCTTCCTTAGGGATAGAATGGAAATAAAATTTTGAATTTTTAAATTTATTTTTTTTATTTAAAAGTTGTAACATAACAAGGTTTGCTGAGGGCAATGAAAATCTAAGAGATTGTGAGAGAAAAAGACTAAGTTGTGCACGGTGTTGCAGAGAACTGAAAGTCTCTTCTGTTAATGTAAACAAAGTCAAATTAATAATAGATTGTGCAAAAAAATAGACCAAGTGTTGTTTTGATATTTCTGCCTCTGCGCGTTTTTCAAGCCAGGATTCTAACTTACCTTGCTTATAATTTTCTGGCAATTTTTGGACTATAAGCTGAGCAGTTTTAACACTTCCAGCAAAAGCATAAGTTTCTGCTGTAGTTATTATAAGTTCAGGGTCACTATTATCCTCTAATCGTATTTTTGATAAATAAGTAAGTGCTTGGCTTTGATCTTTTTCAAGTATAAATAATTGGGCAATGAATAAATTTACAAAATTACTATCTTCAAATCCCTGGTCATCCAAAAGCTTTGACAACATCTCGAAAAAAATTATGGCAGAACTTTTTTGATTTAGATTATACATAGCCCACGCCCGGAATAGAAATCCAATATATTGACTACTACCTTCGATCATGGCATTTTCACTTAATGCAAGAACAGCTTCCCAATCAGAGTCTTTTGCTGCAATTGCTAATGCTGGTTCAACGCCCATTTTAAGATTTAAATTTAGAGACTCTGCATGCTGCGCTATTTTCGCAGCAGCAATTATTTGTCCGGTTGCATATAAACTGGTAAAACTTGACTGTAATAATTTTGGATTGGTGTTATCTATTGCTAGAGATTCAGTGTAAAATTTTGCAGCAGACAAAACATCACTATTTTTTTCAGCGTGTAAAGCTCTTAAATAGTTGCTGAAGAGATTTTCGGAATTGTTTGCATCAATTGATTTTATGACTTTATCATTGACGGTGATGTTTTTTATTGTATCGGTCACCTCTGTACGTGCTTGGTGGCTGTTAGTTATGAAAATCATACAAATTAGCAAAATGCTTAATTCATTGTTATATTTAGATAGAAGTTTTTTCACTTTCACAAACCGTATTATGTCTTAATTAATGATGAATAACTACATATTCGGATAATTTGGTCCTCCACCACCCTCTGGGGTTACCCATATAATATTCTGAGTTGGGTCTTTAATATCACATGTCTTGCAGTGTACACAGTTTTGAGCATTTATTTGCAGATAAGGTTCGGAACTATCTTCAGAATGAACAATTTCATATACTCCAGCAGGACAATAACGTTGCTCAGGAGAATCATATTTCTTTAGATTTATTTTAATAGGTGCTTCTTGGTCTATTAATTTTAAGTGTGATGGTTGATTTTCTTCATGGTTAGTGGATGACAGGTAAACTGAAGAGTTTTTATCAAAGCTAATTATGTTATCGGGCTTCGGATACTCTATTTTTTTGCTAAATCTTGCTTCTTTTAATTGAAGATGGTCCTCGTGATGCTTGAATGTCCAAGGAGCATTTCCTCTTAATATAAATGTGTCGAACGCGGAGTATATCATGCCCGCAAGAAAACCTCTAGAAAACGACGGTCTGATATTGCGGACTTTATATAATTCTTTCCACAACCAACTGCTTTGTAATCTTGCCTCATATGAAGTCGTTTTAGTGGTACTTTGCATCACCGCCTCAAAAACCGCTTCTGCTGCTAACATCCCCGACTTCATTGCCGTATGTGTTCCTTTTATCTTGGGAACATTTAAAAAACCAGCTGTACAGCCAACCAAACACCCCCCCGGGAAAGTTAATTTGGGTATAGATTGAAACCCCCCTTCATTTAATGCTCTTGCGCCGTAGGAAACCCGTCTTCCACCCTCAAAAATTGAACAAATCGAAGGATGTTTTTTAAATCTTTGAAATTCTTCAAAAGGGGAAAGAAATGGGTTTTTATAATCAAGTCCGACTACATATCCTACAGCAACCTGATTGTCTGACAAATGATATAAAAAAGAACCACCATAAGTATCGGATGGCAAAGGCCAACCAACAGAATGAAAAACAGTTCCCGGTTTGGATTTCTCTTTGTCTATATCCCATAATTCTTTTATCCCTAAAGCGAAAGTCTGTGGGTCCTTCCCTTCTCGTAAATTAAATCTTTTAAATAATTCTTTTGTGAGGTGCCCTCGGCACCCTTCGGCAAAAATTGTCTGCCTTCCAATTAGTTCCATGCCTTGCATATAGTTTTCGGTGGGCTTTCCATCTTTTCCAACCCCTAACTCATTGGTCGCTATACCCCTAACAGAGCCTTCTTCATCAAATAAAATCTCTGCCGCAGCAAACCCCGGATATATTTCAACCCCTAAAATTTCAGCTCTTTTAGCCAACCAACGACAAAATACACCAAGCGATATTATATAATTTCCATCATTCTTCATCTGTGGTGGTGTTGGGAGCTTATAATGCGACTTCCTTGTTAAGAATACAAAATTGTCTTTTGTCACAGGTGTATCTAAAGGTGCTCCTAACTCGGCCCATTCTGGAATTAGTTCATCTAAAGCTCGAGGCTCTAAAACTGCTCCAGATAAAATATGTGCGCCAATCTCGCTACCTTTTTCAACTAAGCATACTGAAAGCTCGCTATTATTTTGAGAAGCAAGTTGCTTTAGCTTAATTGCTGCTGAAAGACCAGATGGCCCTCCCCCAATAATTACGACATCAAATTCCATTGATTCGCGTTCCATATAAACCCCACTATTTTTGTCACTATGCACAATTATCTTTATCTAAGTTTTGTCTAATAAACACTATCTAATTGTCTTTCATAAACATAAGATATAGATAATAGGTTAATAATTACAAAATAAAGAACAAAGTGAATATGTCAGCTCACAATATTACAAAATTAGAGTTAATCTCTCAACTTTTCTGGCAGATGGAAATAGGTGCTGATGAATCTCTTTTTGCAACGCCATGTTTTAAAGAGAAAAAAATCGGCTTAAAGGAATATTTTTCACTTTTGGAAAATACCAACAAATCTGATTTGACAACTAAAAATGTTCTGGGGGATTCCTTATTATTTAAAGAATTTTATCAAAGGTCTGACTTAGGAAAACCCAAAATTGATAATTCCGGGCCTGATTTGAATCAAAAAAAAGAATTAGAGGCAATTAATTCTCTTAAGGAATTGAGGTTGGCCTTAGAATCCCTTGAAGGCGTAAGTCTTAAAAATACAGCAACTAATTTAGTGTTTGGCGATGGGGACCCTGACGCTAAAATAATGATTGTTGGCGAAGCTCCCGGGAAAGAAGAAGATAAGGCTGGAGTCCCATTCGTAGGACAAGCCGGACAACTGTTAGATAGAATGCTTAAATCAATCGGTTTATCTAGGGACCAAACTTATATTACCAATATCATTCCCTGGCGTCCTCCTGGAAATCGAACCCCCTCTCAAGAGGAGGTTAGTCTGCTGAAACCATTTATTTTTAGGCATATTCAGTTAAAGAAGCCAGAAATTATATTTGCTTTAGGGGGTATCTCTACTAAAGCAATTTTAGATGTTCAAACAGGAATTTTGAAGTTGAGGGGAAAAATTCATAATAAAAATTTCGGACTAGAAAAACCAATCGCAGTTTTGCCTACATTACATCCTGCATATTTATTACGTGCACCAGCTCAAAAAAAGTTTGCTTTCGCTGACTTAGTTTTATTAAAACGATGTATTTTAGAAAAAGAAACCTTAAATAAATAAACAAATACTGCAACATCTTTCACCATTTATTGACTCAGTAAAAAACAAAACGCATACAATTTAGTCAAATTTAATGTAAATATTTTCTAGAGTTGAGTGTTTAATGAAATATTTAAAAATACCCAAAACATCAGTCTTTCTGATAACTAACGCATTAATTTTTTTTGGTATTATTCTTTTCGTATTTTTTTCTGCAAAAAGTGTTCTTTCAGAAGTGTCTAACAATCATTTTGCAGATGTAACTCTTCCAAAACCCTTAAATTCTTCGGACGAAAAATTATATAAGGAAATTTTTTCGCTTCAGGAAATTGGTAAAATTAAAGAAGCAGACCAACTTATTAAAGAGCTATCTAATAGAATTCTTATAGGTCATGTTCAGTCTCAGAAATACTTACACCCAAACGCATGGCGTTCCACCTTTAATGAATTGGAAACTTGGCTTTCAAATTATTCTGACCATCCAGATGCAAGCAGAATTAGTTGGCTCGCAAAAAAAAGAAAACCTAAATCTGCAAAGAATCCTATTCCACCGAAAAAAGGATATTTAAATGGTGTTGGTCAAAACGCTCCTCAGCGCTGGAAAGCATTAATACCTGAGAGTTACAAGGGCAGAATATCTCCTCGCCAGACAGCGTTTGTTGCAAAAAAAGTAAGGCGTTACAACTTATTAAAAGAGCCAACTAACGCTAACAAATACCTTAGCAATTCAAATAACCTCCGGTATTTAACTCCATCGGAAGAAGCTCATTTAAGGGGAGAAATTTCTCATGCATATTTTATTTATGGACTTGATGATAAAGCTATTTTAACAGCTCGTCAGGCCATCGGTAAATCTCCTAAAACTTCATATATGGCCTACTGGTCTGGTGGTCTTGCTTATTATCGTTCTTATCAATATGAGTTATCAAAAATATATTTTAGAACTTTAGCTGATATGGAAAACGCTCCGGACCTGTTGCGCTCTGGTGCAGCTTTTTGGTCTTATCGATTGAGCTTACGTGATAATGACCCAAAAAACGCTATCAAGTATCTTAACATTGCAAAAAATCTTACAAAAACCTTCTATGGTTTAATGGCGTTACAAATCTCTGGTCAAAAATTATCTGTAAATTTTCAAGAACCATCTATTTCAGATGATTTCATTCCATGGCTTACTCGAACGAGAGGTGGAAGACGTGTATTAGCTTTGTTACAAATTGGAGATTGGACCAGAGCTAGTAGGGAATTGCGTTATTTATATTCAGAGGCATCTTTAGCTCAGCAAAAAGATATGATGATGTTTGCAGTTTCTTATAATATGCCAGGACTTGCTTTCAGAATAGCTGATTTAAATTTAAAAAACACAGGCGAAGTATTCAATTCAGCATTGTATCCGCAGCCTGAAACGAACATAAATTTTGATATTGATCCTGCTATAATCTATGGGATCATAAGGAAAGAATCTAGTTTTTATCCACTTGCAAGAAGCAGGGCTCGCGCCACAGGGTTAATGCAAATTATGCCTGCAACAGCAGCTTTTATTTCGAATGATAGGCGCTTTATCAACACCAACAGACACCTGCTCAATAATCCAGATATCAATTTAAAATTAGGTCAAGATTACATTTTTCATTTACTAGATAACCCAGTGGTTGATCAACATTTATTTAAACTGTTGGCTGCTTATAACGCTGGTCCCGGTAATTTAAATAAATGGATAAAAAAAATTGATTTCAGAGGAGATAGTTTTTTACTTCTGGAGTCAATACCCGCAAGAGAAACACGAGTATATATTAAAAGTGTTACTATGAATATTTGGATGTATCGGTTAAAACAGGAAAGTAATCTATCTCAATTAAGAACTCTAGTGCATGGAAAAATTAGAAATGGAGATATCGCTTTTTTGAAAACAAATGTTATTTCTAATTGAATTTTATAGTATAACCACTAATAAGAGAGGAATTTGTGATGTCCAAATTGGACTTAACTAGAAATTTTGTGCCAGTTAAGATAGCAGTTTTGACAATATCTGATACAAGAAGTTTAAAAAATGATAAATCTGGGGATTTGCTTGTTTCAAAGATTACGGATGCTGGCCATCTCTTAGTAAAGAGGGAAATCACTCAAGACAATATTCAGAAAATTAAGATTAACTTGCAACGAAGTATTCAAGACCCAGATATAGACGTCGTGATATCGACAGGTGGAACTGGACTTACCGGTAGAGATGTAACGCCTGAGGCATTTCGAAGCATATTTGATAAAGAAATTGAGGGGTTTGGAGAGATGTTTCGATATCTTTCTTTTCAGAAAATAGGGACATCAACACTGCAAAGTAGGGCACTTGCTGGAGTATCAGGTGGCACTTATCTCTTCGCTTTACCAGGGTCACCATCAGCATGCAGAGATGCTTGGGACGATATGTTGGTTCATCAGTTAGATTATCGCCATAAACCCTGTAACTTTGTTGAAATTATGCCTCGATTACTCGAGGCAGGAATTTCAGGACGCTGAGTTAGTTAATGGCTAAACAATTTCCTTCTTTTGAACTTGAGAATAAATATAAAAAGCATGGGTTAGTTGTAGGTGTTGATGAGGTAGGTAGAGGACCTTGGGCAGGACCTGTTATGGCAGGAGCGGTTTGGATTGACCCTGTCCTTTTGTCATCTCTTCCTGAAGGAATTAGAGATTCGAAGAAATTAACTGCCAAAAAAAGAATGCTCATCTATAAGGATCTATCTAGCTTAAATATTGCTATGGCTATTGGCCAAGCGAATGTTGAAGAAATTGATAGTTTAAACATTCTTAATGCTAGCTTTCTTGCAATGGAAAGAGCTGTAATCTCTCTTCAAAAAAAATTATCTTCAAATATCACGACTATCCTAGTTGACGGTAATAGACTACCAAAATTTCAAAAATACACTGAAAACCTTAATTTTATTCCAGTTGTGGGGGGTGATAATATTAGTCTTTCAATTGCAACGGCGTCCATCATAGCTAAACAAACTAGAGATTTATATATGTGCCAACTTCATCTGAGTTATCCAAAGTATGGCTTCAATAAAAATAAAGGTTACGGCACAAAAGCTCACCGTATTGCCTTAACAGAATGTGGCATAACATGCCATCATAGGGTAAGTTTCGCTCCTATCAAAGCGTTAAAATTTTAAATCATAAAATGATATTTTAAAGGTGCGAAACACCCTAGAAAAAATTTCCTATTTTCTATAGTTAAACATAAACAAAATTATACTTAAATTGTTTAATACTATATATACCCCATTTTATTTTGGAACATACAACATATAGAATTTAATAAATTACTATTGATAACCAATTGACTTAGAATGATTTTTTTCGTTTTTATAAGGTTCAAGTTTTCAGCGAAAATGAGTCTTTTCTAATCATGAAATTGGATATCATAATTAATAATGACTGTATTGTTGCTTTACGTGAAATACCATCCAGCAGCGTGGACTTAGTTTTTGCTGACCCACCTTATAATTTACAGCTTTCAGGCGAACTAACTAGACCAAACCAGACCTTAGTTTCTGGCGTTAATGAATGTTGGGACCAATTCGATTCTTTTAAAGCCTATGATCGTTTTAGTAAAGCGTGGCTAAAAGAATGTCATCGAATTTTAAAGCCAAACGCCGCAATTTGGGTAATTGGTAGTTATCATAATATTTTTCGATTAGGAAAAACACTTCAAGATCTTGGTTTTTGGATATTAAATGATGTTGTGTGGCGTAAAACAAATCCTATGCCAAACTTCCGTGGAAGGCGTTTTACAAATGCACATGAAACATTAATTTGGGCAGCAAAATCATCAAATTCCAAATATCAGTTTAATTATGACTCTATGAAAATGTTAAACGAGGATTTACAAATGCGTTCAGATTGGTCATTGCCTATTTGTAGTGGCCAAGAAAGGTTAAAAGATAATTGTGGTAAAAAGATACATCCCACACAAAAGCCGGAAAGTTTAATTTCACGAATTATTCTGGCAACAACAAAGCCTGGAGATGTTATTCTAGACCCTTTCTTTGGAACAGGTACGACTGGTGCAGTGGCAAAAAAACTTAGAAGGCATTACATTGGGGTAGAACAAGATCCGATTTATGTTGATCACGCTAAAAAAAGGTTATGCAGTACTGAGCAGTTTGACGGGCAATTAGTTGATTTAACCGAGAAACGTGATTTACCAAGAGTACCATTTGGAGCGTTAATTGAACGAGGATGGATCAAGGCAGGAGATGAACTATTTGACCAAAAAAATCAATATTCAGCAAGGGTCCGAGCGGACGGTTCTCTTGTTACTGTTGATAGGAGATCCGGTTCCATTCATTCTGTTGGGGCACAGCTTCAGGGCGCATCAAGCTGCAACGGCTGGTCTTTTTGGTATGTTAAAAGAGAAAATGGACTAGTTTCAATCGACAGGTTAAGAAATGATCTTCGTAAAGAGATGCATTAACCTAAAACTCTTTTAATATAAATATTACAATTTAAAACCTATAAGTTTGCAATGAAACAACAGGGCACATTAATTTTTCCCTGCCTTTTAATTCTGTAAGTTCAATAATACATAATGCACCACATATAATGCCGCTTGCTTTTTTTATGAGGGTCTGAGCTGCATTTAACGAGCCACCCGTGGCTATTAAATCGTCTATAACTAAAATACGTTTTCCGGATAATTGCCGTTCTGTTTGAATGGATAATTCAGAAGAACCATATTCTAGTTCATAACTTTGAACGAGAACTTTTCCTGGAAGCTTATTTGATTTTCTTATCATTATAACGCCACAATTCAGGTTATACGCAAGTGGAGTGGCAAATAAAAATCCCCGGGCATCTATTCCGCAAATTAAATCAGGTTTAAAAACGTTGGCTTCTTCACATAAAGCATCTATTGTTTGTTTGAACAAAATGGGAGATTCTAAAATTGGACTTATGTCATAAAATGTAATTCCTTTTTTGGGGAAATTAGGAAACTTTGCGATATGTTTGTCCAGTAAAAGCTTCGATTTTTTAGTTGTCAAATTGGTCTCACTTATTTTGCTATTCAAAGCTTATAATGCAGATTTTTTTTCAAGTCTTCGTTCGTGAAGTATTGGTTCAGTATAACCAGATGGCTGATTTAAACCTTTAAATACGAGATCACAGGCCGCTTTAAAAGCAATTGACGTTTCAAAATTCTCACTCATTGGTTTATAATGCTCATCCGTATTATTTTGTTCATCCACAATAAAAGCCATTTTCTTCATTACTTTCATTACTTGCTCTTCCGTACAAATTCTGTGATGAATCCAGTTTGCCATATGTTGCGAAGAAATTCGCAAGGTGGCTCTATCTTCCATTAAACCAATATTGTGGATATCTGGCACTTTTGAGCACCCAACACCTTGATCTATCCATCTGACGACATAACCTAAAATTCCTTGAGCATTATTCTCTAATTCCTGTTGTATATCATTATCTGACCAATTTGGCCTTTGTGCTGTTGGTATTGTCAGTATATCGGATAATTCTGCACGCTTACGTTTTGCTATTTCAGCGTGTTTTTCAAATACGTTAACTTGATGATAGTGTAGTGCATGTAGAGTCGCAGCTGTAGGCGAAGGTACCCAAGCACAGTTTGCGCCAGCATCAGGATGACCAATTTTCTGTTTCATCATTTCATTCATTAAATCAGGCATTGCCCACATACCTTTGCCAATCTGTGCTTTTCCTGAAAATCCGCACGCAAGCCCAATATCTACATTCCAGTTCTCATAAGCACTGATCCATGCTGCCTGTTTCATATCTGCTTTTCTTATCATTGCTCCAGCATTCATAGATGTATGAATTTCATCTCCCGTTCTATCAAGAAACCCTGTGTTAATAAAAGCTACTCTACTTTTAGCTGCTCTTATGCATTCCTTTAAATTGACAGTTGTTCTCCTCTCTTCATCCATAATACCAATTTTAGCAGTGTTAGCAGGCAAGTTCAAAACTGTCTCAACCGTATCAAAAATTTCGCATGCAAAAGCCACCTCTTCGGGGCCATGCATTTTTGGTTTAACAATATATATTGAGTTGGTTCTAGAATTCTCTTTTACTTTAAAGTCATACATTGCCCCTAATACAGTCATAAAAGCGTCTAATATACCCTCTGGAATTTCACTTTTATCTCTAAGTAAAATAGCTGGATTTGTCATCAAGTGACCAACATTTCGAATTAACATTAATGACCGTCCGTGCAGAATTAGAGTGTCACCATTTGGTGAAGTAAAAAATTTATCTGAGTTAAGTTTTCGTGTGAAGGTTTTACCGTCCTTCTTCATTTCAACAGATAAGTCGCCTCTCATAAGGCCAAGCCAGTTTTGATAAGCAAGAACCTTGTCTTCGGCGTCAACTGCGGCAACAGAATCTTCGCAATCCATTATTGTAGAGATGGCAGCTTCTACCATAATATCATTAATTCCAGCGCTATCCGATTTCCCAATCGTGCCTTCAGGGTCAATTAAAATTTCTATATGAAGATTGTTTTTTTTAAGCAATATAGCATCCGGCCTATCATTTGAGCCACGATAGCCAGAAAATTGCAGGTTATCTTCAAGAGTTGTAGATGTTTTACCAATAAAAACCAATAATGATCCTTCTGAAACTGAAAATCCAGTGACATCTTTCCATAAAGCATCTTTTAATGGGCTATGAACATCCAGAACCCCTCTAGCATAGCTAATTACTTTCTCACCTCTTATGGGATTATAGGTAGTAGATTTTTTAGCATCATCATTTTCTGAAATTACGTCCGTTCCATATAAAGCATCATAAAGAGAACCCCATCTAGCATTTGCAGCGTTCAATGCATATCTCGCATTCATAACTGGAACGACTAGCTGTGGACCAGCAATAGAAGATATTTCATCATCTATATTTGATGTTTCAATTTGAAAATCATTTCCTTCAGGGAGTAAGTAACCAATTTCCTTTAAGAAGGTAGTGTATTGCTCATAATCAATGTTTGATGCCTTATTTTCATCCAGCCAACCGTTTAATTCTTCTTGCAATTTTTCTCGCTTTTGCAAAAGTTGTTGGTTTTTAGGTGCAAGTGTTTCGGCAGCCTCTTCAAAATCTACCCAGAACTTATTTGGATCTATGTTAAGTCCAGACAGCAATTCGTTATTTACAAAACTAAACAAGTTTTCATCGATGGATAGGTTTCCAAAAGAAATATATGTCATTTCCACACCCTAATATTATCTAAATCAAGTTGGTTTTAAAATGCATCTTGAGTAAATATGTATTTAAAACAATAATTTATATTATCCTGTAACAAACACCTACACAAAATTTTTATTCTATAATATAGAATAACTTTCCACTTTTTTGAATAGCACAAAAGATTAAGTGGAATCATCATCTAAAATTGGTTCTTAATCCAATTTTGAAGAGGGCGCTTCAAATCGTCTCTTTGAAGAGCAAATGCTATATTTGCCTGAACAAACCCTAATTTTGAGCCACAGTCAAACCGTTTTCCAGAAAAATGATAACCAAAAAAAGGTGCTTTCCCTATTTCTTCACTCAAAGCATCTGTGAGCTGGATTTCCCCACCTGCACCTTTAGACTGGGTTGACAAAGTAGTAAAAACAGATGGCTGAATAATATATCTTCCAACTATAGCTATTGCTGATGGAGCATCTTTTGGTTTAGGTTTTTCAACCAAACCATGAACCTCAACAAGATTTCCAAATGTTTTTCCAGGGGTAATAATTCCATATGATGCGGTCTTTTCAGGATCAACTTTCATAGTAGCTACCATATTGCCCCCCTTCCATGCTTCACACATTTCTTTCAGCGCAGGTTTTCCTAGAATTAGGTCGTCAGCAAGCAAAATAGAGACAGGCTCATTTGCAACAATGTTTCTAGCGCACCAAACAGCGTGACCAAGTCCAGCAGGCTCTTGTTGTCTTACATAAGATATAGAACCTGGCGGTTTCATCATTTCTTGTACTGCGAGAAGGGCTTCACTTTTTGATTTGATGTGTAATAATGTCTCTAATTCTGTTGAATGATCAAAGTGATCTTCAATAGCTGATTTATTTCTTCCAGTCACAAAAATATACTCTTCAATCCCCGCTTCAGCAGCCTCCTCAACAGCGTATTGGATTAATGGTTTATCAACTACGGGAAGCATTTCTTTAGGTAACGCTTTTGTTGCTGGCAAAAATCTTGTTCCCAAACCACCCACAGGAAAAATAGCTTTTCTGATTTTCATCTTACACCTATATTCAGCCGCAAAAGCTTAAGAGAGACTTTTATTAGTATCTAAAACTTGTAAAAAATATAATACTTATTTAATCATTCAAAAGTCAAAAAATTAACATATTTTAAAATTGAAAGAAATCAGAGAGGTTCAATATGCAAATAGCAATGATTGGGACTGGATATGTTGGACTTGTATCTGGCGCATGTTTTTCTGAATTTGGTTTTAATGTCACTTGTGTAGATAAAAATGAGAATAAAATTAGTCAGTTAAAGTCAAATAAAATGCCTATTTATGAACCAGGCCTCGATGTCTTAGTTAAGAAAAATCAGGATGCCGGTAGACTTTTATTCACAACTGATTTAAATCGCACAGTAGCTGATGCTGATGTTGTATTTATAGCTGTCGGAACACCAACACGAAGAGGAGATGGACATGCTGATCTTAGTTATGTGTTTGATGCAGCCGAGGAAATCGCTGAGTATATATCGGGATATACAGTCATAGTTACTAAATCCACTGTTCCCGTGGGAACGGGAAAAAAAATCTTTAAACTAATACAACAAAAAAGGTCAGATTTGAAATTTGATGTGGCATCAAATCCTGAGTTCTTGAGAGAGGGTTCAGCAATAAATGATTTTATGCGTCCAGACAGAGTGGTTGTCGGTGTGATGGGAGAAGAGGCAAAAAATGTGTTAGAAAAAGTCTACAGCCCATTAAATTTGATAGAAACGCCTATTCAATTTACGGATCTTGAGACGGCAGAATTAATTAAGTATGCAGCCAATGCATTTTTGGCGGTAAAGATTTCCTATATTAACCAAATTGCTGACTTATGTGAAAAGGTTGGAGCAGACGTTCATGATGTGGCAAAAGGAATGGGATTGGATAAAAGAATAGGAGCAAAGTTTCTGCATCCAGGACCAGGGTTTGGAGGTTCTTGTTTTCCTAAGGACACTAAAGCTCTTGTAAAAACAGCAGAGCAAGTTGGAGGTAAGATTTCGATTGTCGAGGAAGTTATAAGTTACAATCAAGAACGTAAACTTTCAATGGCGCAAAGGATAATTTCACGGCTTAAAACAGGAATTAAAAATAAGAAAGTTAGCATTTTAGGGTTGGCGTTTAAGCCTGAGACGGACGATATGAGAGATAGCCCTGCGTTGGAGATAATTTCAGAATTATATTCAAAAGGAGCTAATATTATAGCGTATGATCCAGCTGCGAAGATTGAAGCAAAATCTTTTTTTCAAGATAAAGTTATTTTTGCTGAAGACTCAGAAAACTGCATAAGAGGAGCTGATGTATGTGTAATAATTACGGAATGGAATGAATTTAGAGCAATTTCGGCTTCAAAATTTTCAGATTTGATGAATGGTAATGTGGTTGTTGACTTGAGAAATATTTATTCACCTGATGAGATGAGAGGTGCAGGCTTAAATTATAGTTCTATTGGAAGGGTTTAATTTTGGTTAGCTATTTCAATAAAATTTCCATCTGGATCTCTTAAATACAGAGAAACTTTATAACCAAATGCCCCACTCCTCTGGATTGGACCATCCTCTGTTATAATCGAATGTCTCTTATACTTCTCAATCCGAGAATAAAAAGAAACGTCACTTAAAAAAACAAATATCGATACTCTCATAAGTTGGATTTTTCGCGTGTGGTTTGAAAGGAAGTTGCGCTTGGTCAATATTTATTTTCTGATTGCCAAATTGAAGAGCGAATCTTGGTTTTGAAGCTCCAATCGGAGTAAATTCAACTAAATTCATTTCTAAAATATCTGTTTAAAATGATATTGTCTCATTAATATCTTCTATGGTTAAAACTATATGGTCTATGGTAAGCATGAGTTTGAATTACAGTGAAATTTGTTGCTCATAAAAAAATTTATAGGTTATTTATATCACGAGATATTTTTTTTAGTTGTTTTAAATTTTCTTTTAATTGTGCTTCTAAAAATAATACTTTTTGTTGAAGTGTTATAACTTTAATATTATGGCCGGAAGTTTTTTTTGCTTTACTTATTCCCTTATGACCTTCCTCTGCAAGCAAGTAAGTAGGCGACACCCCAAGAATAGCAGCAAGTGCTACTAATTTATTTATTCGAGGCTCACTTCTATCTAATTCCCAAGATTCATAAGTTTCAAGTTTGACCCCAAGTTGTTTTGATAGGTCATAACTGTCATAACCGCCGTCGATTCTAAGTTGCGTAATTCGTCCACCTAAGGTCATTTCTGGCTTTGTAGTGCTTATTACATTTTTTTCATTTTTTTTGGACAATATATTCTCTCTTGGACTTAAAACTCAAAGTTTAAAATGTTTCGGGTGTGGGTGAAGGGAAGTTTAAAACCTAACCGATACATTAGATCGCTGCTATTTTTCTATGGTACTAGCTTAACACTTTTTTAGTTGAGGTAAAGTGCCTGGTTCTGGATTACTTATGAGATACTACTTAGGGTTTTATTACCAATATCTCGTTGCATTGAGTGAGACACATGCATGTTAAAACAATTCCTTATTAAAACAATAAAAATGTTTCTAATTAGATACATGGACCACGATCCGCGGCACATTTCAGAT
>CABYPW010000005.1 GCA_902520885.1 uncultured SAR116 cluster alpha proteobacterium
CCAAAAAAAAGGTACAAAAATGAATAAAACATCTTTTAACCCCTCAAATGCTTTAAGGAAAAATTTCAGGATAAATGGAGACCGACTATGGGACTCTATAATGGAAATGGCAAAAATAGGTCCAGGAATAGCTGGGGGAAATAATAGACAAACCCTAACGGATGAGGATTCTGAGGGCAGACACCTATTTAAAAGTTGGTGTGAAAAAGAGGGTATGGAGTTGGGCCTAGATAAAATGGGAAATATGTTTGCAAGACATGAAGGAATTGACCCCTCACTTCCTCCGATTATGGTTGGAAGTCATTTAGACACCCAACCAACTGGTGGAAAATATGACGGAGTGTTGGGTGTTTTAGCAGGCTTAGAAATAATTAGAACTTTAAACGAAACAGGTATTAAAACTAAACACCCAATAGAAGTCGTTAATTGGACCAATGAAGAAGGCACTAGATTTTCACCACCCATGATGGCCTCTGGTGTGTTTGCTGGTATTCATTCTTTAGAATGGGCCTATGGAAGAGAAGACTCAAATGGAAAATCGGTGGGGGATGAGCTTGCACGGATAGGATGGATTGGAGAAGAAGAAGTCGGCTCAAGAAAAATGGCAGCTTTTTTTGAACTCCATATAGAACAAGGTCCTATCTTAGAGGATGAGAATATAGATATTGGTGTAGTTACTCACGGACAGGGATTGAATTGGTTGCAGATCACACTGACCGGCAAGGAATCACATACTGGCTCTACTCCAATGCCAAAAAGAATAAATGCTGGTCTTGGTATGGCAAAAATTACCCAACTAGTTGATGAAATTGCTCTATCACACTCACCCTTGGCCGTTGGTGCTGTCGGCCATTGCGATGTTTATCCTAACTCAAGGAATATAATTCCAGGGAAAGTAGTTTTCACAATAGATTTTCGACACCCAACTCAAGAAGTAATCGATGATATGGAACAGCGTTTAAGAGATGGAGCCGAAAAAATATGCAATGAAATAGGGCTTAAGATGGAAATCGAACAAGCCGGTAAATTTGACCCGGTAAAATTTGATGAAAATTGTGTCTCTGCTGTCAGAAATTCTGCAGAAAAACTAGGTTACTCTCATAGAGATATCGTTTCTGGAGCAGGACATGATGCATGTTGGATAAATAGAATTGCTCCTACAGCAATGATCATGTGCCCATGTGTTGATGGTTTATCACACAATGAAGCTGAGGAAATTTCTAAAGAATGGGCTACTGCCGGCGCGGATGTTTTATTCCATGCAGTTGTGGAAACTGCAGGGGTTATTGATGAATAAAAAAATAAAAAGGAGGTAGAGGTAATGAGTACAGTGATAAAAAATGGTACTATTGTAACTGCTGATAGAACCTATAAATCTGATATTTTGATTGAAAAAGGTAAGATTGTTTCGATTGGAAAAAACTTGTCAGGTTCGGAGGAATTAGACGCAACAGGATGTTTTGTTATGCCTGGAGGAATAGACCCTCATACCCATCTTGAAATGCCTTTTATGGGAACCTATTCCTCTGATAACTTTGAATCTGGAACTCGAGCAGCTCTCTCTGGTGGGACAACAATGGTCGTAGACTTTTGCTTGCCATCCCCTGGTCAATCACTATTAACAGCGATTCAAGCTTGGGATAACAAATCATCACTTGCTACTACGGATTATTCATTTCATATGGCTATAACGTGGTGGGGTGAAGAGGTTTTTAATGATATGCCAACAGTAGTTGGAAAAGGTATTAATACCTTTAAGCACTTTATGGCTTATAAAGGCGCTTTGATGATTGATGATGATGAGATGTATGCTTCGTTCCAGAGATGTGCGGAACTTGGAGCAATGCCATTGGTTCACGCCGAAAATGGGGATGTAGTAGCTCAATTACAAGCTAAATTAATGGAGCAAGGTAATAATGGGCCAGAAGCACACTCATATTCTCGTCCACCTGAGGTAGAGGGAGAAGCCACCAATCGAGCTATAATGATAGCTGATATGGCAGGGGTTCCATTATATGTTGTGCACGTGTCGTGTGAACAATCTCATGAGGCAATTCGCAGAGCGCGACAAAAAGGTATGAGGGTTTTTGGTGAACCCTTAATTCAGCATTTGCTTTTAGATGAAAGTGAATATTCTAATCCTGACTGGGACCATGCTGCGCGAAGGGTGATGTCTCCTCCATTTCGTAACAAGTTACATCAAGATAGCCTATGGGCTGGTTTACAGGCAGGCTCTTTACAAGTTGTGGCAACTGACCATTGCGCATTTACAACTGAACAAAAAAGATTCGGAGTTGGAGATTTTACAAAAATTCCAAATGGGACTGGGGGTCTAGAGGATAGAATGCCTCTTCTTTGGACTAATGGAGTAAATACTGGTCGCTTGACAATGAATGAATTTGTAGCCGTTACGTCAACTAACATTGCAAAGGCTCTAAATGTTTATCCACAAAAAGGAGCAATTCTAGAAGGAGCGGATGCAGACATTGTAGTATGGGACCCAGATAGAGAAAAAACAATCTCATCGAAAAACCAACAATCTGCCATCGATTATAACGTATTTGAAGGCTTTTCTGTAAAAGGTTTGCCACGCTTTACGTTAACTAAAGGATATGTAGCTATTCAAGAGAATGAGATAAATACTAGGGAAGGACATGGTAGTTTTGTTCAACGCAAGCCTTTTAGTGCAACAAACAAAGCCTTATCCACTTGGAAAGAACTGACAGCTCCGAGAAAGGTGATAAGAGACCCAAATAATATGCCCGCCGGCGTATGATAACGTAAAATATTTTGCTTACAATAACATAAGGGGTAGAAGGGATTCTAATAGATGAAACAAGCTGTTTCTAGCAAATCAGTTATTTCCGCCAAAAAACTCAACTTAATATTTAAAACAAATGACGGCGCTGTGCACGCACTAAAAGATATTGATTTAGAGGTAGAAGAGGGAGATTTTGTATCTTTTATTGGACCATCTGGTTGTGGAAAAACAACCTTTCTTAGAGTAGTTGCAGAACTTGAAAAGCCCTCTGATGGTGAAATAACTGTAAATGGAAAAACACCAAAAATTGCAAGAAAAGATCGGGATTATGGATACGTTTTTCAGGCTCCCGCATTACTTCAATGGCGAAGTATTTCTCAAAATATCTCGTTACCGCTTGAAATTATGGGTTATTCTAAAAACGAGCAAAAAGAACGGGTCGAAAAAAATATTGATTTAGTAGGACTATCTGGTTTCGAAAAAAAATTTCCTTGGCAATTATCCGGCGGTATGCAGCAAAGGGCCTCTATTGCGCGAGCTTTAGCCTTTGATGCTGACTTGTTGCTAATGGATGAACCATTTGGAGCTCTAGATGAAATCGTTCGTGATCATTTGAATGAACAACTACTCGAACTTTGGAAAAAGACAAAAAAAACGATTTGTTTTGTTACACATTCAATACCTGAGGCAGTTTATCTATCCACAAAAATCGTTGTAATGTCACCTCGTCCGGGAAGGATCACTGATATTATTCATTCTGATTTACCATTGAAGCGACCTCTTAATATAAGAGAGAGCCAAAAATTCCTTGAAATTGCACAAAGAGTAAGAAGAGGCCTAAGAGAAAGCCATTTGGAAAATTAAAATGTTATTTAAAGGATAGTCAGTTTGTTATTTGCTATTAAAAATAAAGTAATACCTGTTTTAGCAGTTGTGTCTGCTATTGGTTTTATATGGTATGGTTTTACTATATTTCTAAATTCTCCATGGCAAATACAGAATTATGAAAAAAGCTCTGTTGAATGGTCATTTGTTGACTTAGCAAAAGATACGATGGCTCATGAAAGGCCTATTTTACCCGCACCCCATCAAATATTATCTGAAATTTGGCAAACCACAGTTAAAAAAAAGGTCACATCTAAGAGATCATTGATTTATCATAGTTGGGTTACGCTTTCTTCTACATTAATGGGTTTTTTCATGGGTACATTAATGGGAATAACTCTCGCTATTTTTATTGTAGAAAATAAAGCTATGGATAAATCTTTGATGCCTTGGATAATAACCAGTCAAACCATACCTATCTTAGCTATTGCCCCAATGATAATTGTAGTTTTGAATGCAGTAGGCTTATCGGGACTTTTGCCAAAAGCTATGATATCAGCTTATCTGAGTTTCTTTCCTATTACCGTTGGTATGGTAAAAGGCCTAAGGAGTCCCGACCCTATTTTAATTGATTTAATGAAAACCTATAGTTCATCAAGAACTAAATTATTTTTTTCACTAAGACTTCCATCATCCGTTTCTTTTCTCTTTACATCAATGAAAATAGCAATTGCTATTAGTCTTGTTGGAGCAATAGTTGGAGAATTGCCAACAGGTGCAGTCGCGGGACTTGGCGCCCGTTTGCTTACAGGGTCGTATTATGGGCAAACAATACAAATTTGGTCTGCACTGATTTCTGCAGCAACTCTTGCGGCTCTTCTCGTGATTTCCGTTAACATTATTTCTCAACTTACATTTAAAATAATGGGGATGCAGAGATGATTAACATGAGGAGTATTCTAACATATAGCTTAGCTATACTCGGTTTAATCTGTTTTTTATCAGTATTCTTTGAAAGTAATAATCCACAGATAATATTTTCTGCTATATTGATTGGGATGATGGGATTTTTCAGAATAAACCCTCTAATTTACCAAAAAATTAGTTTTTTAAATGATTTCAAGCTGGATCTCTGCATTAGTTTGTTAGCCGCTTTTTTTATAATAAAGGAGATTTCAAGTGACTTTGGACAGACCCTTTGGTTTTTATCAATTTGTGCTTGGCTCCATTCATGGTTGGCGGTAGAACAATTAATAAGTAAAGAAAGTAAAATTTTCCCCTTAGTATATTCTTTTGGAATACCTATCCTATTTGGGTTTTGGCTTCTGTTTTTCTGGGAAGTAATAACCGTTGGTCTTAAAATACCAACAGTAATTTTACCTCCACCATCGATGATAGCAATCAAGTTTATGAGTTCTTTGGATATTCTTTTTGCAGATTTTCAACAAACCTTTATGAAGTCTGTTTTGGCTGGTTATTTTATTGGTTGTAGTAGTGCGTTTATTTTTGCGGTTTTAATCGACAAAAATGATTTCTTAAGACGAGGATTGCTGCCGGTTGGTAATTTTATTTCTGCACTACCCATCGTGGGAATAGCTCCCATTATGGTTATGTGGTTTGGTTTTGATTGGCAATCCAAAGCAGCCGTAGTGGTGGTTATGACTTTTTTTCCAATGTTAGTAAATACACTTTCAGGACTAAATTCCTCATCTTTAATAGAACGTGACCTTTTAAATACGTATGCAGCGTCTTATTGGCAAACTCTTTTTAAGCTTCGTTTGCCTGCGGCAATGCCATTTATTTTTAACGCTCTAAAAATTAATTCTACACTAGCTCTGATAGGAGCGATTGTTGCAGAATTTTTTGGAACACCAATAGTTGGAATTGGATTTAGAATTTCGACTGAAGTAGGCCGTATGAACTTAGATATGGTCTGGGCCGAAATTGCAGTAGCAGCAATCGCTGGTTCTGTTAGTTATGGTGCTTTAAGTTTAATAGAGAGGCTTGTCACCTCTTGGCATCCGTCGTACCGTTTAAAGAATAATTAATAAGGAGAAAATAATGAAAAAACTATTTTTAACATTTATTGCTGCTGGGATGACTTTTTCATCCTCGATGGCTCTCGCTGCAGATAAGCTTACTTTGCAGCTACAATGGGTTACGCAAGCACAGTTTGCGGGTTATTATGTAGCTCTCGACAAAGGATATTATGACGATGAAGGTTTGGATGTTACCATTAAGCCTGGTGGACCAGATATTGCTCCACCTCAAGTCCTTGCAGGAGGAGGAGCAGATATGATGCTAAACTGGATGCCTTCTGCTCTTGCTGCTCGAGAGAGAGGCGTTCCCATTGTAAATATCGCTCAACCATTTAAATCCTCTGGTCTTCAGCTAACTTGCAGAAAAGAAACAGGCATCAAGTCACCAGCTGATTTTAGAGGGAAAACAATTGGTGTTTGGTTTTTTGGAAATGAATATCCATTTCTTTCTTGGATGAGCCAACTTGGCATTCCAACTAATGGTGGAAGTGATGGAGTCACTGTACTTAAGCAAGGTTTCAACGTCGATCCTCTTTTGCAAAAACAGGCTGACTGTATTTCTACGATGACATATAACGAATATTGGCAAGTTATTGATGCAGGTGTTTCCCCTGATGACTTGGTAGTTTTCAAATATCAAGATCAAGGAGTTGCAACCCTTGAAGACGGAATTTATGTGTTAGAGGACCGTCTTAAAAACGCAGATTTCCAAGACCAAATGGTTCGTTTTGTCCGTGCATCAATGAAGGGTTGGAAATGGGCCGAAGCGAATCCAGATGCAGCAGCAGATATTGTGCTTGACAACGACGCCACCGGTGCACAAACAGAAAAACATCAAAGAAGAATGATGGGAGAAATAGCAAAACTTACAGCTGGCTCAAATGGAACGCTTGACCCAGCTGACTATGAGAGAACAGTTAATACCCTGCTAAAGGGCGGTTCAGACCCAGTTATTTCAAAGGCACCAGAGGGGGCTTGGACTCACATTATTACTGATAAGGCACTTTAATCTTCTCAGGAATTGTTAAAATTTAGCCATGAGTTGTTTTACTCATGGCTAAATACTTATTCAACTGTAGGAAATGTTCAGTCCAAGAAAACAAATTATACTTGTGTCCATGAAAAATCTTTTTTTGAAAAACTAACTTTGTATGTTTCTCCGTTTATTAAGACGTTGCTAGATTTTGGCTCCTCGGAAGAGATTATTTTTCCTCTCCTAATGACAAACAAACGAGAAGGCTTAAGACGCAAAGCCTCTATAGTATCAGTGGCTTGAAGTATTACTAAATCGCCATTACACCCTTTTTGCAAACCATAATTGTCCAAGCACATAATCTCGGCAGGATATTGTGTTACAGCCCGAAAACATTCTTTCATCTCATTTTGACCAGTCATATGTCCAACATGTAGAGCCATGCTGGCTACTTCAAGCATATCATGCGAACCTAGAGGATACCATGGGTCCATAACACAGTCATGACCAAAGGCAACTTTAAGTCTTCCATTTATTTGCTCTTTAATACGGGTCATTCCCCTTCTTTTTGGATAGGAATCATGCCGGCCCTGAAGAGTAATATTAATTAATGGATTTGCTATAATACCAATATTGGCTTCATGCATTAATGGAAGAAGCTTAGAAAAATAATAATTATCCATTGAATGCATAGATGTTAAATGAGAACCCGCCACTCTTCCATGAAGACCTAACCTAACTGTTTCATAAGTTAGAGACTCAATTTGTCTGGACATTGGATCATCACTCTCGTCACAATGCATATCAACAAGCAAGCCTCTTTTTTCTGCAATTTCACATAAAATTTTTATTGATTCCGATCCTTGAGCCATTGTTCTTTCAAAATGAGGTATTCCGCCAACAATATCCACGCCCAAATCAAGAGCATTATTTAAATTTTCCAAACAATTTGATCTCAAAAGACCATCTTGTGGAAATGCAACTAATTGTATATCGATTAAATCTTTGAATTTTTCTCTTACATGCAACATTGCCTCAACTCCAAGAAGGTCTTTTCCACTTACATCAACGTGACTTCTAATACCCAAAGTACCTTTTGCAATTGACCAACGGCAGAGGTTTTCTGCTCTTTCTACTAAATCGTCATATTTTAATGAGGGTTTCAATTCACCCCATAACGAAATTCCTTCCAGCAAAGTCCCACTTTGATTAATCCTTGGAATACCATAACTTAAAGTTGCATCTAGATGAAAATGACTGTCTAAAAATGGAGGAATAGCAAGCCAACCCTCTGCATCTATTTCCGGAACACTCTCAGAAACACCTTGTATAAAAGGTGAAATATCAGCAATATTTCCTTTTAAAATGAGGATATCAACTTTTTCCCCATTCTCAAGCATACAATTTTTTATAAAGAGGTCACTCATGTTCTTCACTCCTGAATATGTTTTAGTGTCTCTCTCCCCTCCTAAAAGGGATCAATAAAGCTCTGGGATAGTAAGTGCTTCTTGCTGCAAATACCATCGCTACTATGCTTAAAAGATAAGGTAACATCAAAAAGAATTGATAAGCTATAAACGCACCTGCTAATTGTTGAGCCCTTACTTGAAAGGCGTCTAAACCTGCAAATAAAATAGCGCCTAACATTACTCTAAAGGGCTGCCATGACGCGAATATTACTAAGGCTATTGCAATCCATCCCCTACCATTAACCATTCCAAAATAAAAAGCATCAAAAGCAGACATGGTCAGATAAGCACCGCCCAAAGCCATCAGCGCACTACCCAGCATTAGTGCAATTGTTCTCACAAATAAAACATCTAAACCCTGAGCCTCAAGAGCCATAGGATTTTCTCCTGCTACTTTTATTGAGAGTCCTAATGGAGTTTTATTCATTAACCAAAAAACGGCTGGTATCATCAAAAAGGCAAAATAAGTAAATGCTGTATGCTGAAATAATGCAATTCCTAAAAATGGGATATCGCTAAAAAATGGAATTTCCAAGGGTTGAAATGCCATAATTTTTGGGGGCGTTGTAGAACTCGGTAAAAGCAGTCTAAATGAATAATAACCAATTGATGAAGCAAACAGCGTGATGCCTATTCCAGTTACATGCTGTGAGGCTCCCAAATATACGGAGAAAAAGGCGTGAAGTAACCCAAAAGAAGCACCAACAATAGCCGCTACCAATATCCCAGTGCTCAAGTCGCCGCCTAAATAAACGGTAGTCCAACCGACTAAAGCTCCAATAGTCATAATGCCCTCAATCCCTAGGTTTAAGACCCCTGCTCTTTCACAAATAAGTTCTCCTAAAGTTGCTAATAAAAGTGGGCAAGCAATTCTTATTGTAGCTGCCCAGAATCCAGCATTAAAAAGTAATTCAAGCAAGTCCAATATCACTTTAGAATTTTCCTCTCAACATTATTCTGTATCTAATCAAAATGAGGCTTACTAAAACAGTTAGAATTGTACTCGCAACAATAACGTCCGCAAGATATGTTGGTACCTCAATAGCCCTGCTCATCGCACCTGCACCCACGTATATGATAGCAATAAAAATAGCTGAGAAAATTACTCCAATAGGATGAAGGTTTCCTAGCATAGCCACAGCTATCCCAGTGTATCCGAAGCCTGGAGAAAGGTCTAAGGTCAGATATCCTTTCAATCCAGCTACCTCAGATACTCCTGCTAAACCGGCTATTCCTCCACTTAAGACTGCTACACCAATCATAGTTTTGGTTACTGAAATTCCGGAGTGTTTCGCTGTGGAAGGATTAAATCCTACTGCTCTGCTTGAGAAACCAAATGATGTTTTGGATTGTATATACCAGACCAAAAAGGCCATAGTAATTGCGATTGCAAAACCTAAGTGTAGTCTAGTCCGCGGAATAATTTGGGGAAGTACTCCTTGGTCAATTACCGGTGACGCTTGCGGCCAACCCAGTGAGTATGGGTCTTTCCAGGGACCTTCGAGTAAATAGCTCACCAGCAAGATGATAACGAAATTCATTAATAACGTTGTTACAACTTCATCTACCTTTAAAAATTGTCTTAATAAAACCATAGGTAGGAGAGCTAGAGCTCCAAACAAAAAACCAGTTAGTAGCAGAAATGGGACCATGACCAAAGGAGAAAAGACAACTAATCCCGTCCCAAAATATGTGGCAGCAAGTGCACCAATATATAATTGACCCTCAGCACCTATATTCCAAAATCGTGCCCTGAAAGCAATCGCTGCAGCGAGTCCCGTAAAAATTAAAGGGGTTGCAGTTGCACCAGTTTCTGCTATCGAATTTTTAGAGCCAAATGCACCTTTATAAAGCTCATAAAACCCAGTAACTGGGGAGGCCCCAGCAACCATAATTAATATTGCTGCAAAAATAAGAGTTATTAAACCAGAGGATAAAATTGCAATCCAAGGAAGCCATAGAGGTGTATGTTCACGTGCTTCTAACCTCATTTAAAATCCATCTCCTGCCATCATGAGACCTAACTTATTTGGATTTAAATTACTATTCTCAATAAATTGTGATAGTTTTCCGTTAAATAAAACAACTATCTTGTCTGCTAATAAAAGCAATTCATCTAAGTCTTCAGATATTAAAATTATAGCAGTTGACTTTTTTCTTTCAGATAATAGTGTTTTATGCACAGCACTTATTGCCCCCTCATCTAAGCCTCTAGATGGCTGGCAGGCCACAATGACGCTTGGTTTTCTCTCCAACCATTTACCAATAAGCAGTTTTTGAATATTACCGCCAGATAATAATCGCGCTGATTGCTCAATTGATTGGCAACGGACATCATTTTTTTGACAAACAGAATTTGCTAATTCATGACTATTTTTAATATTTAAAATTCCTTTTTTATTAAAGAATTTTAAGTTTTTGGACTCAGTTAATATGATATTTTCCCATACTGACATATCCCCTATAATACCATCTGCATTTCGGTCTTCTGGAATATATGCAACACCTGAATTCATGAAATCACTTGGAGTTTTCCCAAATAGATTTTTTCCATTTACAAAAATTTTTCCTGAATTCGGTTTATTATGACCTGTCAATACCTCGGCGAGAGCTTTTTGTCCGTTCCCTGCTACTCCAGCAACTCCAATGATTTCTCCACCCCGAACTTCTAAATCCACATTTTTCAAAGCAGCCAACCCATTACCACTTTTAGTAGATAACTGAAATAATTGAATTCTTGCTTCCTTAAATGAATTTTCTTTTCTAATAGGGCGATTTATCTTACGCCCAACTATCATTTCACCTAATTGAGTTTTATCGGCGTTTTTTGTTTTTACCTTTCCTACTACTTCTCCAGACCTCAATACAATAATTCTATTACTAATTTCTAAAATCTCATTCAATTTGTGTGAAATCAATATTACACCAAGACCAGAAGCTACCATCTTGCGAATAGAAATGAATAATGTCTTCACTTCTTGCGGAGTTAAGCTTGCCGTTGGTTCATCAAGAATCAGCAACTTACAATCACCAAAAAGAGTTTTCAATATTTCCAATCTTTGCTTTTCACCAACAGACAGATTTCGAACTAATTGTTGTGGTGAGAGCTCTAGGCCGAATTCTGCAGCTAAATACTTTAGCTTTTCTTTAGCTTTTCTCTCTGAAAGGCGAGGTTGATATAAAGGTTGAGTTCCAACTAATATGTTTTCCAAAACAGTAAGGTTTTCCGCAAGTGTAAAATGCTGGTGTACCATTCCTATACCCGCATCAATTGCAGCTTTAGTATCCCCGGCTTTTAATTCATTTCCATTAAAATTAATCAAGCCAGAGTCCGCTACATAATGACCAAAAATGATATTCATTAGAGTAGTTTTACCAGCACCATTCTCACCAAGAATAGCAACTATTTCGCCCGATGCTACGTCAAAGCTTATGTTTTTATTTGCATTTAGCCTACCAAAGCTTTTATCAATGTTTTTTACATTCAATAAGGCAGTCATAAAAGATTATTCCAAAATTCCAGAATACAAATTAAAAAATTTGTATTCTGGGTTTTTAAATGTTTTAAAAAGTTGATTTTGGTTCCTCATCAATTATTTCGACTGTAAATTTTCCAGCTTTTATATCTGCCGCTAGACCAGATATTTGGGCTTTGAGTTCAGATGATATTTTCGAGTCAAATTCATAGTACGGAGCTAAACTAGCACCGCCTTTGGCCATCATTGTCCAATGATGGTATTCCTCAGCACTAAAAGTGCCTGCTTTTACTCTTTCGATGGCATGGTCAATAGCCGACTCCATATGCCAAAGAGCGGAGGTTACAACTACGTCAGTTCCATTTTCTTCTTTATTCATGTCATTAACATTACCAAATGCCAATATACCCTTTTCCCTACAAGCATCTACCACTCCTGCTCGCTCTGCATACATGATATCTACCCCAGCCTCTATTTGCGCTATAGCAGCCTCTTTTGCCTTTGGCGGATCATACCAGGAACCAATAAAGGTAACTTTAAATTCGAAATTGGGATCTACTGATCTTGCTCCATTCATAAACGCATGAAAGAGTCTATTAACCTCTCCAATTGGGTATCCCCCAACCATCCCAATTTTTTTGGCCTTACTCATATGTCCTGCAATTATACCCATCAAATAACATGGTTCATGGATATAATTATCAAAAACAGAGAAATTATTTCCGTGTGGCTTAAATGGGTCTCCCATTAAAAAAGCAATATTAGGGTAATCATCTGCTACCTTCCTTGCCTCTTTACTAATTCCAAAAGCCTCCCCAACAATAAGTTGAACTCCTTTATCACAATATTCTCTCAAAACCCTGACATAATCCGTATTTGAAACCTTCTCTGAATAAGAGTAATCTATATCACCTCTATTTGCTGCAGCATCCAGAGCTAAATGCAATCTTGCGTCCCATTTCTGTTGAATGGGTTGAGTATAAATGCCAGCAACTTTAATTTTACTTGACCCGAAGACTTGAGAGGACCCAAAGGCAACAGAAGTTGCTGCCATTCCAGCTACAAATGTCCTTCTTTTTAGTGAAAAAAATTGTTTTATCTGTTCATTCATTTTTATTTCCCTTCTGATTTTAATTACCGCTCTGAATTCTTAGCGAACTTTTTATACTTTAAGAATAAGCATCAGATAATTTTACAAAAAAATCAAAAAAAAGAAGGAAGTTCGCATTGCTTATTTAAAAAATATCAAGAATGCAACTATATTAGATTATAGATAAACGTTGTTTATATTGAATAAAATTCAATAGAGCAATTTATAGTTTCATCTGATTACAAGTTTAGCAACCCAAAAAACGTCGCGTATAATTACTTGATTAATCCCAGCTTGGTAAAAATTACTGCGATTCTTCTCATTTTTTTCACTAAATTAAATACAAGAACTATCACTTAATAACTTTTTTATTTTTTAAAAAAATACCAAAAATTCTCAAAATTACATAAATCAATCAAATTTTTGGAAGAAATTTTTGTCTTTAACTTGGTGTCGATAAACTTACCGTTACATTTTTTGTCTGAGTAAAACTTTCTAGCATGCCATTTAACGAGAACTCGCGGCCAATACCAGATTGTTTAACGCCTCCATAAGACTGCCCAGGCATCTGACCTAATCCTTGATTTACTTGAACCCATCCAGCCTCTAATGAATGAGCTGTTTTAAGACCCTTACCGATATCATGTGTCCAAACATATCCTGCTAGTCCATAATGGCTATCATTGGCCATCTTGATAACATTTTCTTCATCTTTCCAGCTTATTGCTGTTAATACTGGTCCGAATATCTCTTCTTTTGCCAAACGCCATTCATTTGTAGTATTGGAAAATATTGTGGGTAACGTAAAATAACCCTTGCTCATTTCTCCATTTTCTGGGGGCATGCCTCCACAAATCAATTCACTAGATGGATGCTCCATTCCTTCCTGAATATAGTTTAAAACTCTAGAATACTGTTTTCTGTTTATTAATGACCCAATATCATTAGCCTCATCTAAAGGATCTCCAATTTTTAAATTCTTGAGCTTTGAAATTAACTTTTCGAGAAAACTATCAAATATTTTCTCATGTAAAAATAATCTGGAACCAGCGGTGCACGATTGACTTTGGCGGGTAAATCGCATTGCTGCCATAACTCCCTCCACTGCCCAATCCTCATTTGCATCTGGATATACTATTGAAGGGCTTTTCCCACCTAATTCTAGAGATACTGGAACAATACGCTCTGATGCAGCCTGCATAATGAGTTTCCCCACACCTGTCGAACCCGTAAAAGAAATTTTTCTTACATAAGGGTGTTCAATTAGTGGTGTGCCGCATTCTTCTCCAAAACCAGTAATTAAGTTTACTACGCCTTTTGGGATAAAAATCTGACAGATTTCTGCAATCCTAAGAATACCTAAGGGCGCATCCTCTGCCGCTTTCATAACTATCGTGTTACCAGCACAAAGTGCAGGTGCGATTTTTAATGCTCCTAAAAGAACGGGGGCATTCCACGGTATAATTGCTCCTACAACGCCGATTGGTTCACGCCGAGTATAACTTAAAAAATTTTCCCCTAAAGGTATTGTCTCGCCTTTCAACTCACCGCCAAGACCACCGAAATAGCGGAAAATATCAGCAACTAGTTTTGCCTCAGGTCGTGCTTGAGTTCTAATAGCATTGCCAGTTTCCTGAGCGATTATATTTGCTAAATTTTCAATCTCATTTTCAATAGCGTCAGCAATCCGTAAAAGTAGTTTTCCACGCTCTCTTGGCTCTACTAAAGACCATTTTCGGAAAGCATCAGAGGCCGCTTTAACTGCAAAATTCACATCTTGATTATTTCCGCGCGGCACAGTAGCAAAAATTTCCTTTGTCGCAGGACATTCTATTTCTATCCTATCTAATCCATGACTATCAACCAACTGCCCATCAATTAACATTTTATAATTTTTTATAGAGTTATATTCAGTTTTCTGAGCAGATTTGGAGTTATTTATTTGAGTGCTTTTTGATAAAGTCATTTTTTGTGCCTCTCAATTCAAAGATACCTGGACTAACTTATTTGCTATGAATTTAAATTCTAAGTTTTTTTTAAAGAAACATCTATTAGAAAAATTACCATCCAAACTAATATTCAGAAAGTTTAACTTTCAAGTTTTATCAAAAAAAAAGACAACACAAAGACCGACCAAGTTTAGCAAGAGGCTATGAAATATCGATTATTGCGACATTCTGTGTATAGTTTTAAATTTTGCATCGTCAAATTTCTTTAACATTTGCCGATTTTTTGTCAAAATTGATTATATTTTATTTACTAAGGGGGCTTTTTAAAAACTTAAATGTTTACATTTTCTGATATGCAAACACTTGTGATCGTCGGGTTGGCGTTTGCTCTTGGAGGAATATTAAAAGGAGCTACTGGTGTGGGCGCTCCATTAGTAGCCGTGCCGTTGATGACAAGTTTTTACGATGTTCGCTTTGCTGTGGCAGTTTTTGTTCTGCCTAATCTAATTACTAATCTATTACAAATGTTTATTTATCTCCATGCACTTAAACATAGATTATTCTTATTTGTACTCTGTTGTGCAGCAGGAATTGGAGCCTTAGTTGGAAGCCTTACTTTACAACTGACTTCCAGTAGTATTTTAGAAAAACTGATGGCCATTCTTGTTTTGTTTTATGTAGGGTTCAGAATTTTTACACCAGGCTGGAAATTATCTATGAAAATAGCTCAAAAACTAAGTTTTCCTATAGGATTTCTTGCAGGTTTTTTACAAGGTACTTTTGGTATTTCATCACCAGCAACCTTTACCTTTTTAAATGCAATAAAATTTGAACGTTCCGAGTTTATAGCCATTGTCTCATCATTTTTCGTGGCAATGTCAGTAATACAACTTCCTACCCTAAGTTATCTTGGGCTTATGGAGATTGAACATTTCATACTAGGATGCTTAGCAGTTTTACCATTAACCTCTGGAATGCCACTTGGGGCACTTTTACTTAAAAATGCTTCTGCAGCTTTATTTGACAAAGTAATTCTATTTGTGCTTGTAGGTGTAGCTTTAAAACTTCTATTTATATAGTTTCTCAGCTTCTAATTAACTTTATCCTAAAAGCTTCGAAAACCCATATTTAAAAAAAATTCAATAATTTAGATATCAGCCTTGCGAAACTCTGATAACGTTTTTCCTAAAACCGATAATGTCACAATGCTTCCCCCGACTAAAGTCCAACTTGATGGCACTTCATTAATAAATACCCAAACCCATACGGGGGCCAAAGTAAATTCTAAAAGCATAAAAAGAGTTAATTCTGCTGCGAAAAGGTGCTTTGATGCCAATATAAGTAGAGTGTTAGCAGTGGCCTGAAGAAACCCGCCAATAACAAAACAAATTATCAAATCATTCCATGGGATTTTTAAATCATCCCATGTGTAAATTAAGGCAGCAAACATAATTATCAAGTTTGATAAAATTAATGTTGGAAGCATTTCAGACCTGCTATTTCTGCGTATCATTATTGCAAAAGAAGAAAATCCAACAGCACATAATAATGCCATAACGTTTCCATAAAATGTTCCAGAACCCAAACCTTGAAAAAACATAATAGAGATACCAATCCCTGCTATAGCCATTGTTAAAACAGTAGACTTACCAATACGCTCACCGAGAACTAGCCAGGCCATAATGGCCGTTAAGAAAGGAATAAAACTAAGGGTAAAGGTTGTAGCAGCAACAGTGGTATTTGTTATTGCTTGTAAAAAGGAAATACTAGCAATAGCTAGGAAAGCAGCTGCCAAAATACCCTGCATTCCAATGCCCTTAATTTTTGAGGGTACTGTTTTTCCATGTCGAATAAGTAAAATTATTGAGACCGAAAATCCAAATGCAATTGCCCTATAGAAGTTGATTTGAAAATTATCAGCTATTTCTATGTTGCGGATAGCTAATCCGGCGAAACTAATAGTGATAGAGCCAATAAGCATTAAAATCATCGCGTATCCACGCCTTGAGCTTACCCTCTGAATTTCATAAACTTGGGTCATTAAATATGCTTACATCAAATGGGACAAATTTTCTGCTTCTAATACGACAAGGTTTTTCTTGGATTTTTCTAACCTCAATAAGCGCAATATTTAAATTTAATAAAATTTCTTACTGTAAGAGAAAAACATATCTCATCAGTAAAAATCGCAAGCAAACCTTAAATTTTTAGAAATCTAATTTCCCATCTATTTGGTGATGACATAGTTAACTTACGATGTAATATTTTAAAGATGTTTTTTGTTATGTTTTTATTTATCATTTCAAATTATGAATAGTTTGATATCAGATGTAGTCTTAGTTTTTCATTTTATTATCATAATATTTATAAGCACCGGGTTCTTCATTGTGCCTATTGGTTATAAAATGAAATGGGTATGGCTTAGCAATTTGAAACTGCGTTCTACACATTTAGGCCTAATTTGTTTTATTACTTTTGAGACAATTATCGGTATGACTTGCCCTTTGACACTTATTGAAAATGTACTTAATGAAAACCAATATTCCCAATCTTTTGTAAAATACTGGATTTCAAAAATTGTTTACTGGGACTTCCCCACTGTGTATTTTGTCATTCTCTATTTATTATGTACAATATGGACAGTCTTAATGTGGAGCATTTTTCCACCAAGAAAGAAAGATAAATTTTAAATTATTTCTTCCATTCAATGGAGCCATTTGCTTATCTCATTTTATCCACGACTATCATAAACCAAAGACGGAAGCGGGGGTGGAGATTTAACATCCATTCCGTGAATATCCATTACAAAATCTGCAAAGTCAGCAGGTAAATTTTCCATTATCTTTCCAAAACTCTCCACTGGATTTTCGCCTTCATATGTAAGTATAACAAAATCTCCATTTGGTGTTTCTTGAAGAAACGCTCTTTCATGGACACCAGCATTTTCTCTTATAGAGTCGGCTGCTGGCTTAGCTTCAGGACTGTTTAGCTGTTTTACGGCCTCTAACCAAGCCTCTTTCTTTCCGGGCAAAATGGGCATACACATCGCAAGTAATGACATCTTATTTCTCCTAAAATGTTTCTACAAATATTGAATTATGTAATTATTAACTTAAAAAATATTTTCCAATCTGAGCTATTGGGGTAGTTGAAGAGACGTCAGCACCGGCGGCCTCTCGGATTGCAACAATATCTGGTCTTTCCCCAAATGTTTTTATTTGCTCTGGGTTTTGCATTTCAGCGAGAGCATAGATAGCTGTCTCATCTGCGTTACATCCCGCCCAAATCATTTTTGCACCTACTTCATTCATTTGAGGCTCAAGACTTTTAGCCATTTTAGACCAAGTCTCCCACCCTTTTGAGATTTTTACTGTCATCAAAACTGTTACCATAGTTTGCTCCCAAAATTATCTAACTAACTTGATTTTTATCTTTTCGAACATTGTTAACCTTACTATGGATTAATACACAGAAAGAAATTCTTCAAAAGTGAATTTAGAAATTATTTATACTTAGCATAAAAAATAAGCATTCTATTATAATTCTGCATGCAGAATTCTTGTTATTAATAATGTCTGGACGAAAGTGATTACATCAAATTTAAATATAACTAGGCTTATAATGATGGTGTGCATGCATATTATTCATCTTCAGGAATATTAATCTTTTCATCTTTTATGTCATAATGGGTTACATATCTTTGCATCTCATTTGCTAAAGTAATAATAAATTTATCAGCTCCAATTTTTGAGAGAACTTCGTGGATATCGTCTTCATTTTCTGCTTCCCAATGGCAAAAGAAAAACTCATCCTTACCAGCCCAATGTTGCAAGACTCGGGCATTTTTACCGCTATTCATATCTAAAAATTCTCTATCTGTTACACCCCTAAGCTGATTAATTATATTTTCTTTTGCATCGCCAGACAGGTAACTATGCGTACACATGAAATGTTTCATTAAAGATTATTTTCCCACTTCTTTATTAACAGACTAATAACTAAACTATACCAAGTTTTGAATGGATTTTATTTCTTAATTTATACTGGCTTTATTTAAACTAAATGGAGTGACTAAAGTCGATACGATGGTGCTTAAGCAAAAATAATTTAAATAAAGAAAGACAGCACTAGGGCCGTCCAATATCTAACTATGTTGATTATAAAATCACCTCTGATAAATCCCAAAGTTGTGAACTCTCAATGCATTCATCATAAATTGGTTTCATTGATACATTTTCGCCAGAAACAAAACTTTTCATACCATCTTCATCGGTCACAAAAACCTTGAACATTACCGCACCCTTATCTGGCGTAACTGCGGCAATTGTCTTAGGTGGAATTGCAAATTTTCCCCGTTCGGTCATACCCTCCTCCGACTGCATAAATGCCATAAATTTTGAAAAGTTCTCCTCTCCCTCTTTTAACTTAACTAGTGCGAGCATTTCTTTTTCCATTATTCCCTCTACTTTTTTTTAAATTTTTAAATAATCGGACCAAATAAAGTTTATGGTGTCAATGAATTGCTGCTGAACTAGGATAATATTAGTAAAAATTATACTAGAAAAACGTAAAGACTGTATGCAACCTACGAGTCACTGAGAAGCATTGAGCGAACTTCTATCCGGACCATATGGGCCAAGCGAGTGACCATTCTAGCCAAATGTCGCAGAATTTCCCAAAAAAGTAGTCAATGCCTAAAAAATCGGGGAAAAACAGGCAAAATTCGGTAAACCATTGAATTTATGAATTTTCGTGGCGGAGGGGAAGAACTCCGAACACATACTCAACCTATTGTTTTATTGATATTTTTTTACTTATTAAGAATTCTACCCCACATTCTACCCCACGAATTTTATTAAAAAATGAGGTCTTTTAGTCGTGTTTAATTTCATTTGGTCAAAAATAGATAATTATTTCTTTTAGATCATAACGCTACGTCACATTTTTCCAATATTTTTCCCATTCCTCTCCAACAACTGCTGCAATGCATGGCGTATCAACATATCTTATATGAAGTGAATTCAAGTCCATTTCTGGTTTCTCATTTGAACTATTAAAATCTGCTAATAACTGTGTTCGGAACAATTTATCTGCCTCCACTCCTGAGGAAGCAGAAACTACCGATTTAGAATAGAATGTAGCTTTCCAATAAAATACAAACATTAAAAAAACATTTTTTTCATAATTTCAAATAAAAAGAGGGATTCCTAAAATTTACCTATATGGTTTTAAGTGGCATAAGTTTTGATTCTCCAATGGAAAAATTTAGTTTCCAAAAAAGAACATTTTAGGCAAAAAGCACTCTCCCTCAATAGCGCTGGAGTATAACGCCACTCTCAATGTGTTAGACCTGCTGTCAAACTCTTTATCCACTCCACAACTTCTGGATGTTTATTAATTGCATAGCGACTCAAGTGAGGTAGGCAGACAATGTTACGCTCCCTTCCTTCAATTCTCCCAAAGACTGATTTACACATCCAATCCCCATGACCTGATGATATGGAAAAAACGTCTGTTTTGTTAGAGAGTTTTGTTAATAGAAAATCGAAACCTTCATTTCCCATCACAAGTACAACATCTGGGTCTACAATTTCAAAAAGCTTTTGGTGAAACGACCAACATTGTTGTGCTAAAACTTGAAAGTTCGGAAGTTCCATCATTGAGCGAGACCGCTTTAGAACAAGATTAGTAGCACAAATATTTCTAGGATTGCGAGCTAATGATGCAAAGAGAAATTGAATTCGCTTCTGTAACGGTGCTGTTCCCGGAGACATTTTATTTCCACCTGGTGCCCAAGTTCCATCACAGTACTCATTAAGTTTTCCCTGGTTTTCAAAATGTTGTTTAATGGTTTGTATTTCATTTTCAACACCCCCGGGGTTTAGACCAAAAAAAAGATAGGTGCCTTTCGTGAGAGTCTCATCACCTGAATAGAGTGCTGCGCCTGGCTCATCGAGTAAATTGGTGGCATCTAGCCTATTAAAAAGTTCGTTTTTTATTTCGTAAGTCTCCATATCAAATCTCCTTTTTGTTATTATTTTGATATCAATTTCATATCTAATTAAATCTAATGTCATTATTTTCTGGTAATGTCAATTATTTTTTGATAATAATTATCTATTTGATATCTATTTGATTGGAGTCACCATGTTAATTGCTTTGACTATCGAGGAAATAAACGAATTTCCAGAAGAAATAAAAAATTATTTATTCAAATATGCCGCTAACCAGTTACCAGCAGATATTAAGACAACGGAAACGGAGAAAACTAGCTTTGCAGGAATACCTAAACCTCCCAGTCAAGTATTAGAGGACCAATTAATAGTATGGTTTGAAGGCAGGGATTCTGACGACTATTCGGGCTTTACTACACGACACTGTAGAAATCTGATTGCAGGTAATTTTGATTGGGAAAGAATGATAGACGTAGAACTGAGTGGTCTGAGTCATGATATCTATAATAATGTTGAGATAATCGTAAATGAAAATAGTTTCGAAGTTAAAAACTGGGCAGATCTAACTGATTTTAATGATCCGAAAACATGGGGATTCGCCATCATATTTTGTGCTATGTTTGGATTTGGAGGGGCCGTTCCAAATTTTAAAGTGGCTAGAAATTCAAAAGAGTTGTGTAAAAACCTCGAAAATTTTGGAATAAGCGGTGACAAAATTATTCAACCGAGAAGTGTGGGACCACTATTGAAATCCATTACTAACCTTGTGGTTGTTTGGCACGCCATAGAGTTAGAAGGCCCCCCAATTAACAACGTTCACTGGTTTGATTTTGATAAAGCTGGAAATTTTTATTTTGCAGGAACAACTTTAAATGATTGTATTAAAGCCGCAAAATATGTAACCGAAACCTACTTTATAGTCGAATAGCTTTATTAGGTTAATAATATTAAAGTAGAGAGCTTTTTTAGTTTCCATGAAGTTTAGTGTTTTCTCGGTGTTACTTTGTCCATTAACTAGGCAGCTAAAGGTTTTTTAATATGGGCCAAGGTCCATGTACCGTGGACCTGTGACCACGGACCCCGCAGGATTGATGGATTGGCAAAGTTAGAAGAATATGGTTTTGTTGAGAAATGAAAGATCACAACTTTAAAATAGACAAAATAATAGAGCTTTTAGAAAAACCCTCAAAAACAGACCTTCCCGGTGGCAGGGGAAATGACCAAAGGGGGGAGTTTGCTGAAAGTTGGACGGACAAGGGAAGAATAGTTTTCCGAAGAAAGAAAGGATCTCATCACCCCGTAATGACGGTTATACCTGACCTATTATCGATTTGTGCTATGCCAAAAGATGATTTTATAAAACTTATAACATTAATTAGGGAATTCGATAGGAAGGAGGAACTACTAGATTTCTACAAACCAGTTTTTATAGGACATAACGACTCATACCTTGAATTTGCATGTGATTATGATAGCTCTTTTAATGTTACTGACCATGTAAGAGAAAATCCTGATCCGAATAAAAAACCTACTCATTGGATGCTGAGAGGAATACCTGATAATTTTGCGCTTAATGAGTCGAAACCTGTTGATTTTTCCAAAGAGTATTTGATGTTTTTTTTGATCAAATTTGTTGGCAACTTGGATGGTTTTATAAGGCTTTATCGAAATGAGATACGATTGGACGAATTCGGGGTTCCAGACAGGACTTCTTGGCAGAGAAAATTAAACAAGTTTCTTGAAAGTGAAGTTTTTCAAAGTAAATATTTTCGCCATGAAAATTATTCTACAGAGCTTGAAAAGGAAGAATGGTCCTGGAAATATTTATCAAAATGCCTCAGACAAAAGGTAAGTGTGCGCCAGAAAGGTAGTTCTTGGGAAAACGTTTCACACAGTTATGAACTCATACAAAATGTTTGCGATTTTTTCTTTGAGATGTCGTCAAAAGCCTCACAATATAAACTTGAACCAGGTTCAGGTGTTTTGAATAGCGCCCTCATAAGCAAAAAAAGTAAAGGTATTGAATTTGAAAACCAGTGTATAGAGATTCTTCACGGCAGGGGCTGGTCATGTTCATCTACGCCAAAGTCGGGAGACCAAGGAGCTGACATAATTGCCTCAAGAGGCCCTATTCGTTTTGTTATTCAATGTAAAGATTATAAGGGGTCAGTTGGAAATGATGCGGTTCAGCAAATTAACGCTGCAAAAACTTTCTTTAAAGCCCATATTGCAGCAGTTGTAACCCAGTCCAAGTATACCAGCTCTGCAATGGACCTTGCTGAAAGCACAGGAGTATTACTGTTATTTAAGGATGATCTTGAGACCATTTAATTATTTTTTAAATTGTTGTTCATCCTTCACCTTGGTTGGTTAAGCCCAAAAAACATCCTATTAATTCTGAAATCTTATATGCCGCCAATTAAGCGCTTCTGGATGCGGCATAGCTTCATTTGAAATAACATCATTTTCGATTTTTAACTGAACGCTTGTGTTTCCAGATTTAACATACACCTTTCCAGAGCCTGGCATAATGTTAAACAGCCAATTATCAAATGCTTTATGATGATTGGCGCACAGGATTATTCCGTTTTCTGGATGATCTGAACCGCCATCCTTAACACTTTTAACATGAGCTGCCTCCAACAATTCTGGAGTTGATATTGAACATACCGCGCATTTAAGACCACAACGTTTTCTGACGTAGTAGCCAAACATTGGGTCGCGGCGCCTCTGTTCAGCTGACCTGGTCTTTTCGCGCTTACTGGCGTTGAGGTTGAAAGTGCTCGGGTCTGGCGTCTCTATTTTTGATGAATGTTTATTCCCAAAGATGATCAAACACTCGCTCTTGCCAAAATCGACAATCTTCCCAAAATCGACTTTCCTTAACGTTTTAGTTTTGCCATGGGAGATCACAAAAATTGGGAGCTCTAGCTCAAAGCTATTTTTTATGCTTTGAATATCAGCTCGATCGTAGCTCACAGTTTGATTGTTTGGGAAATGATAGATTATACCGTCATTATAAAGGTCATTTGCATAGCGTTGGCCAAGGTGCAAAACGCTGACAACTGCTCCATCACCATCACTCGTTAAGCCTCTTGTATTCGCTTTGTCACGCCAGATTCCCCTTCCTCCACCATAGACGCCCATGTCTTTTAGTTCTTGCGGTGTGATATCGTCACGCCCCTCAAGTGATGCCCAACAATTAACTCGCCTCTCTAACTCAGCTTCTACTAACATTTGGCTCTCCAAAAATGGCAAAGAACGCAAAAAACATTGTTTTCAACCCAATTTTCATTATCAAAAATTTAAAAATAGAAAAATCCTGTGATTAGAATTATCCAAATTAAAGTTTCTAAACTAATCACATTATAAAATAATTTTAATTCTTTTCTCATAAATAATGGCTAATCTTTTTTATTTTTTTCAGTTTCGGTTTCTTCTTTGAGTTCAGATTTAATTTCTTCTTTGAGAGCTTTTCTGTAGTTAAAATATTCTTCTCTTTCTTTCTCTGCCCATTTATTATCTAACTTATTGAAAATGAGAAATAATACGCAGTAAAATGCCAAATGAAAATAAAATTGTGTGAACTCGTCATCGTATGTATTCACTTCAAAAAATGGTGGAAGAATAATATCAAGTATTCTCGTTTGATAAATTACAGTTGCTGTAATTAAAAATAAAATTAAAGCTTTGTACCGTGAAAGAGGACCACGCTTATATTTTATGCTGTTCTTCATAAGGCCTATATCCGAAAAACTAATCAAAAAAACTAATGGCATTGTAGCCAATTTTAATTAATAAGATGAAAAGCAAAGTATTATTTTCGATAAAATTTGTGATAAAATCAGACATTTAAAATTAGCTTGACAGTGTTTTAGTTCTATTATGATAGTTAATATGACTTACAAAGAATGATGTCACATTTACCAACTAGTTGAAAATATTTAATGCGTATTTTTAGGTTTACTATTTTATTTTTTTTATTCTTCCAGCACGCTGCTGCAGAAGTTTCCGAAATCAACTTAGTTTGTAAATACAAAAATAGTTGGATAGTTCTAACGGACGGCATGGGACTTGATGTGAAACCGCCTTTTGGCCTGGAGAAACATAGTTATGTATCAGAGGTGGTGCAGGATATTAAAGATATATCGCTCAATTTGAGATGGGTTGAAACCGCGACAGCAGGATTACTAACTCATAATAACGTAGAAGATGTTGTATTTCAGTTGGAAGGGAATAAAATCTTTTATACTCTGTTTCAAAATATAAATAATAAGCCTTTTATTATTCATGAATTCAGCCTAGATCGATTAAGCGGAGAACTTCAAACAAGAACACGATTAAATATGGAAGATAATAAAGAGCGGTGTAAACAATTCCTAACCTGCGATTCTGAAATGTCTCCTGAAACAGGGGGTAAAATGTATTCTTGCTCCAGGGCTAAAGCTTTATTTTAAAAGTTTTACGTCGATAGGGTAGTCTCATAAAATCCCATTTTATCACATAAAAACAGTTAGTTACAAATTTTTTATATTTACAATTGGGTAACTCTATGTATAATTGGAGTATAGGTAAGTATGAGCACCTATCTGAACCGGAATACAGTACGCCGTTAAAAAGACTGCATAGTGGTATACGTACGCCGCCACTGCTCATCAAAGGCTGCGCTGCAAAAAAATCAAATAATTTTTAGAGCGCATAAGGAGCGATGCTATGCAGCAATTTAATATCATTCCGCGCAGTCGTCTGTGCGAAGAACTTGGCATAAGCCGAAGTACAATAAAACGATGGATCCAAACTCGCCAATTCCCTCGGCCCTTAAAAGCCTCCGGACGAGCCCCATTATTCGATAAACAGAGTGTAATAGACTGGTTTGATAATATGGAGGGTCAAAATGACTGATGTCCTCCTAGCCAAACGTTTCATGCAACTTTTTCGAGGGTACTCTGCAGCTTATGGTACATACGACCACCACAAACTTGGTGGAAGCGGAAAGCAGAAGCCTTCCTACTTAACAAAGAAACAAGCCTATTCACCCCAGGAATTTTTAGCTCATCTCAACGGTAGTTCACCAATTGGAATATACCCACTTGATGATCAGGAATTAGTTTCCTTTGCTGCGATTGATATTGATGAATACCCCATTGTTCATGAAGACATATCCAAGAGGCTGAAAGATTGGAATTTACCCTTTATTGTATGCAACAGCAAATCAGGTGGTGCGCATGCTTATGTATTTTTTCAAACACCCGAATTACCTGGTCCAACAATCTCTTGCCTAAGTAAAGTTAGCAACGCCCTTGGCTACGCAGATGCAGAAATTTTTCCGAAGCAGGAGTTCAGGCAAGCTGGAAAATTTGGAAGCTTTATTAACCTTCCTTTTTTTAGACACACAAAATTGAATTATGCCTGCTGGGATGGCAACAGAAAATTAGACTTGGATGGATTCTTAATATTTGCAGAGAAACAGAAAACAACACTCGAAAAGCTATCAAAAGCGATTGAGCTGGCAAAACTACCTCTTACCGATATTGATGCTCAAACTCATAAAAAAAACGAAGCATCTGGACGAAATGATTTTATATTTATGTATGGCTGCAAGCTTAGAGAATATGTTGATGACAAGAAAATTCTTCTAGACTCAATGCAAAAGAAGAACCTAACGGCAACCGAGGATGACCACGAGAATTTTCTTACACACGGGCCTCTTCCTTCACACGAAGTTAAAACGATTTGCAACAGTGTTCTAAATTACAGAAGAGAAGATAAAGCTGGAGAGCTATCCAGAGTTATAGATGAATTTAACCAGCAGCATGCCCATGTAATGATTGGAGGCAAAGCACGCATTCTGAATATTAAAAAGGACCCAATTCATGGATGGGATATCTATGACTTCTCGACGCCAGCAGACTTCAAGTCACAATATGCAAATAAAAGTATAATGGTGGGAGATAAGCTTCAAAATACCGCTCGTTTATGGCTGCAACACGTAAAAAGGCGCTCCTTTAAAGGACTGTGTTTTAATCCAGGAAAACATCAAAATGACTATTTCAACCTTTTTCAGGGCTTCCCGGTACAACCTATTCCTGGGGATTGTCATCAATACCTTGAACACATTAACCTTAATATCTGCAAGGGTGATGAGGAATTATATAACTACATTCTTGATTGGATGGCTGACGCGATTCAAAACCCGAATAAGCGACCTGGGGTTGCATTAGCAATCAGAGGCAAACAGGGTGTTGGTAAGGGCATATTCGTAAATGTTTTTGCCAGTCTTTTCGGGCCACATACAATGCATGTTACTCAATCTAGTCATCTCGTGGGTAACTTTAATGCCCATCTAAAAGATAAGCTTCTAGTGTTTGCTGATGAAGCATTTTGGGCTGGTGACAAACGTGCTGAGGGGGCCCTTAAAGGAATGGTTACGGAAGACACCATCGCTATCGAAATGAAGGGGGTTGATGTGCAGCCGTCACCTAACCTTATCCGCTTAATATTAGCATCCAACAATGACTGGCTAGTCCCAGCGAGTGCAGACCAAAGAAGGTTTGTCATAATAGAGGCAGGTGAGGCGCGAATGCAAGACTCAGCTTATTTCGAAACGATCATGGAACAGATAGAGAATGGGGGTCGCGAAGCATTGATGCATCTTTTGTGTCAGAGGGACCTCACGGATGTAAATCTCAGAAAGATCCCAAAAACAGATGCTCTTAGAATTCAGCAAACACTGAGTTTAGATAGTGTAGGAAAATGGCTTCATAGCTGCCTCTACACGGGTGAGATAGAAGATAGCCCAAACGGAGATAGAACTAATTGGCCCCCAAGTATTTCACCGTCGAATTTCCATCAAGCTTACCTTTGCTTTTGCAAGCAACACTCTTTATCACATCCTTCTGCATTTAATGTGTTTGGAAAAAAGCTTAAGGAACTTTTGCCTGCAATTAGCAAAATCAGGGAGGGTGGAAAAACACGTGAGATAAAGTATCTGCTGCCCTCACTTGAAGACGCAAGAAGCCAGTTTGAAAAGGTAAACGGCTGGGTTGCTATGCAATGGGAGGATAGTGACGGTCTACTTTTATAACTGTAGTCACAGATGTCATGTTAGGGGCTTAATACTATGACGCCCTCTAGCCTATGACTAACAAGAGCTCGTCACACCCGTCATACACGTCATAGCAAAAAAGAGCCTGCTGTTTTCTTTGTGAGACGAGAAAAGAAATCGAACGCTATTTTTATCGTTTGCTGTGACAACTATGACATAAAGCGATCACGCCATTTATGGTCTAAATAGCCAGCCATAATAAGATCAGCTCTATCTGCCAAAGTTTTCAGAGAGTTTTCAAGTAGGATTCAATTTTTTTTATTTCTAATATTCTCTCTGGGTATGTAGTCATGAGTTTTTCACAAGCCGAAAGTGCTTTTGCCACTGTATTCCAAGGAAAATCATCTGGTCCGTATATTCTTTCCTTGATTGCAGCCTCATATTTTGCCAATATTTCCGGTTCAAAATTATTTCGATAGTTATCATATAGAATTCTTTGAGCCAATAAATGGAATTTTTCACTAGCAAAAGTTTTTGCTATGGTAAACTTTGTTGTAACAGACCCATCATGAAATTGGTGTAATAATTCTGCTTCAGATGAAAAATCCTGAAAGCTATCATAAAGCTGCAGTTCAACATGTTCGCTTGGTTCCCACACTTTTTTATTTTGCTCAAAAAGCTGCTTTATCTCCGTAGTATCGAAAATAGCTTGAACTTTTTTTTGTCTCTCTATCAGCAATGGTAAATCTAAATCTTTTGAAATATCAAAAGATAGAAATTCATCTACCGAAAAGGCGATTGGCATTTTAGAGCTTTCACAAACTCTAAATTTTCTTGCTCTTCCTGAAAAACATTCATCGGGTTTTTCTAGGGAAACGAATTCGGGATCATGTCGTAAGTCAAAGAAAAGAGCATCGCGCCCATTATTAATTTTACAGATTTCGACTGCTGGAAATATTGTCACCCATCCAAAGGCCTGTTCACAAATTATCCAAATTTCTTCTTTTTGAATTTGGTTGTGAAAGCTTGCCCTTGAGGAAGCTTCTTGGGCACGGCTCCACAGTAAGGGTGCTCCATCCTTAATTTTGTTGGCAATAAAAATGGTGGCCTCAACGTCTCCTAGAGCATCATGAGCATGATGAGTGTTGAACCCATTTGCTTGCGCAAGGTCTTCCAATTTTTTCGATGTTTTCCCTTTTTTATTCAGGGGGAAATTCAATAACTCAGGATACAAAAATTCAACCAACCTCGCCAGGATTAGTAAATCCGTTCTGACATTGCCGTTTATTTGTGTGAGAAACGGCTGATGCAAATTTTTAAAAAACAGGCTCCGCAAATATGGTTCATCAAAACCTAGATTATTATAACCAGAGATAATTGAAGGTCCCCAACTTTCAAGTTTTTCTTTAAACAATCGAGCTGCCTCAAATTCACTATGAGGTGCTTGGTCCAAGCTATAGGGGTCAGTTCGCGTAACAAGTAAAGCCTCAGGTTCTGGAACAATATGGCGAAGTCGCCTCAGCCGAATATTAAACTTTTCCAGTGGTTCGAGGTCTTGATCTGTATGAATTGCAGCTATTTGTGTTATTTGTCCAAAATTCGGATCGCGGCTCGTTGTCTCAACATCATAAAAGGTATAATTCATTTAGTTTCCCCCCAAAGCACTAAGCGCGCTTTCCCAGGAGAGAACTTCTGCATTATCGCTTATAAATTGTTCTCGTTTCCAAATTACGTTTTTTTGAACACCGGCAGAAAATAGGATTTTTTCATCAATTAGATTTACGCAACACGCTATATCAAATGAGTTATTTTGATAAGGAAAAACACCTTTTTTACTATAGTAATAACCTCTCATAAAAGTAAAATTATACGTAGCTTTTAAAACATTCGACGTCTTTACTTGGATTTTTTTTAGACCAAATTTCGTATCTGCAACAATATCATAGGAATCACCCGCAGCTACAGAAAAAGCATTAACGTTCCATTTTTTTAGCTTCGCCAGGGCTAGTGTCTCTCCCGCCTCACCAATTCTCACGTCAGATTTCTCCCGGGTGTGTATTTGATTTTCAGGGCGAGTAATGTTCGGCTCGAAAAGGTCTAAATTTAACTGTTTGTTAAGCATCAAAAAATTCTCCCCTTCTTACTCTCTGGCTAATTGCAAGGAAAATAATCGCTGCGGCGTCGTGCCAATTTGGTTCATGTTCGATATCGGATATCATATCTATTGAGTCCAACATAATTTTAAGGGCCATTTTTGGGGATAGCCCTTTTTGCTTGGCAAGACACAAATATGCATCGGTATATAATCGAATTTGGTCGCCATCCTGCGACAATGGGACATTTTCAAACAGCATTTTACTTCTCCTTTTTTCTTGTAAATGAAAAGTCTGATGCGTATAAAAATGTTGCGAACAAGGACATCAGACATGGTGTTTTTGGGGGAGGGTCGCTTGCAGGTGACCCTCCTTATACTAACTCCTTAATTTTATAAATTTCTTTGCTTGTGATCTCTTGAATTGGCAAATTGTTCCTTATTTTGTATAAATTACCTGATTTATGCTGCGAGTAAGGCCCTATCACAAAGCTTAAATCGCGGGTATATTTTGGCTGGCTACACAGGTCTATGCCAGGAGCAATAGCATCCACTTCACTAAAAATTTCGTCATTGCATCGAAAATAAAAATGAAAGCCCCCTGAGCCTGTTTCAACTGAAAAAGTTGAATTAAACATTTCTAACGCAGCTAGGTTTTGCGCAAACGTGGCAAGACCCCCTGCCCGAGTGTCAATATCTATTACTGTAAGTCGGCTTTTAACACCCGTGTGAACAACTAAGTTAAAGTTTTTACCACGCCACCAAGAATTAATTGTGTTCTTATCAATTGATGATTTTTTCGGCTCCTCCTGAAAAAACGGATGTTTGCCAACTCTCCAACAATTATTGTTTTTGCAGTTACAAAAACTACCATTCAACCCGAAAGCTGGCGATACGTATATTTCTTTACGTGCAAGTGCAAGGGCCATATCAAGTGTATTTTTAGCAAGAAAATTCATAGTCTTCGAACCTTAGGGTAATCAGAGGGATCCACCAACTTACCATTTTTAAAAAACTTGGTCCTATCGTTAAGTATCAATTTTTCCCATTCATATTTTAAAGTTGGTGGTGGTGTACCTGAATTGACAAAAATACGTGCGGATATGACAGAAGAAGGAACAATTATTATCATAAGATGAATTGTTGAGTTAAAATGAATATCAAACCAGTTATAAAATTCGTCGCTTCTCTCCCAAAAATCAAAACACTCCGCAAAAACGGTAACGCCGGACTGCGTTAGTTCTTCTTGTATTTCAAAAAAACCATGATTGAGCCTTTTTCTTGCAACTTGTTGGGCCAAATTATCGTCGGTTGTATCTTTTGCCTCTGTCGCGTTTGAGTGCGAATGAAGCTTATCAATCCAGTTTTCTAGCTTCTCGAGCAGAAACTCTTGTTCTCGTGTGAGGATCTCAATTTCAAGTTTGTACCGAATTCTTGAACTCCGCTTAATTAATATTGGCAAGCGGTTTGGTTCGACTTCATCCATATTAAGCATTACTTGCGGGCTGGTTTCATCCTCACAATAATTAAAAGTTTTAGAGGTTTCAAAGTCGCGTAACTCAGGAAATAAGTTATCTAAAGAGTTGTCTAAAATAATGTTAACCTTGCGCAGGGTTTCTAACTTCACTTCTTCACCATTCGCAATTATATCGACAGTTTTCCTATCAATACCTTTAACTCCTTTAGGAGTGTTAGTGTTATATAAATCAGTTCTCTTTAACCCTTGCTCGGAGAGAAACTTATCCAATAAACCTTTTTCTAATTTAACTTTTTTCTTCAATCTTTGGTCTCCTTCTGTTTGAGTAAGAGATATGGGAAAAAAAAAGGAAAAACAATGGGAATTTTTGAAGAAAAAATTATATTTTTATATAAAAATTCCCATATTTATACTCAAGTATATGTATTAATTGAGGGATTTATATTTTCTTTTTTTTTAAGTAAAATGAAAATTTACTAAAAATAATACTCTCGTGCATTTAGGTGTCATCCAAAATATGTAAATTTGTGTAGGCAGCAAGTTACTAATAAGCGTATTTTTTATAAAAGCTTATACAGATTCACACTATGCTTTTTAATTTTTGGATTGAAAATCGCTGTTAGATATAATCGTATTCACCAATCCTTGTATATCATCGGATCGCCAAACAGTCATATTTTGAGATAGCTTGATCGGCTTTGGATAGATACCTCTTTTAACCCCATCCCACCAAGCAGACTTGGAAACGGGGATAATAGGCTGGATGTTTTTCTTATTATCTCCGATGATATGTTTTAATCGAAGAAAGGTCGGTGTGACCGTGGGCTCTTGTTTCATCTATTATGTCCTTCAACAAGTCTAATTACTTTTTCTTCTCTCCTATATAAAAAGTTTGCCCAATCGTTCATAAGAGACACTCTTTTTTCATATAAATTACCTCGTCTATAAGCTGCCTCTACTTTATTACTCACTATATGTGCTAGTGCCATTTCGGATGTCTCATTATCATATCGAGTTGTCTCACTTACCCAATCCTTAAAGGTAGACCGAAGACCATGGGTAGTAGTTTTAAGCTTTAATCTTTTTTGCAAAGATAGCCGTAACGTATTGTCTGACAAACGCTTACCTGTCTCAGGATTTGGAAAGACTAATCCTTGAGAGCCGTAACGCTCTCCTGCCTCTAAAAGGACTGCCAAAGCCTGTTTTGAGAGCGGTACCTTATGTTCAAGTGAAGCCTTCATTCTCTCTTTAGGAATAACCCAGCATTGTTTTTCTAAATCAATTTCATCCCAGCGAGCTCCCAATGTTTCAGACTGCCTAGTGGCTGTAAGTAAAAGAAATGCAAGCGCAAGGCGCGTAGAGGGTTTAATTTGGCTCTCATATAATTGTTTTATAAGTTCTGGAGCTTCCTGATAAGGTAGTGCTTCATGGTGTCTTCCTTGAGCTGAAACTTTTGGCAAAGCAAGTGTTGCTAGGTCTACGGGGTTGTCTGAAGAATGATACCCCTCTGCTTTAGCCCAGGTCATGATTTGTGATAATCGTTGCTTAATTTTCTTCGCGGTATCTGGTTTATCTACCCAAATAGGAGATAAAACAGATAAGATATCGGCTGAGTTAATAGAGGATACACTTTTTTGGCCAATCTTTGGGAATACATGATTTTCAAGAGAAGAAAGCCATTGAGCTGCGTATTTCTCATTTTTATATGTTTTAGCATTCATTTTATGAACTATTAGTGCAATTTCCTTTAAACTTTTGTCTTTTGCCTGCTGCGCTCTTTTCTCTTTAAGAGGATTTCCGCCATTTTTAATCATTCGCTTATTACGAATGGCAATCTCCCTTACCTCCTCTAACGATATAAGTGAGGCGCTTCCAAGACCTAAATCATGTCGTTTTCCGTTAATGGTGATTCTTTGCTCCCAGCGTTTTGCACCGCTTTTGGCAACAACCAAATACAGCCCATAACCATCGCCATATTTGCCTGGTTCCGATATCTTTTTTATAAATAAAGCACTCAATCGATTTGAGTTGTGAGCGGCCATATCTTACCCCACATTTTACCCCACAATTTGTCTTAGATTCTACAGGACGGCATCGGACGAGTCCAGCACTTATTATCCCATAATATCCTGATTTTATTGAGATATTTTCGATTTAAAGATGGTAAAAGATGGCACTAATAAGGGTAGTGTGGCGGAGGGGAAGGGATTCGAACCCCCGGAAGGAGTTTCCTCCTTCAACGATTTAGCAAACCGCCGCCTTCAGCCACTCGGCCACCCCTCCGCAATAAATAGTTGAAGTTCAAATAATTGCACGGCGTTTGTACTTTTCGTTTAATCTCTTCACATAAGCATGTCAATTCATTCAATCATTAATATGAAAGAAATTTATAAAATCATTATGTAACCTATTTATAAATATTTTCAGATTTAATGTGATACAGATCTTGATTAGCAATAATTTCTGATTTAATTATTTGTCATTTGTGTGTTTCTCTGGAGTACAAGTGGATTTAATTACCTCAATGCGCGTTTTCACTATTATCGCGAGTGAAAATTCATTCAGAGCAGCTGCCGAACTTTTAGATATGCCACCCTCTGCTATATCAAAGCATCTTGCAGCTCTGGAGGCTCGACTAGGCGCCCAACTGATAGAGAGAACAACAAGAAAAGTTTCAGTAACAGAAGTAGGTTCTGATTATCTAGAAAGATGCCGTCATATCTTATCCGAAATTGACGAGGCAGAGGCAGAGATTACAGATGCTACTGGAGAGGTAAAAGGTGTATTAAAGGTCAGCGCACCTCCCGCTTTTGCGCACAGACACATTGCACCACACATGCCATTTTTTCTGAGCAAATATCCAAAATTATCCGTAGATTTAAGCACTACAGATTATTCAATATCTCCCAGTCATACTGCAATTGATTTACACATACGTATCTCTGAAATGAATACAACAGATGGTCTCACAACTATTATGCTTGCACCTAATACGCGAAGACTAGTTGCAAGCCGAGAATATTTAAATACTCAGGGAACACCATCGGCTGTTTCAGACTTGCAAAAACATCGTCTAATTACGCTCGAATATGGACATCCACATAATAACTGGCATTTCAGATCAGATAATGGCGAGATAATTACATTTCTTGCAAATGGTACAGTCAGGATGGACTCTGGTGATGCTATATTACGTGCGGTCCTAAACAATGGAGGTATCTCAATGCTTCCAACCTATGTTACTGGAAAGCACATTCATAATAAGCATCTTGTTCCCGTTCTTGATGAGCTGGTGAATGAAGATGAGCCTATACATGCGACATTTAGAACAAAAAATCATCGATATAAGCGTATAATGCTACTCACTACTTTTCTTCAAAGCCTATATTCTCCAACACCTTATTGGGACCAGCATGAGGGGACGTCAGAAGCTGCATTACGAGCAGCGCTCTAAATATCAAGCTTTTGTTTCAATAACTGGTTTACCATACCTGGGTTAGCCTGCCCTTTTGAAGCTTTCATCACTTGACCAACAAAAAATCCGAATAATTTTTCTTTACCGCCTCTATATTCATCTACCTTATCAAGGTTGGCTGCTAACACCTCATCTATCATGTAAATAATAGCGCTTTCGTCTGATACCTGTTTCAGCCCTCTTTCTTCAACAATAACCTTTGCATCCTTTCCAGTCTCAAACATGGAAGAAAACACTTCTTTTGCAATCTTACCAGATATACTCCCATCAGAAATCAAATCAACTAAACCACCCAACTGTTTAGGTTTCACTGGGCTTTGAGCTAGTTCAATACCAGCTTTATTAAGAGCGCCAAATAATTCTACGCTCATCCAGTTTGCTGTAATTTTCCTGTCTCTCCCATCACTAGCTAGCTCATAAAACACTGCCGTTTCTCTCTCTTCAGTAAGTACATTTGCATCATACGAAGAAAGACCATATTCGTTAACCATTCTGTTTTTTATTTCATCCGGTAATTCTGGCATTCCGTCTTTTAGCTTATCAATAAATGCATCATCGAATGTGAGTGGCAACAAATCAGGGTCCGGAAAATAGCGATAATCATGTGCATCTTCTTTTCCACGCATAGTTCTAGTCATTCCAGTTGAGGTATCGAATAGTCTAGTTTCTTGAATAACCTCACCACCATCTTCAATAAGTTCTATTTGCCGTTGTACCTCAAACTCAATTGCTTGCATTATGAATCTAACCGAATTAAGGTTTTTTGTTTCAGTTCTAGTTCCCAGTATATCTCCTGGTCTCCTAACTGATACATTCACATCCGCACGCAGAGAGCCTTCCTCCATGTTCCCATCACATGTCCCAAGATATCGTAAAATTGACCTTAACTTTTTAATGTAAGCAGCAGCTTGTTCTGCCGAATGCATTTCAGGCTTTGATACAATCTCCATCAAAGCTACACCAGAACGATTAAGATCAATGTAACTTTTTGAAGGATGTTGGTCATGAAGTGATTTACCTGCATCTTGCTCTAAGTGAAGTCTTTCAATACCTACTTTATGTATACTTCCATCAGATAGCTCTATTTGTATTTCCCCTTCCCCAACAATTGGATGTTTAAATTGGCTTATCTGATAGCCTTGCGGTAAATCTGCATAAAAATAATTTTTCCGATCAAATACACTGAATTTATTTATCTTTGCGTTGAGTCCGAGGCCGGTTAAAACAGCCTGTTTAACACATTGTCCATTTATTACCGGAAGCATTCCTGGCATTGCTGCGTCCACCAGAGAAACGTGATTATTAGGACTTGCCCCAAATACTGCAGAAGACCCTGAAAACAATTTAGAATTCGAAACTACTTGTGCATGAACTTCCATGCCAATTACGATTTCCCAATCACCGGTTCTACCTGATACTAATATGCTCATTGTAAATCTCCCGCTGCCCGAGCTGGTGCCAACAAGAATTCTGCTTGCTTCTCAATAGCATTTGCTACTGAAAATAGTCTTCCCTCTTCAAAAGGCGGTGCTAACAATTGGAGTCCAAGAGGAAGGCCCTGATTTGAGAATCCTGCCGGAACAGATATACCAGGCAAACCTGCAAGATTTGCTGGGACAGTAAAGACGTCGTTTAAATACATTGTAATAGGGTCAGAAACTTCTGCACCCAAAGGAAAGGCTGGCGTGGGAGTAGTAGGGGTTAGGATCGCATCAACATCATTAAACGCTTCGTCAAAATCTTCTTTTATAAGGCGTCTTACTTGTTGTGCTTTAAGATAATAGGCATCGTAATAACCTGCAGACAATGCATAAGTACCGATTAGTATCCTCCTTTGCACTTCTTCGCCAAACCCATCTGCTCGAGTTGCTTCATACATCGCATCAAGTGTCTCAGCTTCTATACGTTTACCATACCTAATTCCATCATAACGAGCCAGATTCGATGATGCCTCTGCTGGCGCAATAATATAATAACAAGGAAGAGCATACTTCGTGTGAGGAAGGTTAATATCAACAATCTTAGCGCCAGCTTGTTCTAACCAGGCACGTCCCTTTTTCCATAAGTCAGAAATTTCAATATCCATCCCATCTACATTATACTCTGCTGGAATGCCTATACGAAGTCCCTCAATACCAGATTTTACTGCTTCTGAAAAATTTGTATATCCTAGAGAAGCTGAAGTAGAGTCTTTTGGGTCATGCCCTGCCATAACAGAAAAAATTAATGCTGAGTCTTCAACTGTTCTAGTAAATGGGCCTGCCTGGTCGAGAGAAGACGCAAACGCGACGATACCCCACCTGGAACAACGTCCATAGGTAGGCTTTAATCCAACCACACCACAAAATGCAGCGGGTTGACGGATAGAACCTCCCGTATCTGTCCCCAAGCTCATTAAGGCAGAACCGGCTGCTACAGAGGAAGCAGAACCCCCAGAAGAACCCCCAGAAGATAAATCAATTCCGTCTATTTTACTCCATGGATTAACTGCCGGACCAAATATACTCGTTTCATTAGAAGAGCCCATAGCAAATTCGTCACAATTTAACTTTCCTAGCATCACGCCACCAGACTGCCAAATATTAGATGTAACAGTGCTCTCATATGAAGGCAAAAATCCTTTAAGTATAGCTGAGCATGCTGTCGTTTCTATATTTTTTGTGCAAAATAAATCCTTGACCCCAATAGGCAATCCAGCTAAGGAGCCAGCATTTCCTTGAGCGTAAGCTTTATCAGCATTTACAGCCATCTGTTTTGCCGCATCCAATGTGGTGGTAACATAATTATTTAATGCCTCTGTTTTTTCCATGGCATTCTGGTAAGCATTTAACAATTCAACAGATGATATTTCTTTTTTCAGAAGCGAATTTCTAGCCTCTGTCGCCGTCATTTTTAATAAGTCTGACATTTGAAACCTATAAATTTCTCTAAATTTTCTATTCTATAACCTTAGGCACAACAAAAAATTCTCCTGCTTTCTCAGGTGCATTTTTTAAAACCTCATCCGTTATTTCTCCATCAGTTACAGTGTCATCACGCCAAGCTAATAGATGTTCATTAACACCAGACAATGGCTCTACACCATCCGTATTAACTTCTTCCAGCTGTTCTATCCAATTTAGAATGTTACCTAAATCCGAAGATAGCATTTCTGACCTTTCCTCAGATACATGAATTCTTGCAAGACGAGAAATTTTCTTTACGACGTTTTTATCAACGGACATTGTGATATTTCCAATTTTTGTTACTCTTTCATTTATAATTGATAGGTGCTAACACGGCTTATGACAATCTGCAACATCGATGATACAATAACACAAATAAATGCCGGAAAGCGACTTATGGGGCTTGATGTAGGCAAAAAAACAATTGGAATTGCAATTGGTGACCCAGAACACAAAATAGCTTCACCCCATCGTATATTAAAGCGTAGTAAATTTTCTTCAGACATTTCGGGGTTATTTGCTGAAATGGATAAGCTTAATGTTGCTGGTCTGATTATTGGATGGCCATTGTTAATGAATGGCGATATCGGACCAGCATGTGACTCTGTTCGAGATTTTACGCATGCCTTGCTCAAAATTAAAGATTTACCGGTGACTTTTCAGGACGAACGATTATCCACCTATGCCGTTGAAAGAAGCATGATAAAAGCAGATTTAACACGAAAAAAGCGTCAAAAGAGAAGAGACGCTCTTGCTGCGAGTTGGATATTACAAACAGCTCTTGACCGTTATCAGCAAAACAATAAAACAAAAAAATAAACAAACTAGACTAATAGTTAAAATAGCGTGTATAAAATCCGGTTTAATGGAAAAAGAAACAGCAAATGAGAATTTAACTCCAGTGACGGCGGCCAGTCTGTCAAAAAAGCATATACTCGGCATAGAGAATATGCCTATTCCAGAAATCAATGCACTTTTAGAGCGCGCTAATTATTTTGCCAATCAACCGAAAGCAACCTTTTCAACTATTTTAGCTAATTATACTGTGCTAAATATTTTTTTCGAAAATTCGACGAGAACAAGGGTTTCGTTTGAGCTCGCTGCTAAGAGACTAGGTGCTTCCTTACTAAATATATCCATCAGTGGTTCATCCGTGAAAAAGGGTGAAACTTTAATTGATACAGCTACAACGCTTAATGCTATGCGCCCAGACATATTAGTCGTAAGACATCACTCGTCTGGAGCACCCTTACTACTAAGCCAGCATGTTGATGCAGCAGTTATTAATGCTGGAGATGGAAGGCATGAGCACCCAACTCAGGCCCTACTTGATGCACTTACCATTAAACGTACTTTAGGAAAAATAGCCGGCCTAAAAATTGCTATTTGTGGTGATATCAATAACAGTAGGGTCGCTCGTTCAAACATGTATCTCCTATCTGCACTGGGTGCAGATGTAAGATTTGTAAGTCCCTCTACTCTTGTTTCCCCATTTTTTTCTGATATTGGTATACCGGTATTTACAGATATGGAACAAGGCATCGCAGGATGTGAAATTGTTATGATATTGCGTCTTCAAAAAGAACGCATGGAGGGAAGAGAAGCGCCCAGTCAGCGTGAGTATTTTCAACTTTTTGGTCTTGATAGTCACAAGCTTCAAAAAGCCGCCCCAGACGCTCTCATAATGCATCCAGGTCCTATGAATAGAGGTGTAGAAATCGATTCTAAAATTGCTGATGACAACAATAAAAGCTTAATTCGTACACAAGTAGAGCTTGGTGTAGCAACACGCATGGCATGCCTAGAAGCAATCGCTGGAGCAAAGCTTTGACTAGGACAATATTGAAAAATGGACGGATTATTTGTCCTGAAGAAAACCTAGACATTGTAGGTGACGTTGTTATTGAAAAAGATAAAATTGCCTATGTAGGGGAAGAACAAGTCGAAAGCGAGAAAACAAACTCAATTATAGATTGTGATGGATTAATAATCATGCCTGGAGCAATTGATATGCGTGTTCAATCTGCAGATCCCGGCAGCGAACATTTAGAGTCATTATCTGACTTGCTGGCGGCAGCTGGCAACGCAGGAATTACACAGGTTATTAGCTTGCCTGCAACCTCTCCTGTTGTGGATTCCGCAGTAATGATTGATTCTTTAAAACTTCGAGCATCTAGCTACAGTGGTGCTTTATTCCACTTATATGGGGCAATGACAAAAGCACTCGACAATGAACATATGGCAGAGCTTGGTATGATGGCAAAAGCTGGTGCTGTTGGCTTTGCAAACAGTCTCAAAAGTGTCGAAGACACGCTTTTGATGCGGAGGATTATGACTTATGCAAAAATGCTGAATAAACCCGTTATCCATCACTGTTCTGACCCATATTTAAGTAAAGAAACTGATATGAACGAGAGCGAAACTGCGACAAGGCTTGGTCTAATTGGTGCGCCAGCTGTAGCAGAAACGATAATATTAGAGCGAGACCTCAATCTTGTTGCATTGACAGGGTGTAGATATCATGCGGCACATATCTCTACTGCTTCCTCTGTAGAGGCATTACGTCGTGCCAAAAATCAGGGACTTCAAGTTACAGCAGATACATCTCCAGCTTATTTCTTACTAAATGATAAGGCGGTAGGTGACTACAACACAGCTTTTCGCCTTGACCCACCTTTGCGTGATGAGAAAGACAGATTAGCAATTATTGAAGCGATTGAAGACGGCACCATTGATGTGATTGCATCTGACCATCATCCAATAGAGATGGATAAAAAAATGCTACCCTTTGGGCAGGCATCTACTGGTGCATCTAGTGTTGAGACGCTGTTACCATTAGCGTTCTGCCTCCACCATACAAGTAACATAAGCTTATCAAGAATAATAAACGCATTGAGTGTTGCTCCTGCCAAGGCAATTTCATTACCAATACCAAAACTAGCAATAGGTGAACACGCAAATATAACAATTATTAATCTATCCTCTTCTGGCGTTATTCGAGGGGCTAATTTTATGTCTCAATGTCAAATTACTCCTTTTGAGCATTATTTAATTGATAGCAAGGTTGTAGGCTGCTTTGTAAATGGCATCTCTGTGATGAAATAGAATTATATTGATAACTGGATCTTTATCTTTCAAAAATTAGAGAAATGAGCTTGATAATGAATATTGAAATACCAATTGCACTTCTTTCTGGCTATTTTTTTGGAAGTATTCCTTTTGGATTACTGCTTACAAAATTCGCAGGTGAAGGTGATATTAGAAAAATTGGTTCTGGAAATATTGGGGCAACAAATGTATTGAGAACGGGGCACAAATCACTAGCAGCAGCAACACTTATTTTAGATGCGGGAAAAGGCGCATTTGGTGTATATATAATTGGGTTATATTTACCTGAGATTTATTTAGGAATAGCTGGAGCAAGTGCTGTGGTTGGACATTGCTATCCTATTTGGTTGAAATTTTCTGGTGGCAAAGGTGTTGCCACAGGATTAGGTATCATTGCAATACTATCCCCTATATCTGGATTTTTATTTGTTATAACCTGGATTATAATTGCTTTCTTGTTTAAATATTCGTCGCTCTCAGCGCTTCTAGCATTTTTTGTATCAAGCATCTCCTCATTCTTTGTAGAAAGAAGTGATATATCTATCGCTATTTTATTCATGACACTCATTACCTTTTTTAGGCATAAAGAAAATATAAAACGATTAATGTCTGGAACAGAAAGTAAAATTTTAGAAGGTTCTTAAGAAAATCCCAAAAAAGTACTACCTAAATTTATTTATTTTTAAAAGCAGGCTTTTGATATCAATATGTTTAATTTCATAGATTCATAAAGCTTCAGATTACAACTTTGATGAAAAGTTAAGCATAAAATTTTAGAAAGCGAAGAAATTTAAACTTTGAAATAAACAAAGTTTAATTTTGGAAAATGTTTATGAAAAAATCAAATAATATTGACGAATTCGTAAACTGGTGTCATTTGTCTGCTCTAGAAATTAAAGAAACCAACTTGGAATTCTAATTATAAGGTCTAAGTAAGTTTTTTTTAAGAGGGATTAAATGAATACGTTTTTATTAAAAACGTTTTTTATCGATTTTTTTAAGTTGGATGGATAGAATGAAAGTTGTAGTAGTAGAGTCTCCTGCTAAAGCAAAAACCATAAATAGATATCTAGGGACTGACTATACTGTTCTGGCTTCCTATGGCCATGTTAGAGACTTACCTGCTAAGGATGGTTCAGTATTACCAGAGCATTCCTTTGAAATGAGTTGGCAGACCGACGCGAAATCAAATAAGCATATTAAAGAAATAACTGAAGCGTTATCAAAGGCTGATAGACTAATTCTTGCAACCGACCCCGACCGTGAGGGAGAAGCAATAAGCTGGCATGTACAAGAACTTGTTAAATCTAAAAAATCCTTGAAAGACATTCCAAGTGAAAGAGTTGTTTTTAATGAAGTTACTAAATCGGCTATTTTGGCCGCGATGGATAAACCAAGAGAGATTAATTATGACTTGGTAAACGCTTACTTGGCGCGTCGTGCATTAGATTATTTAGTTGGTTTCAATCTATCACCTGTTTTATGGCGAAAACTTCCCGGAGCAAAATCAGCGGGTAGAGTACAATCAGTTGCCTTGCGTTTAATATGTAATAGAGAGGCAGATATTGAGTCTTTTTTTTCAGAAGAATATTGGTCCATAGATACCAAATTAAAAACGCAAGACGACAAGCACCTTATCGCCAGACTTGTAAGCCTCGATTCTAAAAAGATCGGTAAATTAGACATTACCTCAGAAAAGCAGTCAAAAGAGATTGAAGAGAAAATCAAGAGAGCAACTTTTTCTGTTTTATCAGTTGATACAAAGCGAACAAAAAGACAACCATCTGCGCCTTTTACCACCTCAACTTTACAGCAGGAAGCATCTCGTAAACTTGGATTTTCTGCTTCAAGAACAATGCAGATTGCTCAACGATTGTATGAAGGTATTCAAGTTGGAAGTGAAACAACCGGATTAATCACTTATATGAGAACTGATGGCGTACAAATGAGTAGTGAGGCTATTTTTTCTTTACGTGATGAAATAGCTTCAATTTATGGTGAGCAGTATTTGCCTGAAAAACCACGCTTTTACAAAACTAAAGCAGTAAATGCACAGGAGGCACATGAGGCCATCAGACCAACCAGTTTTAATCAACATCCAAATGATATTCGGTCCTATCTTGATTATGACCAATTTCGTTTATATGACTTGATTTGGAAGAGATCTGTTGCCAGTCAGATGACTTCAGCAGAAATAGACCAAACAACCATTCGTTTTATAGATCAAGATGATTCCATAGAACTGAGAAGCAATGGTAGCGTCATAATATTCGATGGCTTTAGACGCGCTTATTTTGAAAGTAAAGACGAAACGAGCGACCGAGATAACAAAGAAGAGGATGGAGAAGCCATTCTTCCATTAGTGAAAAAAGGAGAAATCCTTACTCAAGAGCAGGTCCTTCCTGAACAACATTTCACTCAACCGCCTCCAAGGTTTACTGATGCCAGCCTTGTTAAAAACCTTGAAGAATTAGGAATTGGAAGACCCTCTACCTATGCTTCAATTTTACAAGTCTTAGAAAAAAGGGGGTACGTTCGCAAAGATCAAAAACGTTTTATTCCAGAACACCGTGGCAGAATTGTATCAACCTTTCTCGAAAATTTCTTCGAAAAATACGTTCAATATGACTTTACTGCTAGCCTTGAAAATCAGTTAGATGATGTTTCGGGTGGAAGGCTTGATTGGAAACAAGTACTATCTCAATTTTGGTATGATTTTAAGCTAAACGTTGATTCAACAAAGGAATTACCAGTACCGGATGTCATGGCAGCGCTCGATAATGATCTTGAACGATTATTTTTCAAACCTGATGAGGATGGAAATGTAAATCGAATTTGTTCCAAGTGTAACGAGGGATATCTTGAGCTAAAACTTAGCAAATATGGACCTTTTATTGGATGCTCTAAATACCCAGATTGTAACTACACAAAGCAAGTACATGACTCTCAAGTTGCAGAGGACTCAACACAACTTCAAGATAATACTGAATTAGGAGTTGACCCTAATACAAATATGCCTATTTGGTTGAAAAAGGGGCCATATGGCTGGTATGTCCAGCAAGGCGGCGAAGAGATTAAAAAACCGAAAAGAACAGGACTTCCAAAGGGAATTATTGCTAATCAAGTTTCCCTTGAGCAGGCCATTTCATTGCTAGCACTTCCGCGAGAAATTGGATTACACCCAGAATCAGGAGAGGCTATTCAAGCAGGAATAGGAAGATATGGTCCGTTTCTAAAACATCGAGGTAAATTTGTTAGCTTAACCCCTGATGATGATGTGTTATCTGTTGGGATTAATCGTGCAGTAGATTTATTAGCAGCAGCAGAACTAAAGGCTGGAAGAACTCTAGGTGCACATCCTGATGGAGGAGAAGTTGAGTTAAAACGAGGTCGCTTTGGAAGCTATGTTGAACATAAAAAATTACGTGCGTCATTACCTAGAGGCATAGAAATGAGTGACATAACTTTGGAACAGGCAATTGCACTTTTACAAGATAAAGCGGCCAGCCCTGCGAAGAAAAAAAAATCGGGCAAGAAGTCATCTACAAAGAAAAAAACCACCGGAAAATCTTAAAAATCATTAAGGTAAAATAGTATTTTAATTGATTTTTAGGAGTTTTTGCATTCGGTGTATTTGATATTTGTTCTCTCAACAATAGATAATAATTAAATCCTAACAGCAAAAAGTGATTTATAACTTGGTAAAAACAAACAATTCATTACCTTCTAAACAAGAAATAAAAGATTTCATAAGAACAAGTCCAGAACCTATCAAATTACACAAAATAGCTCGTGTTTTTGGTGTAAATGCTCGTGATAGATCAGCTTTAAGACAATTGTTAGTTGATATAGGTAATAGCCCAAATGATCGGAAGTTTACAGAAGAAAATTTAGATATTCCTGAGTTATGCATTATGGAAATCATGTCAATTGACACTGATGGAATAGCAATCGCAAAACTAGTTGATAGATCACTCAAAAACACAAAATTTCAAGCGGAAATAAATACGTCATCAAAAAGAGGTAGAAGCCCTATATTAGGAGACCATATTTTAGCAAGAATTAAAGATAAACAAGATGTCAGAATAACAGCAGAATTAATTCGTATTTTACCAAAAAATAAAATGCAATCGTATGTATATGGTCGGGCATTCAAATCAAAAAGTGCATGGTATATAGAAAATGCTGAAAAAGGGATGCAGAGGCCTATCAAATTAGAAATTGAAGACAAGAAAGAGCTCGAGGATGGCATGCTTGTTAAAGCAGAGCTAAAAAAAACATCTGATAGGTATCTTAAAAAAGCGAAATTAGTTGATACTTATGGCAATATAGAGAACCCAAAATCAATCCTTTCAATGACCATAGATGAATTTAATCTTTTAGAAAAATTTTCAGATGAGGCTCTAAAACAGGCATATAATACAAAGCCTATTTCATTTGCCCAAAGAGAAGATTTAACAGCAATTCCTTTAATTACTATAGATGGTGTTGATGCTAAAGATTTTGACGATGCCGTATTTGCTGAACCGACAGCAGGTAATGGTTGGAGAGTTATTATTGCTATTGCAGATGTAAGTCATTATGTGCATGAAGACACAGCGTTAGATGTAGAAGCAAAAAAAAGAGGGAATTCAGTCTATCTTCCAGGCAGAGTGCTTCCGATGCTGCCTGAAAAACTATCTAATGATTTATGTTCTCTTAAACCAAATGAAAAAAGAGCTTGCCTAGCGGTTGAGATACATCTTGATGCAATGGGAAATAAAACCAAACATCGTTTTATAAGAGGTGTAATCAAGTCAATTGCTAGATTAACTTATGATAGTGTGCAATCAGTATTTGAGGGTCTTTCAGATGAGCGGCAGTTAAACCTACCCGCTGGAACATTACATCATTTATTTGCAGCTTATAAGTGTAGAAAGGAATTGAGAAAAAAAAGAGGTGCGTTAGAACTTCATTTAAGGGAACGTTCAATCAAACTCTCTACTGAGATGTATCCAATAGATATTGAAATTCGTGAACAAAAACAAGCAAATGAGCTTATTGAAGAATTGATGATTCTTGCTAACATTTGCGCAGCGGAAACATTGGAAGAGAAAAAAAGAACATGTGTGTATAGAGTTCATGAGCCACCAAGCTCTGATAAACTTGAGGAATTAATTTTATTAGCCGCCGAACTGAATATAAAACTACCAGAAAAGGCAAATTTTACACCTCAACAGTTTAATCTTCTTTTGGAAAAAGGAACAACACCCTCTAATAAAGAACTTTTGCAAAATGCAATTCTTCGTTGTCAGTCCCGTGCTAACTATTCAACCAAAAATGTTGGACATTATGGACTTGGCCTACAACGCTATACTCACTTTACATCGCCTATTAGGCGCTATTCTGACTTGTTAGTTCATCGTGCTTTGATTACAGCATGTAATCTTGGCCCCAATGTTATTTCGAAAGACTCTGAAGGAATTATTACAGAAATATGCAGTCATATAAGTGAAACTGAACAGCTCGCTGCAAAAGCTGAGAGGCGTGCCATTAATAGAATGGCTAATATCGTTTTGAGCAACTTACTTGGCACAGAACAAAAAGCCATTGTAACTGGCATTACTGTCTCAGGCCTATTTGTATCTATAGCAAACGGTCTGGCGGAGGGTTTTATCTCAAGGAAATCTTTGCCAGATGATTTTTATTTATTGGATAACAAAAAAACACAGCTTACAGGGCGACAAACAGGTTGGAAGTTTAGACTTGGTGATTCTTTACAAGCATTGGTAAGTGAAATATCCATAGTCAGCGGTAATATATCCCTATCCTTGGTAGCAGGTGGCTTTATAGATGATCCTTCTAACAAAAAAAAAAGAAAGAAAGTACCAAATAGAAAAAAATCTCTCTTAAAGAAGAGCAAATCAACTAGGAGTAAAGGTTAATGCCAATTTAACTGAAACTATGCTGACGTAAGCTTGACAAATTAGAACATTTAAAGCATTTTGGCACAAATTTAAAATACTTTTAACGCGGAGCACATTATGGCGAAGCCTGCTACACTTCAAATCAAACTGGTTAGCACCGCAGATACCGGTTTTTATTACGTTACAAAAAAGAACCCTCGAACAAAGCCTGAAAAGTTGGAGTTAATGAAATACGACCCTAAAGTACGAAAGCATGTGCTTTTCAAAGAAGCAAAAATTAAATAGATAAGACGACTTTATTATGCGTTGCGGCATAGACGTAGGTGGAACAAAAATAGAAACCGCTATTCTCTCTGATAGCGGTAAATTTCTGTCTAGAGAGAGAATAAACACTCCAAATAATTATACAGCTTTACTAAATTCAATAGATAAAAGTTTTCAGCAAGCCTCTAAACATACGGGGTTCGATGGACCAGTTGGTATTTGTATGCCTGGCAGTGTATCAAAAGAAACTGGGCTAATCCAAGGAGCTAATACTACCTACCTAAATGGACAAAACCTCCAAAAAGATTTACAAGCCACACTCAACCGTTCTGTTCGTTTGTCAAATGATGCTAATTGCTTCGCTCTTTCGGAAGCGATTGAGGGTGCTGGAAAGGGCGCTAGTGTCGTTTTTGGTGTTATAATTGGAACTGGTTGTGGTGGTGGTATTGTTGTAAACCGTCATATACTTCCGGGCGTAAATGGGATTGCAGGTGAGTGGGGGCATACACCTTTACCATGGCCTGTCAAAAATGAATTTGAAAATCACGATTGTTGGTGTGGTAAAACAGGATGTCTCGAAACATATATCTCTGGTACAGCACTGACAAAAGATTATAAGCGTATGACCGGGCTGGAAAAAGATGGAAAACAAATAGTATCGGACTGTAATAATGGTGATATTGTTGCCGAGGCAGTCTTGCAAGCGCTTGAAGATAGAATAGCACGTGGCCTCGCAATGATTATAAATATTATTGATCCAGACATTATAATTTTGGGTGGTGGTCTTTCGAATATAGAACGATTATATGAAAATATTCCGCGGAAATGGGCTGGCTATGTTTTTTCCAATAAAATCAATACAAGGCTACTTAAACCAAAATATGGCGACTCTAGTGGTGTTAGAGGCGCCGCACTTTTATTTGGAACAAATTAATTTACAATTTATTTCTTAAAATTATAAATCGTGCGGTCTTGTTTTACATGCAATCAACTTTTTCGATTAGTTGAGCATCTGAGATTGATGCATGAACAGTAAAATCGCCATAGTTAATCATAAAATCGGTAACGACTCCATTATCGTGTAAATCCATCTGGATTTGATATTCTGGTATAGATTCAGTTGTTCCTGCTTTAAAATAGGCAATATCGACAGGCCAGTAATAAGAGGTTGTAACGCCATTAATTTGAATATCAGACTTATAAGGCTTTTTAATACCTATGGCAGCACTTGCGGTCTTGACTGCGTCCTCTGGGGTACTATTAACAAATATCTTTCCAGACATAAATTTTCTTCCTTGCTTTGCAGCATCAATGATGGTGCGAGTATAAGTGACGGGAAACATTATATCATTAGATAATGTCAAGGTATCGTTATAAGCCCCTGTATAGCTGGCTTCAGCAATATCACTCTGAGGTGGGAGAATGGCATAGCCAGTATAAATCGATTCTGGCTCAAAAGTATTTCGTTCACGCACATCAAAACTGTAAAGCTGACCATTTTTATCTTCCCAAGAATCAGAGTGAGAAAAGATCGTTACCTCTTCTCCTGTTTCATATAAAAATCGAAAAAAATAGTCCTCTATTAACGACCAACCATCACACTGTGCGTTTAAGGTGAACGATATTTTCCCGGCAACGTCCTGGACAGCTGCGTTACTATTTTTCTTTCCCATGGAGAGAGTATAATTTGCATTATGAGAAACAATAGATGATGTTGCATAAGCATTGCTAGCGATACATGCCAAGGAATATAGAAAAAAATATGCTGCAAAAAGAGCTTTTAAATTACGTCCTAGCCAAATGTTCAACATCAAGATTTTTTCCTTTTAAGGCAAAAATAATAAATATATTCGCTTTATACACAATGAATTTAATTTACATAATATACTAATATTAAAGATAGGTAAAAAAACCCAGTACTATTTGTTTGGAATTGGCTTAAACCTTATTATCGTTCTCATTAAATATAATACGACCAATTACTATCGAAATAATTAAAATTAACCTATAAAAGAGCACTATCTTAAATAAATCAGCAATTCAAATGAATAACACAATAGAATAACTTCGATTCTTAAAAAAATATGTGTTTTTTACCACAAGGTAAGATAATGACTATTACATAGAACGTCATCAATTGTATGATCGATTATGCATAACATACCTAAATTAATCACTGAAACAAGTGATTTAGAAAATGCGATAAAAACTCTTAGAGAGTTTAACTCAATAGCCGTTGATACTGAATTTATCCGAGAGTCAACATATTACCCGAAATTATGCTTAGTTCAATTAGCGGCAGGTGAGCATCATTTTGCTGTAGACCCTCTTTCTGAAAGTATAGAACTTTCTTCGCTATTTCAATTATTACAAAATCAAAATATTGTAAAAGTCTTTCACGCAGGACGTCAGGATATAGAAATTTTTGTTTATTTAACGGGAAATGTTCCAAACCCCATTTTTGATACACAAATTGCTTCAATGGTTGTGGGGCTTGGAGACCAAGCAGGATACGACAAATTAGTTCAACACTATCTTAATATTGATATTGATAAATCATCACGATTCACAGATTGGTCTGCGAGACCTCTCAGTGACAGGCAAATAAAATATGCGCTTGATGACGTTATTCATCTATCAAAAATTTATCACCTTATGCTTGATGAACTGACTAAAAACGATAGACTATCCTGGCTTAATGAAGAAATTTCTGCATTGACACAATTATCTTTATACAAGCCTAATCCCGACGATGCATGGAAGAAATTAAAAATAAGAAGTTATAACTCAGATTTTTTAAATCGATTAAAATACCTAGCCTCTTGGCGAGAAAAGAGAGCCATGACGAAAAATATGCCTAAAAATAGGATAGCCCGAGACGAAACATTAATTGATTTAGCAGGGACAAATCCAAAAACTGCTTCAAAATTTGAAATTATAAGAGGATTTCCTGGGGGAAGCAGCGGAAAGTTAGTGCCTGAGGTTTTACAAACTCTTGCAGATGCCGAACAAACACCACGTGAAAACTGGCCTAAAATAAAAGCCGATTTTCGTCGTGCCAAAGCTCCGACAGCTACTCTCGAACTGCTTCGCGTACTATTGAAGCATATAACGGAAAATGAGAAAATTGCTCCTAAATTATTAGCTTCATCTGAGGATTTAGAAGCTTTAGCCAAAGATGACAATGCAGACATAAAGTTGCTCAAAGGTTGGAGACGTGAGTTGTTTGGAAATACTGCATTAAAACTTAAATCAGGCGAAATTGCATTAACTATAAAAAATAATAAAATTCATTTAATTTCTGATAACAACACTTAAAAAGTAGAATTAAAACGCCTATCATCTATGAATATGTTCTGACCAACTAGGTAACCAGAATGAGTTGAGCAAGTCCATGCGCAGGCAACGCCGGATTCACCTATTTCCCCTAGACAATTTGAAGGATTTACTTCTTCTAACTTTTCTTGCAGTTCCTGCTTCTGCAGAACCATATACAAGCCCGCTAGAGTCCTCGAAAATAAGTACCAACCGCATGAAATACCAAAATCTATCATTTAAAGCTATCTTTTGACATCTGATATAGAACTTGTTTAACAAGACCTATCGAAACAGATTGTTTAAGCTTTAAAGATAACATATCTATTTCTAAAACTAATCTTTGAATATATGAATATTCTCTTGGGACCCTTGGAAGTAAAAAGTTTAATACCGTGGTTGACACAATACATTGCCTCTGAGAAAAATGGTATTCTAAAAGAGGCTTTATTGAACTCTCATTCAAGGGAAATATCTCCTGTGCACTAACACTTCGAAGACGAGAGCGTAAATCATTCAACCGCCATGCCATCGAGGATATGGGATCCTCTGAAATAAATAATATTGTGCCACTATTTCCTAAAACTTTTTGGTATAAAAAAAATAGAGCCTCCTCTGACCAATTTTCTGAGACTACCACATCATCTAAAATCAAATGATTTTCTTTAATCTCTTCGGGATACCAATTAACAAGGCTTGTTAGGATCCTTGCTCCACTATTTTGACAATGAAGTCTACCAAGGCTTGATTTTCCTGATGCGGTTGGGCCGAAAATATTTAAAGACCGGCTAGGAGTTGGCCAATTAGGCCAAGTTTTAATCCATTTTATCGCAAGCTCGTTCTCGGAGCTTACAATTAAGCTTGGCGCTGCGGTATCATTAAAATTAAACGGAATTTGATCAATCATATTAATACCCAAATTATATTTACCAACTGGTGTTCGGCTTTTATCTTCTTTTCATTTTTTAGATAGCATGAACATATCTTGAGTTTCAGTTAATATATAGCCAACAGAATTTAAATTAGTAATAAATTGAGGAATATTTCCTGATATAGTGATCCTTACAAGCCCAGTAGATTCTGATAACGAAATTGGGGCAACTTTTCGAACAATTGGCATTGAAGATAAAGTTTCCCTTAGAGAAAGCCAATTTGACAGTGTTTCTACTGAAAAGCTTACATTAAGTGAAAAATCCGTTTCAGGTGAAATTTTATTTTTTTGTTTCCAAAATTTTTCAAGTTCAGATATCAGACTGTACTGAAATTCCTCAAATAGAACGGCGATGTTCTTAGTTCCATTCAATTCATGAACTTCTTTTAAAAGAGTTGCTATTAAATTGGCGTTTTCATCAAATAAGCGGGAACTAAATCGTAAAGCAGGTATAGTGGCAGAGTGGTCAATTTGCGCGGATACTATTAATAGCTGACTAGCATTTGCGGTTTGTAATGCAATTTTCAGTATATTAGGGTCCTCGGTAAAAATTGCTTCCTCTTTCAATTGCCTTTGAATTTTAATATTTGGTTTAATAGAAACGAATGATAATAACCCATCATATGTTTTGCTATGCTCATTCCATGAATTTAGCCATTTATTGTTTTCATTCCAAACAACAGCACCGGATGCCTCCTTCCAAATTGGCATTGTCACAATCGGGGGGCTAACTAATTCTGCCCATCCCATCCCATTTTTTCTGAATAAACCCCTTACTTCCCTTGCATCAAAACAAAAATCTATTTCTCCTATATATCGTCTTGCAAGCGTTGTTTCTTTATGAATATGTAAAAAGTCAAGGTAATCTTGTGATTTAACTCTCGACAAAAGCTCAAAGACATCCTCTTCTGCCAGAAGCAATCTTCCTAACACCCTCTCGAACGCATAAGCAGATGCTTTACTTATACCAGTTTCACGAGCTACAGTTCCTGTATCAGCAATTTCATCAATGTTAACATTATTCGCGGAAAAAGCGGGCAATATACACGTCTGTTTAGCATTCCCCGCATTACTAAAAAAATTAAAACTTAGCACTACGATAAATGCCATTAGATTACGAGACAATTTGCAATTCCTAATGCTATGAATTAAAACCACTTAGGTATAAATTACATTATATTATAACATATTATCAAGGTCTGACCAGCATGGATAAAAAAATCAATCCGTCTCCCATAACTTATTTAAATTCAGGGGTGAACATTGATGCTGGAAATACACTCGTTAAAGCCATAAAACCGCATGCAAAAAGAACAATTACCAGAGGAAGCAAAGCAGAGCTTGGAGGTTTTGGTGGCTTTTTTGATTTAAGAAATACCGGCTTTTCGGACCCTATATTAGTAGCCGCGACAGATGGTGTGGGGACTAAGTTAGAGATAGCCCACAAAAGTAAAATACATAGGGGTCTTGGCATTGACCTTGTGGCCATGTGCGCCAACGACTTGTTAGCACAAGGTGCCTTGCCGTTATTTTTTCTAGATTATTTTGCCACTAGCAAGCTAGAAATTGAGGTAGCAACAGAAGTTGTAGCAGGTATTGCAGATGGATGTATTAAAGCAGGCTGCGCTCTTATAGGCGGTGAAACCGCAGAAATGCCTGGTATTTACAATTATGGGCAATATGATTTAGCTGGGTTTTGTGTTGGAGCAGTTGAAAGAAAGCAAGTATTATCTCCAGACATGGTAAAGTTAGGTGATGTAGCCATTGCCTTGCCATCATCAGGTGTTCACGCGAATGGTTTTTCACTTATTCGAAATTTAATTGATAGAGAAAATCTAGATTATAATGACCCTTCACCATTCAACAAAAATAGTTCACTTGCAATGAGTCTACTTACACCAACGCGCATTTACATAAATACGGTGAAAGCTGCTCTATCATTTGGAGGAGTAACAGGGTTTTCTCATATCACCGGAGGTGGTTTGTTAGAAAACCCTCCAAGATGCTATAGTAAAGATTTATGCCTCAGACTATCAGTAAAGCATCGCCCCTTATTGCCAGTATTCCAATGGATTAAATTGACAAGTAATATCTCTGATAATGAATTTGCACGCACATTTAATTGTGGTATCGGAGGTATAATTTTTGTTCAAGAAGACAAAGCAGACAAACTTCTTAACGTTATTAAGGAAACCGGAGAAGACGCTTGGATAGCTGGACAAATAGAAAAACGTAACCAAGAATCCGTAATTATTGAGGATATTGAAACTTCTTGGCGTTAATAAATGAAAAATTTGAAAAAAAGTAATAATGATTAAGATTGCTATCCTAATTTCTGGACGCGGAAGCAATATGGTTTCACTGATAAATGCAGTTGAAAGAAAAAATCTAGATTGTCAAGTAGCATGTGTAATCGCAAATAAAAATTCCGCTGGTCTTGTTATCGCTAAAGAAAATAATATCCCAGCAAAGCTGATAAACCAGCTTGACTATGAAAGTAAATTTGATCATGAATTAGCACTTATCTCAGAACTTGAGAGTCATAATCCTGACTGGATTTTGCTAGCAGGCTATATGACTATACTTTCTAGCAATTTTGTTAAGAAGTTTGAAGGTAAAATTATAAATATACATCCTTCTTTGCTCCCAAAATTTAAGGGGTTAAATACACACTCAAGAGCTTTAAAAGCTGGTAACAAAACACATGGAACAACAGTTCATGTGGTTACCAATGAGCTTGACGATGGTCCCATTATAGCTCAGTCCGAAATTAGAGTTTTAGCTAATGATACAGTTGAAACATTAGAACACCGTATACTTCAGGAAGAGCATATTTTGTATCCATTAATACTAGAGTCGCTTTCAAAAAAATATCTTGAAATTAAGTTAAACAAAGTGACTTGGCGCAGCGTTCCGGCATTACTTGATAGTGAAATTAAAAATAGAAATATATCAATCAAACCTTTTTTATTTATCAAAAATCATAATTAAACTGATTGCGTATATTTTCATTTAAGGGCACTATAAAATACGTGAATTTATTTTATGAGGTAAATATATAAAATGAAAACTGATAAGTTTGATAAGCAATCTATCAATCATCTCTCTTTCTATGAGAGTTTTCTCTCACTATCAAAAATCGTAATTGTGGGTATTGTTACAATTTTAATCTTAATGGCTGTTTTTCTTCTTTGATATTATTAAACAATTGGCAGCCACCATATATAATTCCATGCTAAATAATTTAGCTACCTAATAATACCTGTTTATTTAACCGACAATCTCTTCATCGGTGAAAAAATACGAAATTTCGATTGCTGCATTCTCAATGCTGTCAGAACCATGAACTGAATTCGCCTCTATACTTTCCGCAAATTCTTTTCTTATAGTTCCATCTGCCGCTTCAGAAGGGTTAGTTGAGCCCATCACCTCTCTGTAGGCGGTAATCGCATTTTGTCCCTCAAGCACTTGCACCACAACTGGGCCAGAAGTCATAAAAGATACCAAATCATTATAAAATGGCCTTTCGGCATGGATAGCATAAAACTCTCTAGCCTCTCTGTCAGACATATGTATTCGCTTCTGACCAATTATGCGTAAGCCACTTGCCTCTATTTTTGAATTAATTGCTCCAGTCAAATTGCGCCTAGTTGCATCCGGCTTGATAATTGAAAATGTGCGTTGCATAGTCATGAAATATCCCCATAAAATATTACAAAAAGTAGCTTTTATTTTAGCAAATTTTAACGAATTTATTCTAATAAATTCATTACTTTCGCTTGTTTACAGCAAATCGGTCAAAAAACAAACCTCCATTTATGCACTTTTTAAATTTAATTTAAATTCTCCATAAATTTTGTTTAGAAATTGCCAGCTTGCCATCTGCCTTTTTCATCCTGAATGAAATAACGACAAATATGTTGAGGATTAGAGGACCAATTTTGCCATTGAGTTCTTGCTTGAGCTAATGCTGCTTTTGAAGAACCGTCAAATAAATAAAACACCCGTTGGAAGGAACTAAAACTTTCTAAACCTAGGCCATTCGTTAACACTATAAATTCTGCATTTATTGGATTATCTCCACTAGAAGAGGATAACCAAATAGGAGCAAAATCTGAAACATCATCCTCTCCCATACCATGAGCAATAAAACTATCTTTTTTATCGGTCCATAGCTTATTGCTCCAATAAGGCAACTCATTTTCAGGAGCTATGATTAGTAACTTATTAGAATTTTTTAGCACTTTTTCTGCAATTTGCATTGCTGGTCTGAAATAATCACTATTTATTAAATTATAGAAATCAAATTGACGCAATATTGCTCTCACTTATTCACCATCATTAATTGGTTGCCAATCGTCTATTACTTGATTAAGCAATCTTACTCCATAACCTGTTGCCCCTTTTGGTACGCTGGTGACTGGATTATCGGACCAAGCCTTTCCAGCAATGTCAAGATGAGCCCAAGGTGTATTATTTTTTATAAATCTATTCAAAAAACAAGCAGCAGTGATAGAACCTCCAAAACCACCACCAATATTTTTCATATCTGCGATATGTGATGCAAGTTGTTTATTATAAGCTTCCTCCATTGGCATCCGCCAACTTTTCTCAGACACTTTCTGGCCTGCCTGAATAATCTGCTCACATAGCTTGTTACTATTAGAAAATAAACCAGCATATTCTTTACCTAAAGAAACAATAATAGCCCCAGTCAAAGTTGCAAGGTCGATTATTGCCTCCGGGTTATATTCTTTTTGAACATAGGTAAGAACATCAGCGAGCACGAGACGCCCCTCTGCATCAGTATTTATAACTTCTATAGTTTGTCCTGACATAGATGTCACCACATCTCCAGGCCGTTGTGCATTTCCGTCTGGCATATTTTCCACAAGACCAATTATGCCAACCACATTTTTCTTCAAATTACGCCCAGCAATAGCGCACATAGTTCCCGTTACTGCGGCCGCACCCCCCATATCCCACTTCATATCTTCCATCCCTCTAGCAGATTTAATGGAAATGCCTCCTGTATCGAAACACACACCTTTACCCACCAACGCCAAAGGGGCCTCTTCGCCTCCTCCGTTCCACTCCATTATCACTACAGCAGAATCGCGAATGCTGCCTTGGCCAACGCCAAGGAGCGCGCCCATGCCTAAGTCTTCCATTTCATCTTCTGTTAAAATAGAAACTGTCAAATCCATATCTTTAAGCCGCTCGCATCTTTCTGCAAAAGTTGCAGGGTATAGAATATTTGCTGGCTCAGAAGATAGGTCACGTGCCAAGTGCACTCCGTTAGCGATTGCCTTCACACTTTTCCAAATTTTATCAAACCGTTTTTTTTCAATCCCAGTGATTTCTAGATGCACCTCTGGTGAAATAGTTTTTTTCTTAGTAAAATATTTATTGAATTCATAAGAAGCTAGTGTTGCCCCTAACAAAATACCCTCTAAAATTTCCTCTTCTAGTTTTTCCGGAGAGAAAGTAATTTTGTGAAATGGTGCTTTACTCATTGATTTATAAAGCTCATTACCCCATTTTTCAGCCTCTGCCTTATTACCCAGGCCCTTTCCCACTCCACCAATAAGAAGATTTATATCATCTGGGAAAAACGACAAGAAATTACCATTTTTTGCTTCAAAAGATACCATGTTCATAAATCCATAAATCTTGTCAGCCAAAACTTTTTCCAGACTTTGTAAAATTTTAAGCTCATTATTTACATAAATGACGGTAGCTTTGCTCTTTGGTTTAACTGAAAAAGATGCTGTAAAAAGAAAACTCATTTTTTAATTTCCTATTAATTATTCGTGGGCATGCTGTGTATTATTTGAGTTACGATAAATATATGAAGTTTGAAAATAACATTTGCAATATAAATCGATTTGAAAACATCGATTAACCTTATAAATTATGTTAAAATTATTATGTCCAAACTTTTAAAAATATGATTAAAACACAAAACAATTATATACTTGGCATTTGCATGAACAACCAAATAAACAAATATTTCTTGAAACATATATTAGGTATATGGCTAATTATACTAAGCAGTTTAATGGCAGTTATTTGGTTAAATCAATCGTTACGTATTTTAGACATAGTGATCACTCAGGGTGCTTCATTTTTTGATTTTTTGCGTTACTCTTTTTTAGCGGCACCACTCTGGTTGATAGTAATCCTGCCCCTGTCTGCATTCATAGCCATTTTATGGACACTTCATCGTTTTCTCTCAGACAGAGAAATTGTTGTGATGCATGCTGTCGGGTTAAGCCCTTTACAACTTTCTGTTGCACCAATTTTTTTCAGTTTGCTATTGTCCGGCATTTTATTTTTTAACTCTCTAGTTATTCTTCCATATAGTTTTTCCAAATTTAAAAATGTACAGAACGATGTTCGAAACACCATACCAAAACTGCTAATTCAAGATAATGTTTTTATAGATATTGATAAAAATTTAACTATTTTTATTGGTAAAAAATACTCACAAAATAAGGTTGGTCACGTTTTTATACAGGACAGAAGAGATAATAAAAACCATGTCACTTTTACAGCTAAATCTGGAGAGTTTACAACATTAGAAAATAAACCGGTAGTGGTCCTGTTATCAGGCCAGAGAACTGAAGCAAGTGTTGAACTGCGAAAAAGCACAACCCTATCATTCGACAGTTACACGCTAAGCATAGCTAGAGCAAATGAAAAACAGGTTGCTTTGGCCCGTGTAAAAGATTCTAATGAGGAGCCAATTAAAAATCTGTTTAAACGCGAGTTAGCTGTGAACGATCGTTATTGGCGACAGAGGTATGCTGAGGGTCATTATAGATTATCATCACCGCTAATCGTAATTTCTTTATCCATAATAGCAATTGCCCTATTTTTTTACCGTCTTTCTAAACAAATAAGTAATACCAAACGTTTGATGCTTGCTGGTATTCTTGGATTAGGTATTCAAATCATTTATATTATAAGTAAATCAGTTGTTATTAATTATCCGTTTTTATGGCCTTCAATGTATCTCATTCCAATTGTACCAATAATTATTGGCTTTTTAAGTATTATTAGTAGTAGTCAGAAAGATAAACTATTACTGTTTCAATTAGCGGAGCTCAAGGAATGACTTGGTTTCCATCTCTAACCATCACCATGTATTTAGCTAGAAACTATTTAGCCTGGGTAAGTTGTACAGTATTTATATTATTATGTTTTGTCTCTCTGATTAATTTTGTGGAATTATTCCAGAGAGTGTCTCGGTATGGTTTAGATGTTTCTAATTTTAAAATATTTCTGCTAGGTTTATTGAATTTACCAACCCTTTTTGATGAGATTCTCCCACTCGGACTATTATTTGGTTCTGTAATTTGCTTCTATTTCTGGACAAAATCTCAACAAATTATTGCAATTAGAAGTTTTGGTCAAAATATCTGGCAAACCTTATTCCCTATAATATTAACAGTAAGCTTAATTGGCTTTTGCCATATTCTAATTTTTAATCCAATATCAGCTATAATAAGCCAACAACATGACTCACAGATTAATTCAGTTTTTAAAAATAAAAAAAATAATTTTGTGTCTATATCAGCTTCTGGGATTTGGCTCAGAGATACATTTTTAAATGATAAAGTAATTATCAATGGCTCAAGTATGGATACTGAAAAGGCCATAATTTTTAATCCAATATTATATGTCCTTAATGATTCCGGAGGGTTAAAATGGCTAATTACAGCAAACTCTATGAGACTTAGCAGCGGATTATGGTCATTCGATACACCAAGCCGAATAACTCAAGATGGACAGGTAGAAGCCTTAAAAGATTTTAACCCAAAGTCAACTTTGGAAAAATCTATTATGGTAAATGCAGGAAGACCTCTGAGAACCATAAGTATATATGAATTATCTGATTATATAGATACATTAAAAACTGCTGGGATCCCTGTAGAAAAACTACGAGTACAATTCCACAAAACTTTAGCGCTACCACTTCAACTTGTTGGCCTTGCTCTGCTTGCCGCCAGCTTCACATTGCTGAATTTTGGAAACCAAAAACGAATGCGCATTATTGTTCTTGGACTAGCGGCAAGTTTTTTATATCACTTCATCTCAGACTTAATTTTCTTACTTGGTCATAATTCAAGACTACCTGACTATATTGCAGGATGGCTTCCTTCAATTTTAATTTTCACTATAAGTAGCTTTTTTCTTGCACGTGGAGATGAACATTGAATTCTACATCAAACATTAGGGGAAGTTCTCTTAAATATAAAATTTTTTCTATTGTAAAAATGAACAAATTGATACTATTGGCTACTTTTTTATTGCTAGCATTCCTTGCGTTTGCAACGTTGCGAAATCCTACATTTGCAGAAACAAAGGCCTCTATTGTTGCCGTTGTGAATGGTGTTGCGATTTCCTCAATTGACCTACAAAATAAAGTTAAATTATTAATTTTCACAACTGGGAAAAAAGATAACCCTGAGAATTTTTTGCAATATCGCCAGGAAGCCCTTGAAATGCTTATAGATGAAACACTAAAAATACAAGCTGGTGTCTCCATAAAACCAAGCTCTCTAGAAAATGCAGAAAATACTGCACGTTCATTTTTTGAAAATATTTATGGAGGTGAAATTCTTACTGCCACGGAAAGATTGCGGGCTGCTGGCATACAAATTTCAACTGCACTTGACCAAATTAAAGCAGATATTATTTGGGCAGATGTTTTAACTACGAAATTTAAACGACAATTCTCACAAATTGAAACGCTCGCCAAATCGGAACAAAAACGATTAATGAAGGACTTATCTGCACCACAGTATAAAATTTCTGAAATTGTTTTGATGCCTATTCCCTCAAGACCATTAGAGCAAACCCGCAAGCTAGCTGAACAATTAAAAGAGTCAATAGATCAAGGTGCTGATTTTAATGCGATAGCAGCTCAATATTCGATGTCAGCAAGTTCGAAAAATGGGGGAAACATTGGATGGGTGCAGGCAAAAAGACTTCCTGCCGATATTCAGAACGTCATCGAAAATGGCCTACTTTCAAAAAAAAATATCGTTTCAGTGACCTCCAATGATTTTTTTTATATTTTTAAATTAGAGGGCCTTAGAAATTTGGGTTTCAATGACCCCGTACTCGATAGAGTTTCTATCGCACGGGCTGTGATATCGCTCCCGGAAAACCTTTCTGATAGAGAAATAGAAAAACAAATCTCTAAATTTAAAACAGAAACAGAAAACATCAATTCATGTCCCAAATTAAAAAGATTTCATGAAACCTATGGTAGCAATGTAGCAAGTAAAATTGACAATGTTATAATTGAACAACTAGAGAATTCTTTCAAGGAATTAGTACTTGGTTTAAAAGTTCGTGAAATAAGCGACGTGATATATACTTATGATAACGAGCTGGTGGTATTTATGATTTGTGATAGAAGAAAAATAGATGCAGATATCCCATCACTAGAAAAATTGAAAGAAGCCGAATTCAACAAATTATATTCAGTTTTAAGTCTTCGATACTTAATGCGACTAAGAAGAACTGCAAGTATAGAACTTAAAATGTGATGAGTGCCCAAAATACATCAAAAAAACCGGTTATTGTAACATCGGGAGATCCTTGTGGGATTGGACCTGAGATAACGTTGAAAGCTGCACTTAATTCCCAGCATCACTTCGTGACAGTTGCTGACCAAAAACACATGGAAAAACTTTCTGCTAAATTGGGTTTGGATTTAAATATTCGTATGTGGCATCCTGACCAAGATTTTAAACAAAACACATTATCTATTTTAGAAGTTAAATGGCCTGCAGAAGTAATTGCAGGAAAACCGAATGATGCAAATAGCAACACTATCCTTAAGGCTATTGAAATTGCCGTTGAACAGGTAAAAAAAGGAAATGCCTGTGCTTTAGTGACAAATCCCATTAACAAATTTGTTTTATATCAAGCTGGCTTCAATTTCCCTGGTCATACCGAATTCTTAGCATTCTTATCAAAGCAAGAAAAACAACCTGTTATGATGTTAGCAAATAAATATTTAAGAGTAATTCCAGTAACAATTCACAATGCGGTAGCAGAAATTCCGAAAAAGCTTACATCTCGTTTAATTTATCAAACAATTGTGGTGGCAAGAAGAGACTTAATCAAATTTTTTGGTATTTCAGACCCAAAAATAGTGGTATGCGGATTGAACCCACATGCTGGTGAAAATGGTAGTCTTGGAAATGAAGATTTAAAAGTGATAAAACCTACTATTTTAAAGCTTCAAAGAGAGGGTGTAAATATAAGAGGACCACTATCTGCCGATAGTCTATTTCATTCAGAAGCTCGTAATAAATACGACTGTGTGATTGGAATGTATCATGACCAAGTTCTTCCAGTTGTAAAGGCTCTAGATTTTGCAAAAACGGTGAATATTACGCTTGGTTTAGATTTTATTCGCACGTCTCCTGATCATGGTACTGCATATGACATAGCAGGCAAAAATATAGCTAATGCTGAAAGTTTAATAGCTGCAATTAATACAGCAAAAACAATGAGCAATACTTCCCAGAAATTCGCTAATGTAGCAAATAAATTCTAATGATTGATCCTATAGTTAATCTTCCAACTATCCGTGAGAGCTTATCTAAGCTTAATCTAAGGGCAAAAAAATCATTAGGCCAAAATTTTCTTTTAGATCCGGCTTTTACAGATAAAATTGCTGAATCAGCTGCTCCATTTGAAGGAACCGTAATCGAAATTGGCCCTGGACCCGGAGGACTGACACGGTCTATTTTATTAATGGGAGCACATGAGTTGATAGCAATTGAAAAAGACCAGCGTGCCATTGTATTCCTAGAAGAACTGAAAAAAGCTGCGTCCCCAAGACTTCAAATAAAGCAAGCTGATGCTCTTACGGAACCAGTTTGGGAATTCGGTTTTCAACCAAGGCAGATAATTGCAAATTTACCTTATAATATTGCTACACCATTATTAATACTATGGTTAAGGCACGCAAATGCCTTTGATAAACTAACCCTTATGTTCCAGAAAGAGGTAGCTGAGCGTATAGTGGCTCAACCAGGAGAAAGCTGTTTTGGCAGGTTGTCTGTGTTATGCGACTGGCTTACAACTGCAAAAATATTATTTGAAATACCGGCAGATGCATTTTTACCAGAGCCAAAAGTTACTTCTGCAGTTGTTCAGCTTATTCCTAGGAAGAACCTTTTATTCGATTGTAGGCTAAATTACCTAGAAAAAGTTACCCAAATTGCTTTCAATCAACGTCGTAAAATGCTTCGTGCGAGCTTCAAAAAATTTGGGGGCACTCAAATGCTCACTTCACTCAATATCGATCCAATGATAAGACCACAAGATTTATCGACTGAGGGTTTTTGTAAGTTAGCCAATTATTTAGGGCCACAATTGGGGTAATGAACGAATTAACTATCACTATAACTGAGCACGAAGGTGTTTCACAAAATCAACAAGCCCAATTTGTCTCTCTCTTCGAGATCTTTCTGCACATAAAATAGATTGCACCTGCTGCACGGATTTATCTAGGTCATGATTGATAATTACATAATCATATTCAGGATAATGGCTCATTTCGCTGGCAGATTTTGACATTCGACTTGCTACTACTTCACTTGTATCCTGGGCTCGTTTAAACAGTCTCTTTTCAAGCTCCTTTATTGATGGTGGTAAGATAAACACAGATACAAGATCCTGGCCTGCCCGTGCTTTTAGCTGTTGAGTTCCTTGCCAATCAATATCAAATAGCACGTCAACTCCAGATTTTAGATTTCTTTCCACTAATTGAACTGGTGTACCATAATAATTACCAAATACTTTAGCATATTCAAGAAATTCAGATTTTTTAATTCTACTTTCAAATTCCTGTATTGATAAAAATTGATAATCTTTTCCTTCAACTTCTCCGGGACGTTTTTTGCGAGTCGTAGCAGATACAGAAAGCACAAGACCTGTATCTTGCTGTAAAAGCTTTCTACATATGCTTGTTTTACCTGCTCCAGAGGGAGACGATAATACAAGCATTAATCCACGTTTTGTAATTGGAGTTGTCATTTAAAAATCCTTTATTTATTTTTTTCTGACAAAAATTTCCTGTACTGTCGTACATTCTTGTTATGCTCGTCCAGAGTTTTAGCAAATCGATGTCCGCCCTTTCCATCTGCAACAAAATAAAGGTAATCGGTTATTGCTGGGTTTAGTACCGATTGAATAGCAGCAAATCCAGGGTTTGAAATAGGCGTTTTTGGCAGACCTCGCATCATATAAGTGTTCCATTCGTGCTTTTGTTTTAAATGTTTTCTCAAAAGCCGCTTCGGAGCAACACCTATTTTTTCAAGCCCATAAATCACTGTGGGGTCAGATTGAAGCGGCATTTTTAATTTCAGTCTGTTTATAAACACAGAAGCAACAAGTGGTCTTTCATCAGGTTTTGTTGTTTCTTGTTCGACTATCGAAGCAAGAATGACAGCCTCTTTTGGTGAATACAGTGGAAGATTTTCTTTTTTAGTTGCCCATAAATCTGCCAATACAACCTTAAATTTTTGTGATGCTCGATCTATAATATTTTGCCTCGACATACCATATGTATAAAAATAAGTATCTGGAAAAAAACTCCCCTCATCTGGAATGGTGATGATCTCATCTGTCATATTAGGAGTATTATTTAAAATATCTATGATTTTTTTTGATGTTGATCCCTCTGGAAAAGTGACTTTTCGCTGCAGTGAAACCCCTGAGTGAAGAATGTCCATTACTTGAAATAGAGGAGCATAAGCAGGAATCTCATACTCCCCTACCTTGGGAACAAAAGGCCTACTAGCGGTATATTTTGCAATAAAAAAGTAAGCCCTATTCGATAAAATATTTTTACGGTATAGCTTCCAGCTTATCGTATTATCCCCATCTCCAGGGTGCACTAATATGATTTCTGGATCTTTATTGCTGCCATTAGAGTTGACCGCAATTTCTACCAGTATATATCCTGCAGAACTTATAAAGATAAATAGAAATATAAAAATAAAACTAATACTTAAAAACAGCCGCATGGCCCGTTTCATCTAACTACTCAACCTCACCTATGATTAAGGAAGCGTTGGTACCACCAAATCCAAATGAATTAGACATCGCATTTCTAATTTTCTTATTGCGAGATTTAATTGGAACTAAATCTAAATTTTCTAAACCCTCCTCCTTTTCATTAAGGTTTAATGTGGGTGGGAGCATATTATCTCTAACGGCTAGTGCGGAATAAATGGCTTCGATAGCTCCAGCTGCCCCTAGCAGATGTCCAGTGGCACTTTTTGTAGAGGACATAGATAATTTGTTAAGACAATCACTAAATAAGCGCATGACAGCCCCTGCCTCTATCATATCGCCAAGAGGTGTGGAAGTTCCATGTGCATTGATGTATCCAATTTCTGCTGGCTCCAATTTAGCACGCTTAAGAGCGTTCTTCATTGACCTATACCCTCCATCTCCATCAGAGGCCGGCGCTGTTATATGATGGGCATCACCAGACATTCCGTATCCTCTTATCTCACAATAAATTTTGGCTCCTCTTTTTAATGCATGTTCATATTCCTCAAGAACGACTACACCAGCTCCCTCTCCCATAATAAAACCATCTCTTCCAATATCCCAAGGACGAGAGGCTATTTCAGGTGAATCGTTATATTTTGTGCATAGCGCTCTTGCTGCTGCAAAGCCTGCCACACCAAGTCTGCAAACGGCTGCTTCTGCTCCACCAGCAATCATCACATCAGCATCATCAATAGCAATTATCCTAGCGGCATCACCTATGGCATGTGCCCCTGTCGAACAAGCAGTAACGACAGAATGATTTGGCCCTTTGAAACCAAACTTAATAGAAACTTGACCTGAAATTAAATTAATCAAAGAAGAAGGAATGAAAAATGGACTAATTCTTCTTGGACCTCGTTCATTCATAAGCTCAGTTGTTTCTACAATAGTTTGCAATCCTCCGATTCCAGAACCAATCATTACGCCAGTCCTCTCTTGATGAAAAACTGTCTTCGGCTCCCAATTAGAATCATCTATAGCTTCTGAAGCTGCAACTATTCCAAGTTGAATAAAGCGATCTATTTTACGTTGTTCTTTTGGATCGATAAAATTATCAATATTAAGACCGTTAATGTCATTCTTCTCTGGAATAAGGCCTGCAATCTGACAAGATATATCAGAAACATCAAATGACTGAATCCTTGATATTCCGGATTTTCCAGCTAATAGATTTTTCCAATTAGCATCAACTCCTTGTCCCAAAGGAGTTACCATGCCCATACCAGTAATAACAACACGACGCATCTTATTTGACCTCTTGAAGGATTAGCCCAGATTTAATAAATATGGGCTAATTTTTCGCAAAGCTATTTATGCAGCACTCTCTAGAAATTCTACCGCATCTTTAACAGTTTGAATTTTCTCAGCTGCATCATCAGGGATTTCAACCTCAAACTCTTCTTCAAATGCCATAACCAATTCAACTGTATCTAGGCTATCTGCTCCTAAGTCATCAATAAAGGAGGCACTGTCAACAACTTTTGAGTCCTCCACACCCAGATGCTCTACAACAATTGCTTTTACACGACTTGAAATATCACTCATTATAATCCCCTATTTAATGGCCCATTTAGGGCACGATCGATCACATTTTGGCGTGGGTGTAGCACAGTTTTCATTTGCAGGCTAGTGTCTGATTTATTACTCATCTACAATTTGTTTATATCATTGCCATCCCACCGTTTACATGCAATGTGGATCCAGTCAAATAACTTGCCTCTGAAGCGGCTAAGTATATGACTGCTGACGCCACTTCATCTGGAGTTCCTAATCTACCAATAGGCACTTGTCCTAGCAATTTTTCCCTTTGTTTTTCATCCAACATTTCGGTCATAGGTGTTTCTATAAAGCCGGGGGCAACAACATTTACAGTAATACCCCTACTCGCCACCTCTTGGGCGAGTGATTTGCAAAACCCAATAATACCAGCTTTAGATGCTGAATAATTAGTTTGTCCTGAATTACCAGTTACACCAACAATAGAGGAAATAGATATAATTCTACCCCACTTCTGTTTGATCATAGAACGAATGGCTGTTCTACACAAAATCATATTTGCTGTAAGATTTACATCTAATACTCTCTGCCACTCTTCAACTTTCATTCTTAATAACAATCCATCTATTGCAAAACCAGCATTATTTATAAGAATATCTATTGGAGAATCAGATAATATGCTTGCGGATTCCACAAGTGAAGACACCGCTTCTAAATCAGTAAGATCTGCTGTAATACAGGAAGAATTTGACCCTAGCTGATTTGCAATATTTTTAAGTTTTTCTTTACGTGTTCCATGTAATACTACATGCGCTCCTTGCTGATGAAGCCGCGTCGCAATTGCTTTACCGATGCCACCACTTGCTCCAGTAACAAGAGCTGTCTTTCCAGTTAATTCAAACATAAAAGTATCCTTTATTCTTATTTCTGATATCTTTATTAGGAACTATCTCTATCACTGCGAAACAAAGAAATAACAGCTTAAGAAAAATAATCTGTGATGTCCGTACTTGACTCTAGTGAAATTGTTTTCACATCTGCAATTGTTCTTTTGACCAAACCAGACAAAACTCTTCCAGTTCCTATTTCTATAAATTGACTAACTCCATTTTTGGCTAAATTTAAAATTGTTTCTCGCCACCGCACTCTCGCAGTTACTTGAGCAACTAAATTTAATCTGAGTTTACTAATATCCTCCTCAACTAATGCCGTGACGTTGCAGAAAATCTTCAATTGAGGAGGTTTAAACTCACTTTCATTTAAGTGGAATAACATTATTTCTGCTGCAGGAGCCATTAAATCAGAGTGAAATGGAGCGCTAACTGGCAACATAAGACTTTTTTTTATGCCTTTCTGCTTTGCCATTTCACACAATGTCTCAACTGCATTTCTATGCCCACTCACAACGATTTGACCAGGAGAATTATCGTTTGCAATTTGCACTATCTCATCAGACTGAGTACTATTAAAGACCTCTATTAGAGATTCCACTTGCTCTATTTCTGAGCCTAATATTGCTGCCATAGCTCCGACCCCAACAGGGGTAGCAGATTGCATAGCATCTCCCCTTATCCTCAACAATTTTGCAGCTTTTGTTATGTCAATTGACTTTGCGGCTGCCAGTGCAGAATACTCACCAAGGGAATGACCTGCAGCAAATGAAGCAATTTTTCTAATATCACCAAACCTCTCCTCAATCGAAGCGATAACAGCCAATGAACTTGCAAAAATCGCTGGTTGAGCATTTCTGGTAAGTTGAAGGATATCTTTAGGGCCTTCTCTCATGATGGAAAACAAATCTTCTGATAACGCTTCATTTACTTGTTCAAAAACGAGTTTAGCAGCTTTGCTTTCACTGGCGAGTGCTGCACCCATTCCAATTATTTGTGAACCTTGACCTGGGAATAAAAATGCTACGGGTGCTTCCATATTAATACTCTTTAGATTCTTTGAATTAATTTTTAAAAACTGGTTTACCCCATTTGCCAAATTTGGTGAAGCGTATTTTAAAACTATGGTCTTGCAAACTCAAATATTTTATTGCATATATTGTTTTTATCGATTGATTTATGTGTAAAATCCGCAAAATCACACTCCCTTGCCAGTATCGGTGCTGGCTCGTTACATGAATATTTGATTATGTAACCATTAGCCATAAGGAGAGAATAATGAGGCTATATGAATGCGTGATAATTGGGCGACAAGATGTATCGTCTGGGCATATTGAAGAATTAGTTAACGAATTTTGTTCTATAATTGAAAAAAACGGAGGCTCTATCAAAAAAAGAGAGTATTGGGGTCTGCGTTCGCTTGCATATAGAATAAAAAAGAACCGCAAGGGCCATTACATTCTTTTAAATTTCGAAACCAGTCCAAAAACACTTAAAGAGTTTGAGCGTGTTATGGGACTAAATGAAGATATTCTCCGTTTTATGACAATATCTATAGATGCAGTAGAGGAAAGTCCCTCTGTTATGATGCAAACCAAGCCAGAACGTCCACGCTCTGAAAAAACAGAGAGACCAGTGTCTCAAAACGATGATGAAATTAATAATGAATTGTCTGCTGAGGGAGTTTAAAAATGACCCAATTAGAAATTACAAGAGAGGCAATCCGCCGCCCACAAAATAGACGTCGTAAGTCATGTCCTTTCTCAGGTCCTAATGCCCCAAAAATTGATTACAAAGATGTGAAATTACTAACTAGATTTGTTTCTGAGAGAGGAAAAATAGTTCCATCTCGGATTTCCGCCGTATCAGCAAAGAAACAGCGTGAATTATCTAATGCAATAAAGCGGGCACGTTTTCTAGCCTTAATGCCATATGCTTCTATTTAAAAAGGATAATGAATAATGGAAATTGTACTTTTAGAGCGCGTTGAGAAACTTGGTAAGATTGGTGATGTTGTTAAAGTAAAACCTGGATACGCAAGAAACTTTTTATTACCTCGTGGGAAGGCATTGCGAGCTAACAAACAAAATTTAGCAAAATTTGAAGCAGAGCGTAGCGCTATAGAAGCCCGAAATGCAGATGCAAAGAAAAGCGCAGAATTGCTTTCCGAATCTATAGGAGATCTTAACGTTGACATCGTCCGAGCGGCTTCTGAAATGGGTCAACTATATGGTTCTGTGACATCGCGTGATATATCGGAGGCGATTTCAAAAGCGGGGTATGAAGTTGAAAAAAGACTAGTGGTAATGGACGCCGCTATTAAAACATTAGGTTTGTTTACTATTAAATTGTCACTTCATCCCGAGGTCAGTAAGAAAATCGTGGTCAATGTTGCTCGTTCACTTGAAGAAGCAAAAATGCAATTAGATTCTGGCGAGGCAGTTATTACAAACCTGAATGAAGAGAGCCAAGAGGAGACTTCGCAGCTATCCGCTAAAATTGAAGTTGAAAATAATAATGACGAGCGTCAAGGAGATAAAGACGATACTGAGAATGTTCAGTAGCTAAATAAACGAATAAGCATTTCTAAAAAAAAACTTATCAATTTAAGTTATTGCTTGTTTTAAACGTAAAAATACCAGCCGCTCTTGAAGGTTGGTATTTTTTTTGAGTTATCCCTGTTATCCTCGTTTTCCACAACTAGAAAAGAAACTAGATTAGGTATAATCTATTAATTATGAGTGAGAATAATAATGATAAAACTATAGCACTATTTCCACAAAATGATGCAGGGGCAAATTCTGTACGTTCCATGCCAAATAATATTGCTGCTGAACAAAATTATCTTGGCGCACTTTTATATGACAACCAAGTTCTTGACAAAACTAATGACTTGATTCGGCCTGAACATTTTTTCGACCCATTACACGGCAAAATATTTGAATCAGCCTCTAAATTGATAATTCGCGGTCAAGTTGCCAATAATGTAACGCTGAAGGCAATAATAATCTCTGATCCCACTATCTCCGAAATTGACGTTGATAACTACCTTGGTGACTTAATTGATGGGATTATCTCAATCTCAGATGCTCTAGATTATGCCCAAATAATACATAATAATTATCTTCGTCGTGAACTAATTCGGATTTCTGATACCATTATTAGGGATGCAACTCATCCAGATATAGAACATTCAGCTTTCCGCCAAATTGAAGCTGCTGAACAACATTTATTTAATTTAGCAGAAAAGGACAGTGCAGATGTGGGTCTCCGCCCCTTTTTATCCGTCCTAACTGAAACAATTAAACGAGCAGAAATTGCAGCTAATTCGGATGGTCATTTATCAGGATTATCTACTGGACTAACCGGTCTAAATAATCTTCTAGGAGGGATGCATAAATCAGACCTTATAATTATAGCAGGTCGACCTGCAATGGGGAAAACAGCGCTCGCAACAAATATAGCCTTTCACGCCGCTACAACCACTCGCACAGGCGAACTAGCTGCTCCTGTGGCTTTTTTCTCTCTTGAAATGTCCGCAGAACAACTTGGTCTTAGAATTCTTTCTGAGCGCTCAGAATTAGATTCTGAGAATATCAGAAGAGGTAAGTTAAAAACAGAAGAATTCAACAAACTAGTAAACGCTAACCGTGAAATTAATATGGCTCCATTTTTTATTGATGACACCCCTGCTTTGTCAATTAGTCAACTTGCAAGCCGTGCCAGAAGAATGAAACGTACCTCAGGACTAGGACTTGTCGTGGTTGACTATCTTCAACTGCTACAAGCTCAAATTGGAGTTAAACCAGAGAACAGAGTTCAGGAGATTTCAAATATAACGCGCTCTCTGAAGGCGCTCGCCAAAGAGCTAGATATTCCTGTTCTTGCTTTGTCTCAACTGTCCAGGGCAGTTGAACAAAGAGAGGATAAACGACCTAATCTAGCAGACCTGAGAGAATCTGGTTCAATAGAGCAAGATTCCGATGTTGTAATGTTTGTATATAGAGAAGAATATTATCTTTCTAAGAGTGAGCCAGAAAGAAAAGATAACGAAACAACGGAAAAATATAATGAACGCTATGATAATTGGACAAAAAGACTTGAGAAATCAGCTGGTCTTGCAGAAATTTTAATTGCAAAACAACGGCATGGACCAGTGGGAAATGTAACCGTTCAATTTGAAGGAAGACTGACAAAATTTCATGACCCGATCTCCTCAGATTATCTTCCAGAAAATTTTTAATAGATTTATTTGTAAAAAAACACCAAAATTGAAATTTATTTATCTCACTAGATTTTTTTTGGGAACCAATTTGTGTCGACTGAGTTATCACACTTCATTATTGACCTAGGGCAACTAACGCGAAATTGGCAGTGGTTAAATACAAAAACTGATGCCAATTGCTATACCGCTTGTGTGGTAAAAGCTGATGGCTATGGACATGGGATGAATGCCATTGCTTTCAGTTTGTTCGAAGCTGGATGCCGAACTTTTTGCGTTGCAAGACTCGAAGAAGCTCTCCAGCTTCGTTCCTTTTTAATTCAAAAAAATGTTGGGATAGATGTTGTTGAAATTATATCTTTTGACGGCTTACAAACAAGTGATTTTGCTTTATACCAAGAATATAAAATATTACCTGCGCTCAAACAAATTTCTGAAATTGAATTTTCTATAAATATTGCTCGCACTGCGGTCAAAAAATTTCCAGTTTGGATGCAACTGGATACTGGAATGAACCGTCTAGGGATTTCCGAAAACGAATTAAACTCATTTTTCGAAGAAAGCTTTGTCAATGACATGCCTGGTCTTGATGTCAAAGCTGTGATGAGCCATCTCTCTTGCTCTGACACACCAAACCATAGTGCAAATGAGAAACAAAGAACGCGTTTTTTAAAAATGAGTAAAAAGTTTCAAACAGCATCATTGTCATTATCCGCAAGCCATGGACTTTTAATATCAAAAAATTTTCATTTTGATATTACACGTCCAGGAATTGCACTTTATGGTTATCAGGACAATCTAGGCGTAAACTTTGGATGTAAACCCATCCTAAATTGGATGGCACCAATATTACAAATACGTGATATAAATAAAGGTGAACAAATCGGTTATGGTGCTGATTATACCGCAAGCCAACCAATGCGTATTGCAACAATTGGTGCCGGTTATGCTGATGGTTACAATCGTTCTCTTTCCAATTTTGGGAAGATAGAGGTAGGTGGTTATATCTGCAAACCAGTCGGACGTATTTCTATGGACAGTTTAGTAATAGATATATCAAATGTTCCTGAGGCATATTTGGCAGAAATATCGCAAGTATGCCTTCTTGGTGAGCATTATAACGCAAAAGATATGGCTTCTGATTTGTCGACCATAAGCTATGAAATTCTCACCAAACTTGGTTCTAGGCCAAAACGATTATACAAAAAATAGACAAAATAGCTTCATACCTATGAAAAAATCGCTTGTTTAATTAATTTTCTAAAAATTAAAATTTAAAATCGAGTAATTTTATAGATTTAAAATTGAGATGCATGGTAAAAGATAATTATTTTTGTTTTAAAAAGGGTCCGTAAAATGGGGGTTTTTCAATCACTAGGGCGAAGTGGTTTAAGATTATGCCACATGATAGGCAGCATAGCATTATTTATTGTTTTTTCATTACGTTGGTGTCTGATACCACCTTTTTATGGTAGGCAGATAGTGAGACAGCTTATTGATGTTGGCTACTACTCTCTTCCAGTGGTTGGACTAACAACACTATTCTCTGGAATGGTACTTGCTCTTCAGAGCTATACTGGTTTTGCGCGTTTTTCAGCTGAAGATACTGTTGCGACTGTTGTAGTTCTTTCTGTCACTCGTGAACTTGGGCCAGTTTTAGCAGGATTAATGGTTGCTGGCAGAGTTGGAGCTTCCATCGCTGCTGAAATTGGAACTATGCGCGTTACTGACCAGATTGATGCTCTGGAAACACTATCAACGAGACCTATGCAATATTTAGTGGGACCTCGCTTGATAGCAGGAACAATATGCCTTCCTATATTGGTTCTAATTGGCAATATTATTGGAGTTTTCGGAGGCTATTTAGTTGGAATTTATAGGTTAGGATTTAATTCTTCCGTATATCTCTCAAAAACATTAGAATTTCTTGAGTTTAGTGATGTAATGTTAGGGCTTTTAAAAGCAGCTATATTTGGATTTATTATTGCTCTGATGGGATGCTATCATGGATATTATTCCGGTCGTGGCGCGGAAGGTGTTGGAAAGGCTACAACAAATGCGGTTGTATCTGCTTCAATATTGATTCTAATAGCTAATTATTCTGTCACCGCTTTATTCTTTGGATAATTAAAATGACTGATGAAAAAAAACGGAATGTAAAGATAAAAATCTCAAATCTTTTTAAGAATTTTGGAGGAGATTATGTTCTTAATGGATTTAGTTTATCATTAAAAAAAAGTGAATCTCTGTGTTTAATTGGCACATCTGGAAGTGGAAAATCAGTGGCATTAAAATGTCTAATTGGGCTGCTATCTCCTGATTCTGGATCGATAACGGTAGATGATCAAGAGACTATAGGACAAAGTAGACCTCAACATGAAGCGATGCTGAAGCGTTTTGGAATGACCTTCCAGTTTGGCGCCCTCTTTGATTCTCTTCCTGTTTGGGAGAACGTTACCTTTAGGTTACGTCAAAAAGAAAAATTAAATAAAAAAGAAGCAAAAGAAATAGCAGGAGATATCTTAAGCCAACTTGGCCTAGCTCATCAAGTACTTGAACTTTTCCCAGCTGAATTATCCGGGGGTATGCAGAAAAGAGTTGCAATAGCAAGGGCAATAGCAGACAAGCCTGAAATTCTTTTATTTGATGAACCAACATCAGGTCTTGACCCTATAACTTCTGGTGTCATTAATGATTTGATTTTAAACTCAGTTAATAGACTTGGTGCAACTACCCTTACCATCTCGCATGATATGGCATCTGTTCGCCAAATTGCAGATACAGTCGCAATGTTGCATAATGGACGCATAATATGGTGCGGACCTATTAAAGATATAAATCACACAGGTATTTCCGAAGTTGACCAATTTGTAAATGGCAAACCTTATGGACCCCTTACAACAAATAAAAGAGAAACGCTTCAAACGAAGCAAACTGAGATATCAGTTTAATGGGGAAAGATACTCAATTTCACTGTCAACAATGTGGATCTGTTTACCCTAAATGGTCAGGTAGATGTGAAGCTTGCGGTGCTTGGAATAGTATCGTTGAAGAACAAATTAGCAGTAGGCCAAGTCTTGCAAAATCGGCAAAATCGGCCAGAAAAATTGAATTTTATTCCTTAACTGAAAAAAAAAATGACCAAGAAACTAAAAGATTATTATCAGGTATATCAGAGTTTGATAGAGTAACAGGAGGCGGTATTGTGCCAGGTTCAGCTATTTTAATTGGAGGAGACCCTGGTATTGGTAAATCAACATTATTATTACAAATTGCATGCAGTATATCTCAAAGAAAAAATCAGACCATATACATAACAGGAGAAGAATCAGCAGACCAAGTGAGACTTAGAGGTCAAAGATTGGGTCTTTCAAACACAAACATAAATGTTGCAACTGCAACTAATGCTACCAACATCTCAGAAACCATTAGGAGAACTCCAGAGCTTGAACTAGTTATCATTGATTCGATTCAAACTATGTATCTACCTGCGTTAGATTCTAGTCCAGGAACAGTAAGTCAGGTTAGAGCATCTGCACAAGAATTAATTCAAGCAGCAAAAACAAATGATACAGCTCTTATTTTTGTTGGCCATGTAACTAAAGATGGCGCAATAGCAGGACCAAGGGTACTTGAACACATGGTTGATTCTGTTCTTCATTTTGAAGGAGATAGAAGCCATCATTTTAGGATATTGAGAGGTATCAAAAATCGATTCGGCGCTACTGACGAAATAGGCGTTTTTGAAATGACGGCAATTGGATTAAATGAAATTTCTAACCCCTCAGAATTATTCCTTGGGGAGAGAAAAAATGAGATGGCAGGAACCGCTGTTTTTGCCGCGATTGAAGGAAGCAGGCCCTTACTTGTAGAAATTGAGGCACTTGTTGCACACTCTCCCCTCGCAAGCCCTAGAAGAAATGTTGTTGGCTGGGAGTCTAGCAGACTAGCTATGCTAACTGCCGTGTTAGAAGCAAGATGTGGGATTCCTCTTTCTGGAAGGGATATATTTTTAAATGTTGCTGGTGGCATGAAAATTCAAGAACCTGCAGCGGACCTTGCAGTTGCGGCTGCTCTAATTTCATCGGTCAGAAACCACCCACTTCCTGTTAGGTCTGTCTTTTTTGGAGAAGTCGCGCTCTCATCCCAGATTAGGCAGGTTTCCCAGGCAGAACAACGGCTCAAGGAGGCAAAAAAACTGGGGTTTGAAAAGGCCTTCCTTCCAAGACCAATAAAAAGAAATAGGATTAACGCTGACCTTCAATTAACTTATTCAGAAAATTTATCTGATTTGATTGACATTCTTGATAGGATATCGTGATTATAAAATCGAGTATTACCAAATCTAGAGTAAAAGTCCGAAGAATATGGAATTCACAAGCCTAAATTATATAGACTATATTGCTCTGGCTATTTTATTTATATCCGCAATGTTATCGACAATTCGAGGTATGACGCGTGAATTTCTTGGATTAGTAGGTTGGTTCGTAGCTATTTTTATTGCAAAATTAACTTCGCCAATTCTTATTCCCATTTTTGAGGGGTTCATTTCAGTAGTTTATGTTATCACCCCTCTTTCATTGGTCATACCTTTCTCAGCTGCTTTCATGGTTTGGTATGTTTTTGCAAGTGTTGTTTCACCAAGCTTATCTCGTGCTGGTTTGGGTGCTTTAGATGGCGGCATGGGAGTGTTTTTTGGGCTTGCAAGAGGAGCTGTTATTATAGTTCTATCTTATCTGGCACTTTTATATCTTTTTGGGGGACCAAATAAAATTCCTGATGTTATTAAAGAATCAAATGCTTCGCGTTTATCTATCTTTCTGATTAATACTACCAAACCAATATTACCTAATATAATTTTAATGCAATTTAATAATTTATCACTTTTAGAAATTGAGTCACAAGGCTCAAATACATTTAATACTGATCCTAAATCTGTTGCAAAAACTAGGAACCAAGAAAATGTCAAAACCAATGTTCAAAGCACTGTTGGATTTGGGACAGATGAAAAACCGGCTTCGGCAAACTTAATAGTAAAAACTGTTGAATAAGGATGAGCAAAAATAAACTGCTTCCATTTGAGAATGATAAAATTTCAGAAGAGTGCGGAATTTTTGGAATTTTTGGTTCCTCTGAAGCACATCTTCTCACTGCTCTAGGATTGCATGCTCTTCAGCATAGAGGACAAGAAGCGACTGGTATGGTCAGCTTTGATGGAAAACAATTTAAAGCAAAACGAGGGCTTGGTCATGTAAGCGAAAATTTTAATGCCGCCTCAATGAAAATGGACGAATTAGCCGGATACGCGGCCATAGGACATAACCGTTACTCGACAACAGGGCAATCTGAAATTAGAAATATACAGCCCTTTTTAACAGAGCTAGCTTTTGGAGATTTTGCAATTGCCCATAACGGAAATCTTACAAATGCAGAACGAGTCAGAGGATCGCTAATTGATACTGGTAGCCTTTTCCAATCAACTACAGATACAGAAACAATCATTCACCTAATCGCCCGGTCCAAGAGAAATAAAGTGGAAGAGCGTATTAAAGAGGCATTACTTCAAATAGAAGGGGCATATGCACTTGTTGCTCTTGTTGACAATATGATGATAGGTATAAGAGATCCGCTTGGAGTGCGTCCCTTAATTCTTGGAAAACTAAACAATTCATATATTCTCGCATCTGAGACATGTGCCCTTGATATCATTGGTGCTGGGTATATCAGAGATATTGAACCAGGAGAAATGGTGCTGATTACTAAGAATAGCGTAAAAAGCTTGCGTATTTCAGAGCCTTTAAAAAGTCGGTTCTGTATCTTCGAGTATATATATTTTTCTCGTCCAGATTCTGTTATTAATCAAAAATCTGTATATAATGCGCGAAAAATGATTGGCACTGAACTAGCTAGGGAGTCCAAAGTTACAGCGGATCTAGTTATTCCTGTTCCTGACTCGGGCGTTCCAGCAGCACTTGGATATGCCCAAGAATCTGGCATTCGGTTTGAGTTTGGCATTATTCGAAATCATTACATTGGCCGAACTTTTATACAGCCTTCGCAAGATGCCCGTTCTTCTAGCGTAATGATGAAGCATAACGCAAATGCAAATATTATTAGCGGTAAGGATATTATTTTAGTGGATGATTCCATAGTGCGTGGAACAACCTCACGTAAAATTGTAAAAATGATGAGAGAAGCAGGAGCAAAATCTGTTCATATGAGAATAGCTAGTCCTCCAACAACAAACCCATGTTTTTATGGAGTTGACACCCCAAACAAAGAAAACTTAATCGCTGCGCAATTAAATTTAGAGGACATCCGAAATGAGATAGAAGCAGATAGCCTTGCATTTATATCTATTCACGGATTGTACAGAGCTATGGGAGAGACGAAACGTAATACACAATCTCCACAATATTGCGATGCCTGCTTCACGGGCGATTATCCTATTGCACCAAGTAAAAATTTTATTTCAAGGAGTAAGAATAATGTTAGTTGAGAAACCCCTTTTAGGAAAGATTATATTGCTTACCGGTGCGAGTAGAGGAATAGGTCGCGCTGCTGCAATAGCGTGTGCTAAAGAAGGTGCAGAATTAATTATTACAGGTAGGACCGTAGGGGCTCTGGAAGAAGTAGATGACGAGATCAGGAAATTAGGAAGCAAATCAACAATTGTCGAGCTCGACTCTAAAGATTTACCCGCAATACCTAGATTAGCTAAAGCAATACACGAAAAATGGGGTAGACTTGATGGCTTTGTTGCAAATGCTGGCCAGCTTGGACAAATGTCACCAATGCCACATATAGAACCTGATGCATGGGACGAGACGATACTTGTTAATTTGACATCTGTGTGGCATCAAATACGAAACTTTGATCTATTATTGAGAGCAGCACCATCTGCTCGAGTTGTTTTAATGTCATCTGCTGCTGCATTAGGTCCCCGTGCTTATTGGGGGGCGTATGCTGTTTCTAAGGCTGGAATAGAGGCTATGGGCCGAGCTTGGGCAGCTGAGAGCGAGAAGACTAAAATTAAAATCAATATGATTGACCCAGGTGGTACTCGCACCGGAATGAGAGCAGCGGCCTTTCCTGGCGAGGACCCGCTTACACTTCCGACACCTGAAGATATTTCTCCTGCTTTTGTCGCTTTAATGCGAGATGATTGCACTTATAATGGTGAACTTATCAAAGCAAGAGACTATATTTCCACATAAAATATTTTTTAAATACTCTACCGCCTTGATTTAGTTCTTGTTGCGCGAATTGCAAACCGGTGAGGGTCAATTATTTTCATAATGTTTCTCTCTAACCCAGGTGGCCTACCGGCAATTTTTCTTGCCAAAATTAGCCCTAGTAAGGGGGCGATGGTAAGCCCACGTGAACCAAGTGCACTGAATAGATGAATTGTATCATGCCAATCACCAACTAATGGCCATCTGTCCTTACTAGCAAGACGTTTTGAAACTCGACCCTGTAATTGTTCAGTATCTAAAATCTGTTTTTGCAATGCATCCGGTAAAAGGCTAATATTATAATTATGTCCTCTTTTCGTAACTTGCGTAGTAGCTGATAAATCGAAACTTGCACCTAAAACTTGTTTTCCGTTAATCATTGGAGTTAAATACCCGCCAAACTGAAGACCTACAGAGAGATTAGTTAGTGTTGTGTTTTTTGGGAGAAAGCTAAGTTGTCCAGATGTTACCTGCAAATTTAATGAAGGAAGTGTGAATTTCTCGAGAAATTTAGGAAGACCTGCTCCGATACATAATACAATGTCAGTTGCTGTAAGTATACTGCCATCTGTAGTTGTTAACTCCCATCTCCCTTTTCTCTTTACGAGCGAAGATATTGATACACCTGTTAGCACCTCACTATCATTTAGCATTTTTTTAGTAAATTTTGATGGATCTATAAGTTGCCCCGCTGACTGAAAGAAACCATCCTGCTCAATTGCTAGATTTGCTATTTGCGACAACTGGCGTGAGCTGGCTTCTTCAACTAACTCATTTGGCCATTCTTGTTCAGCCATCTTTTTTTGTCTTTTTCCCTGCTTTTCTGGATAATGCAAGCTAATTAGTCCTTTATGTAAGACTACACCCTGTTGCAAGGCAAGCTCTCTTGCATAGGAAAAACAAGCAAGTGACATTTGCATAGAAGGGTGCGGAGCAGCCATCAACTGGGGCCCTTGTAAACCAACTGGATTACCAGATGCACCACCTGCAATTCTTTCTGACGCTTCTACAACGATATGCGTGATATTTGTTGTCCTTAGACCATGGGCTATACTAGCCCCTGCAATACCAGCCCCGATTATGATTACCTTTTTATCTGAATGAGAATAATATTTGGAAAGACCAGCTGTATAGTATCCGGTCAACATTTCCCTTTTTTTTCCAAATCCCCCTTTTTTTTTAATCTCAAACCCCACTTTTCTAAGCCCATCCTTTACCAATGCTGCAACTGAAAAACTTGCAATAGTTGCTTTTGATGCAGATAATCTAGAAATTTGGGAGAATATATTTTCAGTCCATAGCTCTTTATTTTTTGCAGGGGAAAAACCATCTAGAAACCAAATATTCGCTTTAAAATCAAGCTGTTTCATTTCGAGAAGTGCGTCACCATAATGAAGATGCAAATGTATTCTGTCCTGTAAAAATAATCTATGATGAGTACATGCCCAGTTTTCAGGCCATAGCTTTTTCAACAAAATGCTATTTTTTTGCAATTCTGAAAATGGTTTCCTAGCCTCAAATGCTAGCTCCTTATCTAATGGATAGGCCTCAAAGCTGATATAATCAATTGTGCAATTAGTAGCCGATTTTTCTACTAAGTCCATTACAGCGAGAAAATTCAACCCTGTGCCAAATCCCGTTTCTGCAATTACTAAATGGTCATTGGAATTAAGAAGAGCAGCAAGGTTTGTTCCCTCAACAAATACGTGCCTTGCTTCGGCAAGACCATTTTCTGAAGAGAAATATATATCCTTGAATTTATCAGAGCGAAGCACACCATCTGTAATTTTTGCATCTGGGCTCAACATTTTATAATTTGCTGTCGCATTAGGATTTTTGGATTGTTTTATCATAAATTCTTTTTATAGTGATGAAGTTTGCTCGTAAATGCACAATTTCCAAAGTTCTATTTTGAAAATTTATACCGAAAGTCTATTTAGATAAAATGAAAAAAAAAATTCAACCTGATTTCTGGAAAGAAAAATCACTATCTGAAATGAGTTATGAGGAATGGGAGTCTTTATGCGATGGATGTGGTAAATGCTGCGTTTTAAAACTTCAGGATATTGATAGCGAGCAGATTTTTTATACAGATGTTTGTTGTAAACTACTTGATTGTGAAACAGCCCAATGCAGCCAATATGATACACGTAAGTCTCATATAGCAGATTGTATTATTTTATCACCTGGTAACCTAGCTCCTCTGAGCTGGATGCCTGATAGCTGCTCTTATAAGCTTGTTCATAATGGACTAGAGCTTCCTGACTGGCACCACCTTATCACTGGGAATAAGTCTAGCACTCTAGATTCTGGAAACTCCGTTGCCGGCCGCGTCATGCCCGAAACAGAACTTGAAAGCGAAGATGATTTGTTAGAACATATAATTGACTGGGATGAAGCACTCAAAAAATAATCACTAAATATTGGTATTATTCTACAAAATATGAAATTTAAAAAGGATTAATCATGGATTTAAGATGGTTATTGGTTATATTAATGAGCTTAATTGTAATTGCTGTTATTTGGCGTGATATGAACGGTATGGGACATATGCCCTGGACTAAATGCAAAGAATCCTTGTTTACTCAAGTAACCACAGGTAAGTGCACATTGCGCTTTAAGGCAGATTCAATTCCATCCTAATTATAAAGTCCTCTATACCCATAACCGTTATTTTTTACTCGTAGGCAATATTTTTTATGGCAAAAATGAGAAAAAAATCCACATTGCCGATGAAGCAATGTCGGACCTGCAACAAACCATTTAGTTGGCGCAAAAAATGGACAAAAAATTGGAAGAACGTAATTTATTGTTCTGAGAGATGCAAACGTCAGAAAAATACAATAAAACTTCCGTAAGTTTTTTATTATATATCTATCATAGCAATAAGGTCAGATACAGAATTAGCTTCATGTGCTTTTTTATCCCATCTAATAGCTTTAAACCTTGGGAAACGAGTTGCAACACCTGATTTATGACGTCTAGAGAGTTGCACTGAATCGAATGCAATCTCTACTACTAATGTTTTATTGACTTCTCTTACCGGTCCAAATTTTTTAATGATGTTTTCTCTTACAAATTTATCAAGCTTTTTTAACTCATCATTGCTAAATCCAGAATAAGCTTTGGCTACTGGCATTAATATTTTTTTGTCTTCCACACTGTCGTAAGTCCAAGCACCAAGTGTAAAATCTGAAAAAAATGAGGAACGTTTTCCATGACCTCGCTGTGCATACAAGACAACTAAATCAGCTGTAAGCGGTTCCCGCTTCCATTTAAACCATTTTCCTTTAATTCTGCCTGCGTGATAAGCACTTTTTATCTCTTTTAGCATTACACCTTCCACAAGACCGCCTGCCCTACATTTCTCTCGCCATTTTTTTAAATCAGAAAGGTTGGGGTTGGGTAATATCTCTGAAAGACCAATATAAGACATTTTCAGGTCTGAACTTATCCGTTCTTCTAAAATACCCCTTCTATATTCCAGCGTTTGTTCTCGAATATCTAAACTTTGGTCAAATAAGATATCATATGCCATAATAAAAACTGGGTTTTCTATAAGCATTTTAGCAGACGGTTTCTTTCGATTTAGTCTAAGTTGCAATTGCTGAAAACTTCCAATCTTAAGCGGAGTTCCTGCTAAAAGTTCTCCATCGATAACACCCTGCCATTCAAGTGGCCTTGTTAGTTCAGGAAAAGAGCTTGAAATATCATCTCCCGACCTGGAGAATATGCGTAAATCATCATTCGCCGAAACCAATTGAATACGGATTCCATCCCATTTCCATTCTGCTTGAAAAGAACTGAAATCTATCTTTGTAATCTCAGTTTCTGAAAGTGGGTGTGCCAACATCATTGGTCGAAATACTGCTTTACCTTTAGCATCAGGCTTATCAGCTTTACCCTCTAACCAATTAAATAATTCCAAATAGGGAGGCTGTATTAGCGGCCAAATTTGTTCAATTTCGTCCACTTCAATTTCATATGACTTTGACAGTGCTAGTCTTGCCATTCGTGCCGACACACCTACTCTTAGCCCGCCAGTGACCAATTTCAATAATGCCCATCTTTGTGATTCTGGCATTTGGTCAAGCAATCCCTCTAAATAATCACTTGCATGCAACTTTGATGACTCTTGTAACACTGTTATGATATCACTTATTTTTATCTCTATATCTTTTACAGATTTTGTTGGCCATATAAGGGCAACTGTTTCTGCTAAATCTCCAACGAAATCATAAGATAAATCAAATAGTAAAGGGTCACAACGCTTATATGCTATTTGACGAATAAGATGTGTTTTAACACCCTGAATAGACAATTCTCCCGTCAATGCTGATATCGCGAAACCCCTATCAGGGTCCTTTGCATTCTTGATAAATTCTTCCAGATAAGCTTGTTTGACCGAGCGTTGTGGTGCGTATAACAAAGAATGAAGCAAATCTGAAAATTTCTTCATTCGGTTTCATCCTCATATCCAATTAATGATAGAGCTTTGGCATCTAAACCCATTTGACGACAAGCATGTATCAGTGCATCTTCTCGCCCGTGGGTTATCCAGACCTGTGTAGCTTTTACCTCTTGAATTGTGCGCAAAATATCATTCCAATCAGCATGATCTGATATTATAAGGGGTAATTCGACACCACCTTGTTTAGCACGCTGTCTTACCTGCATCCATCCCGATGCAGAAACAACAAGCGGGTCAGGTAATCTTTGCGCCCATTTGGTTCCTATTGCAGAAGGTGGTGCGATGATAAATTTGTTGGCTAACGAACTATTGTGATTTTCAATTTTGTCCAATGGTATTGTTTGCAAGTTACCCAGCTGAATGCCGAAAGATTGGTATAATTCGCAAAGTTTTTTTAACGCACCATGGATAAAAATTGTCTCATCATATCCAGCTGCACGGAGCAATGCTATTAAGCGTTGCGCTTTCCCAAGAGAATAAGCCAAAACTGCAATTGAACGCTCTGGAAACAGATGCCTAACCTGAATTAATTTGTTGATTTCTTCATCCGGATTTGGATGAGAAAAAACAGGCAGTCCAAAGGTAGCCTCCGTTATAAAAACGTCACATTGCTCTACCTGAAAAGGGACACATGTCGGATCTAAGACTCTCTTATAATCTCCAGCCGCAATTATTTTTGTATTTTCATATTTTAGCACTATCTGCGCAGAACCAAGCACATGACCAGCCGGAATAAGCTTTACTTCAACCTCTCCTAAAGTAAATTTATTATTATATGTAAGTGCAGTTTTTTGGTTAGCAAAATTTTCTCCATATCGTGCCGACATAATAGCTATTGTTTGTTTTGTTGCTATCACATGTTGATGACCAGGCCTTGCATGATCAGAGTGTCCATGAGTAATAATAGCAGTATCAACAGCTCTAATTGGGTCTATGTGCGCTTTTGCGGGTAAGACATATAAACCAGGTTTAGAAATTTTTAGCCAGCTTGTATTTACCATGAGTATTGGAGCGATACCTTCTTGTTATTTTTGTTTATTCTGGCTTAGTTGTACCAAATAACTTTCGCCATTCCTCACCACTAAGATTGCGCAGGTCTACCTGCTTATTTTCTGCAATCTCATATGCTTTTTTAACTGCCTTTCTTTTAAATAAACTCTCTCTCCAACGATCTATATTTGGAAAATTTACTAAATCAATTCCTTGTCTTTCATAGCTCTTAGTCCATGGTAGAATTGCCATATCTGCAATCGTATATTCTTTCCCTGCTACATATTCACTCTTTGATAATTGAGTATCAAGAACTCCATATAACCGTGCTGCTTCATTTATATATCGTTCAATTGCATAATCAATTTTAACTGGCGCATAATAATTAAAATGGTGAACCTGTCCGAGCATTGGACCAAAACTAGCCATTTGCCACATCAGCCATTCCAAAACATTAATGCGAGCTTTCATATCAGAGGGGTTAAATAGTCCAGTTTTCTCGGATAGATACAACAAAATGGCACCAGATTCGAAAATGCTTGTTGGTCGTGAGTTAACTCCGTTTTGATCTATAATCGCTGGCATTTTATTATTAGGTGAAAAGAGAAGAAATTCTTGTTTATATTGGTCTCCTTTCGATATATCAACATAATGGATTTTATAGGGCAATCCCATCTCTTCAAGAGCAATTGTTATCTTGTGACCATTTGGTGTCGGCCAATAATATAAATCAATCATTAAATAACCTCTATTTTTTAAAAAATGCCTTTTTTATACAGTCTATTCACAAGAAAAGCCAAAATATAGGTATGATAATAAAATGAGCGAAATAGAAACAAGTCATATTACCAATAACAAAAACCTTCCATCAAAATTTCAGAGGTGGTTCTCAACTAGAGGCTGGCAAATTTACGAACACCAATTATCTATGATTTCGGAATTTAAGAAAGGAAATTCTTGTTTGCTTATCGCTCCCACAGGTTCTGGGAAAACATTATCTGGATTTTTACCAAGTCTTATTGAGCTTTGCGAGCTGCCATTTGAGAATAAACTAAAGCCTACACTGCACACGCTTTATATCTCTCCCCTAAAAGCACTAAGTGTTGATGTACAACGAAATTTGCAAATACCAATTATTGAAATGGATTTACCAATTCTCTGTGAAACCCGTACTAGTGATACTACTCCAAAAAATAGGAATAGGCAGAAAGTAAAGCCACCTAATATATTACTTACCACCCCAGAATCTGTTGAATTGATGTTAGCATGGCCAGAGGCCAAAAATTATTTCTCCAATCTATCTACAATCATTATAGATGAGATACATTCTGTTATTGGGAATAAGCGAGGAGATTTGTTATCTCTTTCCATTACTACGCTTCGTAATTATGCGCCCGATGCATCATTCATAGGACTATCGGCTACAGTTGCAGATTCTGGGCAGTTGGCAAAATGGCTATCACCTAAACCTAATAAAGTGACAATTTTAAAACCAGATATAACTAAAAAAATTGATATCGAAATTTATTATCCGACATCAAATGAAATCCCTTTCGCTGGACACTCTGCAGATTATGCTGTTGCAGATATCTATCAAATGATATCAGCTCACAAAATTAGTCTGATATTTGTAAATACTAGGGCACAGGCAGAATTGTTGTTTCAATCTTTATGGAAGGAAAATAATAATGATTTGCATATTGGATTACACCATGGCTCTTTAGATGCTAGTCAGCGTCGAAAGGTAGAAAAAGCAATGGCAGAGGGTAAATTAGACGCTGTAGTGGCAACTTCTTCACTAGATTTAGGTATAGATTGGTCAGACGTTGACCTTGTTATACAAGTGGGTGCGGCAAAGGGAACAACTCGCCTTATTCAACGTATCGGACGCTCAGGTCACAGTCTAGGAAAGCCCTCCAATGCGATAATTATTCCTACCAACAGATTTGAGGTAATAGAAGCAGTAGCAGCCCGTGAAAATATCCTTGATGGAAAGCTTGATAAGTTAGAAGAATATCCAGGAAGTATAGATGTTCTTGCTCAATATATTGTAGGTAGAGCAGTAGCAGGTTCTTTTGATGCTGAAAAACTTTATAGGCAGATACTTACAGCACCGCCATATAGATCTCTCGAAAAAGGCACATTCTTAAAAATTTTAGAATTCGTTAGCACTGGTGGTTATGCTTTAGAGCATTATGAACAATTTAGGCGCATCGTAAAAGGTATCGACGGTCTTTATAGACTTACTAATAAACGTGTTGCTTCAAGATGGCGTATGAATATTGGAACAATTGTCGAGACAACAACATTAAAAATTAAGTTTGCCCGCGGCCCAATTCTTGGAGAAATAGAGGAATATTTTGTCCAATCTCTTCGCACGGGCGATAGTTTTATATTTGCTGGCCGAGTGGTAGCTTTTGTAGAAATAATTAATATGCAAGTTATAGTAGAACCTACCATTGCTAAAGAACCAAAAGTGCCGACGTATGCTGGAGGCAGATTACCTCTTACCTCTGATATGTCTGAAAAAGTCAGGCATATTTTGCAATCAGTTGAAATTCACAAGTCTTTGCCTGGGCCTGTGCGAGAATGGCTAGAAATTCAGCAACTTCATTCAAAATTACCTAATGCGGATACATTACTATTAGAAACATTCCAACGCGGAGAGCGTCATTATCTTGTTGCATATGGATTTGAAGGCCGGAATGCACACCAGACATTAGGCATGCTTCTTACGAAACGGATGGAACGTCAACATTTAAAGCCCCTAGGTTTTGTCGCAACAGATTATGCTATCGCCATCTGGTCTCTTGAAAAGGTAATTAAGCCAATTAACTTATTCACTCCTGATATATTAGGTGATGAACTTGAGGAATGGATGGCAGAATCAACTATGTTAAAGCGATCATTTAGACAAGTAGCAATAATTTCGGGATTGATAGATAAAAAAATTCCAGGATTAGAAAAAACTAAAAAGCAAGTAACAATTAATTCAGATTTAATTTATGACGTATTAAGGAAATATCAGCCAAATCATATATTACTTGAAGCTACAAGGCAGGATTCCGCAAGAGGCCTGACTGACATTCGGCGACTTGGAGAGCTTTTGAATAGATTTGAAAACAAGATTACCCATATGGAGCTGCCTAAGATATCTGCTTTAGCCATCCCTATTTTACTAGAGGTCGGAAAAGAATCTATTATGTCAGAGGCAGTTGAAACAATGCTAAAAGAATTAGAGATTGACCTGATTAAAGAGATCATAAAAAATTAAAGAACATGAAACCTCCGAACATCATTACATCAAAAACTTCCTCTTTATTTTATGAAAAAATTGAAATTAAATTCTGTGGGCATATTTTCTGGTTATACTCAGATGGGTCATGTTTCCATGAGAAAAGCAAGACATTAATTGTTGCAGATTTGCATTTAGAAAAAGCATTTTCTCAATCTAGAGCTGCATTGCTTCCTGGATATGATACCAAAGAGACTTTGGATTTGTTAGAAGCCGCCTTAAATAGGAACCTAACTCAAAATTGTGTTTTTCTGGGTGATAGCTTTCACAATGCAATGACAGCACAATCACTCGCAGACCCATATAGGAAAAAACTACAACAATTATCGGAGATAAAACATTTCACCTGGGTAATAGGAAATCATGACCCAATATTGCCAGATTTTTTAATTGGAGAGCAATGCCAATCAACATTTATTGATAATATTGAGCTTAGACATCAACTTAAAAGACAGGTGTACAAAGAACCTATTACACCAGGGGGTGGTCAAATTATTGGACATTATCACCCGAAAGCGAAATTAAAATTACGGGCAGGCAAAGCATCAGGAAAATGTTTTATATTTGATAAAAAATTGATGATTATACCAGCGTTTGGTGTCACAACAGGTGGATTGAATATCACCGACAAAGCTATCTCAAAATTATTTTCCAACTCTCCTGATGTTTACTTTTGCCATAAAACGAAACTTTATCATATTCAAGATGTTACAAATTTACTCAAATGAAATAGAAAGAATATAAAAAAATGATGTTACATAAATTTGAAATTTTAAAAGGGTAAATTATGCGTATTGCAATCGTCGGTTCAGGAATTGCTGGTTTAAGTGCCGCATGGTTATTTCATAAAGAACATGAGGTCAAACTATTCGAGAAAGACAATCGATTTGGCGGGCATGCGCATACCGTAGAAGTCAAAAAAGGCGAAGACACAGAGCCAGTTGCCGTTGACAGTGGGTTTATTGTTTATAATGAGCTTAACTATCCCAATTTAATTGGGTTGTTTGACGCATTAAATGTAGAAACACAAAAAACCGAAATGTCTTTTGGTCTATCTTTATATAATCGTCAATTTGAATATGCTGGTTCTTTGAAAGGATTATTTGCACAACCTTTTAATTGGCTTAAACCAAAATATTGGATATTACTTGCAGATTTATACAGGTTTTATAAAACAGCGGTAAATCAAGCAGATCTTGGTCCAACAGATGAAACTCTTCAAGAATTAATGATTAGAATGCATATGAGTGATACTTTCATTAATGACCATATGCTTCCTATGGCTGCAGCAATTTGGTCTTGCCCATCTGATGTGATTATGCAATTTCCAGCACGCTCATTTATAAAGTTTATGGATAATCATAAATTATTAGATTTTTCGGGACGCCCTATTTGGCGAACAGTGAGCGGTGGATCCCGAAATTACGTGTCAAAAATTATAAAAATGCTTGGATCGAATGCTAGGTGTAATGTTTCGATAAACAAAATTGAGCGGACACAACAAGGGGTTATTGTTTCGATTGAAGGGGAAAAACCAGAGTTTTTTGATAAGATTATATTTGCAACTCATGCAAATGATACCCTTGAATTATTGCGAGATATAAAACAAGAGGAATATGATATATTGAGCCAATTTTCTTTCCAAAAAAATAATGTAATCTTGCATTCAGAATCCTCTTATATGCCAAAGAAAAAAATGGCATGGTCTTCATGGAATTACCTCTCCAATAATTCAGAAAAAAAGGAATTATGTGTAACTTACTGGATGAATAAGCTACAATCTATCTCCAACCACTTTCAGCTATTTGTGACATTAAATCCTTTTTCTGATTCTCCGATTAAAAAACCTTATAGGCATTTCACCTATTTACATCCAATTTTTGACCAAAAAGCTATAGAAGCACAAAAAAAATTACATACAATACAAGGACCTCTCCATACCTATTTTTGCGGAGCATGGACGAGATATGGCTTTCATGAAGATGGGATTTTATCTGCTGTAGCGATTGCAAAAGCATTCAATATTGAAATTCCATGGTTTAGCCCAACAGAAGCCTGCCATGCTCCCAATTGGCTAGACATTTGGGAAAAGAAAGCCATTGAAAATGCGGAAACATAATGGGGCTTATATTAATGCAAGCAGTTAGATTAGCATCTTCAGTTATCACCCATACGAGGCACGGAAAACCATCTCATTTTTTATCTCGCTCTGGTCTTTCTGTATTTATTGATTTGGATAAACTAGAGATCGCAAATAGTCAAAGTAGCCTGTTTTCAGTGGATAAATTTAATCTCATTTCATTTTATCAGTCAGATTATGGTGAAGAGTATCTTCAAAAAAAAAGGAATAAAAAATACTCTAAAAATCCACACAAACTTGCAGATTATATTAGAAGTATAGCCCGTGAATATCTTCCTAATAAAAGAATTGCGAATATTTTGCTACTCACATTCCCGAGAATTCTTAATCAAAATTTTAACCCAATTTCAGTCTTTATCTGCCAAGACCAAAAAGGAAAAGACTGTCTCATAATTTACGAAGTTCATAACACCTTTGGCGACTCTCATAGCTATGTTAGTATTATTGAAGAAAATAACAAAAACCAAAAACACTTTGCGTTAAAACAAATGCATGTTTCACCATTTTTTCCAACTGATGGTGAGTATATTCTTAACTATAAAAAACGAAAAGATACGTTTTCGCTCATTGTACGCTATCTCAGAAATAACAAACCAGCTCTCACAGCCACCATGCGTGGCAATTTTTCTATATTATCGTCTACTGAAATCTTGAAACATATTATTGTGAATAGACAATTTCCACTAAGACCCCTAATATCGATTCATTTTGAAGCCCTTAAGTTATTTTTAAAAAAATGCATTTATCATCCAAGACCAACACCCCCATCAATCCGAATTAGCCAATCACAAACTCGAAAGTTCAATAAATGACAATAGAGCTATGGAAGTCCCTTAGAATTAAGGCATTAAAAAAGATTTTTGAACAGATACAGTTTGGTGAACTGCGAGTCACTTTCCCGGATGGAGAATTGATAGGCTATAAAGGCAATCAAGATGGACCAAAGGCTGATATAATATTATCTTCACACGATTCTGTAAAACACATACTAAAAAGTGGAATCATTGGTTTTTGTGAGGCCTATATGGACGAAAAAATTGAGACCAAAAACCTAGCCTCCCTAATAGAACTTGGTTCACTTCATTCCAAATTTCTTAGTCAGAGACTGACTTTTAATCCAATAAAGCAGTCAATATTAAAATTTATTCACTTTACAAATCGAAATAGTAAAGCCGGTTCGCGCAAGAATATTGCTTACCACTATGACCTCGGCAATGAATTCTATGGAGAATGGCTTGATCCCTCCATGACTTATTCATCTGCCATTTTTGCGTCAGAACACCAAGGGCTTAATGAAGCTCAGTTTAATAAGTATAAAATAATTTCAGAACTTGCTGAAATAAAATCTGGTGATCGGGTGCTTGAAATCGGGTGCGGTTGGGGTGGTTTCATGGAGTACGTGGCTAAGACATATGATGCACATATCACCGGCATTACAATTTCAAATTCGCAGTTTGATTTTGCAACAAAACGCATGCAATCAGAGGGGTTAACGCAAAATACAGACTTAAAGCTTCTTGATTATAGAGACTTAAACCAAAAGTTTGATAAAATTATTTCAATAGAAATGTTTGAAGCAGTGGGTGAAAAATATTGGCCAATTTATTTTAATAAAATAGGACAATCATTAAAAAAAAGCGGAAAAGCAGCGTTACAAATCATTACAATTAATGAAAATCAGTTTCCATTCTATCGAAATAATCCAGATTTTATTCAAAGATATATTTTTCCAGGAGGTATGCTGCCATCTCTTGCGGCCCTTCAGAATCCCATAAGCAGTGCAGGTTTACAGATAAATGATGCCTATGGGTTTGGTCTTGATTATGCAAAAACACTATCAAACTGGAGAAAACGCTTCGTTAAAGCCTGGCCAAAATTGGCAAATCAAAAAAAATTTGATAACCGCTTCTTCAAAATGTGGGAATTATACTTGGCTTATTGTGAGGGCGGCTTTAGGGGTGGAGTTATCGACGTAAAACAAATGCTAATAACACATAAAATGTAACCAAATATTTTTTGAAATTAACCTAAAGAAAACCGGACAATTTTTAAATAAGAATTTATTTTATCCTCCTTTTTATTAATTTTGTTACCTATCGCCAAACCAAATAGAGCTCATTTTTTATACCCCAAAATATACAATTTGAACCGATTTAGCACTCAATTCGTAAAATAAATATTAATTATAATTACACAGGTTTTCTATGAATAAGTTAACAAACACTTATGGAAATACAGCATTATCAGAGAAATTTATTCCTGAAAATTATTTTACTGGTAACATTGAAGCTACAGGCGTATTTGTAGACCGTTTTGGTATCATTAGAAGAAGATTTAATGTATCTATCATAGGTAGTAAAAAAGATAATGGATTTTCATTAGATGAGTACTTTTTATTCGATGATGGCGAGCAAGAAATTAGGAAGTGGGAAATTGAGAAAATAGACCACGAAACTTACGTAGGAAAATGTGAAGATGTATGTGGTGAAGCTACCGGTAAATTATGTAATTCCATTTTAAATTGGCAATATCATTTTAATTTAAAAATGTTTAATCATAAAATTAAAGTTAAATTTGAGGATATTATGGTTCAACAAACACCCTCAATCATGCTTAATAATGCGAAAATAAAGAAATATGGTTTATTGCTTGGGCAGGTATTCATTTCTTTTAATAAAAATCCGCAACCATCTTCTTACGCTGAACCACTATATGCGGCCAAATAAAAATCATATTTTTCTTTAAGATAATAAATCATTATTGCTTTAATTTAAAAATTTTTAGTGAAAGTCGGGTGATAAAGCCAATAACTGGAATTAAAGTGAGTAGTTGACTGGCACTATCCCAATGGTCATGATGCATTGTGATTTTACCTTCCGCATTTACTTTCACCTCTGATATGCCTACTATATTTATGACAATAAATCTAAATCTTTTAACTTTTCCAGTTAAACGCCATTTAATATAACTTGCTTTTTGTGATTCACTTAAATCCATTATTTCAAATTTTGGGTCTATCATGACTTCGAACATATGACTAAATATGGCAATAAACCTTGTTTTACCATAGGTAGTATTAAAGGGGTCAGAGAATTCAATATCATCAGAGACCATCTTACTCAAATCGGCTAAATTTTCAGCGGTCAGTTGAGAAAATAAATGAGCATATTTATAAATAAGTGAGTAGTTTTCTGTATTCATCGATTAGTTATCCATCTGATCACTTTAAAATAAATACTTTTTGGTAAAATACTTAGAAGTTTCATTATTATTACGAAGGCAGTCGGAAAGCATATTTCAAATTTGTTACTTTTAAGGCCTTTAATGATATTATTTGCCGCTTTGCTTGCGGAAATAATTTGTGGCATTTTAAATCCGTTTATAGCGGTAGCCTCTGTCTCCACAAAACCCGGACTAATAATTTGTACCTTTATCCCTATCGGAGTTAAATCTATGTGCAACGCCTCAGCCAAATTACTCAATGCTGCTTTTGTTGGTCCATATGCAGCTGACCTTGGCAATCCTCCGTATCCTGCTGTTGACCCCATGATAACAATATGACCTCTTTGAAGACCAATAAATTTAGGTATAATACTATCTAGAGAATGAATGACACCCATGTAGTTTACCATCATGTGTCCATAAAATTCTTCAGAATTAACTTCAAGTCCGCCAAGAGGTAAATATTTTCCAGCATTTAAAATAGCACAGTCAATATTACCACCACTTTTAATACTCTTTTCGATAGCATTTTTGATTTCCAATCTGTCGCATACATCTGCACGAAAAATATTAATATTTTTATGCTTACCCTTTATTTTTTTAAGATGTTCTATCCGCCTCGCAACCGCACTTACTGTGTGACCTTCTGATGCTAAAGCAATAGACAGTGCTTTTCCGATGCCAGAGCTGGCACCTGTTATAAAATAATGACCCATTTTTCATAAATTCTTTTATTAACTCAGATAAAATTTTTCTAATTTTTAGATAAGTAAATATAGAGTTTTATCCCTTATCAATACAATAATTTAATGGATGTGTTCAGCGCAAACTGCATTGCTCAAACATTATTTTTACATAACCACGCAAATTAGATTTAGTTATTAAAGCTTTTAACAGCCATGTTTCTGCTGGTATAACAATATCGAGAGGCAAGCTACCTTTAACAATTTTTTGACCACCAAGATATGCTAGCCTTACCTCAATATCCTGCTCTGGATCAAACCAAGGATTGTTCTTGTTGCCTTGGGAAAACGGTGCACCATGAACATGAACAAGCAGCCCTCCTTGAAACAAGGACAGGCTTGATTCAGAACCAGTATACAATTCAGTTGCCACTGCAAGCTTATTATTTGCCAGTGATCGACAATTAATTGGAGAGGATATTGCAAGCAATGACTGACGTATTTGTTCTAATGAAACGTCAGATTCTAGCAAAAATTTGATTGAATTAGATAAGATTTTATCAGAATCTTTTAATCCTAAATCAGATATTATATTTCCTGCAGCAAGTTTTTTATTAAGTTGCTGGAGCGATGCTATTTCTTGATTAAGTTGATTTAATTGAGCTTGTGATTTATCTAACTCATTATTTATATTCTCGTATAAATTTTTTTGATCATAATTTCCCCATTGCCAACCTAGCCAAAGAACTAACCCGATTACACTGATACGAATTACTAAACTGACATAAATCCGATATTCTTTTCTTCTGTACTTCTCTCTGGTCTCAAAAAAATCCATAACTTATCTCTCATTAAAACCGTTACATAACCCCACCAAAATCCAATATTGGCTTTAAAATTATAAAAAATGGCAATTTAAACCAATCAGAGAAGTTGATTTTCTACACATTTGTCTTCTCGACGTAAATAATTATCTTACTATGTAATAGAAACAAAGACTATTTACATTTTAGTTTGTTTGGTAAACAACATTCCTCTCAGTTAGTTATTAAATTTTAGATATGGCTTTAAAGAATCACACCCCAAAACGGGCCTGGCAAAGGATGCTCTCTGGACGAAGACTTAATGTACTAGAGCCCAGTCCACTTGATATTGAAATTGATGATATTGCTCATGGTTTATCTAGATTAGCACGATGGAATGGACAAACACTAGGCAATTATACCTTCTCGGTAGCTCAACACAGCATATTAGTTGAGAAAATTATGCATATAAATTTTTCAAAACTACCAAATTATTGGCGCTTAGCATGTTTGCTTCATGATGCACCAGAATATGTGATAAGCGACTTAATAACTCCTTTAAAGTCAGCTCTAGGTTCAGAATACAGAAACATCGAGGAAAATTTGCAAAAGGCTATTCATATACGATTCGGTTTGCCTGCAATTCTTCCAGAAGAAATAAGTAAATCAATTAAACTTGCAGATAAAATGGCGGCATGGATCGAAGCCACTCAAATCGCCGGATTTAGAATAGAAGAAGCAAACAAGGTTTTTCCCAAACCAAAAGGAACGCCTTTGGATATCAAATTAGTAGCAAGCTCACCTAAAAAAGCGAAAGAGGCATTTATTAGGCGCTTCGTTATGCTGGGCGGTGGGAATGAGAAAATAAATTTTAAATCAATCTAGAAAGATACTTGTAAAAATAGCTATTCGCATTGTAGAAGAGTGTAAATAGCATGTCAAAAATGGGGGCATGGTGAAATTTGGTAAACACAGCAGACTTAAAATCTGCCGACGATAAGTCTTCCCGGTTCAAGTCCGGGTGTCCCCACCAAACAAATTAATTATCAAAATCATAACTAAAGCTCAAGAAAAGGATTTTAAAAAAAATTTAAATATCACTTTAGTTGTCCTGCAATGTTGTATCTGTTAATATTATGTTTTTTTTACCTTTATTTGATAGACTGAATTCCTCACGAACTCCCATTATTTCTTGGTGTATTTTACTTTTTTGTGTTGTGATATTTTGCTGGCAATTATCACTTGATAGTTACACCCTCCGTATTGTTACACTTAAATATGGCGTTATACCGTCAGTTATATTTGGACATCAGTCTCTCCCCCCTGAATTACAATTATTCCATCCTTTTCTTTCTATAATTAGCTCGATGTTTTTACATGCAGGTTGGCTCCACATTGGATCAAACATGCTTTATTTATGGATTTTTGCAGATAATATTGAAGACTCAATGGGACATGTCAAATTTGTGATATTCTATATCATTTGCGGTACTGTAGCAGCTTTCGCACAGGGATTTATTGACCCAGAATCAACTACTCCTATGATAGGGGCCTCTGGTGGAATAGCTGGTATATTAGGTGCCTATATTGTTCTACATCCGAGGGCACCAATTCAGGTTTTAATGATAATTTTAATTTTTATAAGATTTATAAGTATGCCTGCGTGGATTGTATTAGGAGTCTGGATAGGAACTCAATTTGCTGCGGCGCCTACTAGCTTTTCACAAGAGGCCGGTGTGGCTTATTTTGCCCATATTGGGGGATTTTTAGCAGGTGCTTGCCTCATACCATTTTTTAAACGAAGAGATATACCGTTGTTTGGTAAACATGAAACTGTGATATCAAAATCAGATTTTACAGACCCCATTTCTTTTGATGAGGTAAAAAAACGAGCTAAAAAAAAATATACTTATCAAAAATTCGAAGGAAAGACGAAAAAAGGGTCGCTTCCAACATTTAAAAAAACTCCAAAGGGGCCTTGGAATAGCTAGCAAACCCGTATTTCTAAATTAAATAATCAAATTCAAAAAAATAAACTAAACAGCATCTTCCGCTTCATAACCAGACTGTCTTACTAACACACATAACTCGTTCGCAGCTTTCACTACCGTATTCTTGTCGAGCCCTGTTAATACTACTGCTGTTCCAAATTGTCCCGGCTTAAACCAAGGATAACTTCCAACAGAAACTGTTTCATATCTATCACTTATCCGCTCTAGAATATGTGCAACATTTCCCTCACCTGTTTGACATTGCACAGTAAGCCTGGTTGGAATTGTACCTTTTTTTAAGCTAGGTGCGATACCATCAAACATTGACTGCATGATAGATGGAACACCTGCCATTACATAAACATTTTTTAGACAAAATCCAGGTGCTGCACTTACTGGATTATCTATTAAAGTTGCCCCAATAGGAATATCGGCCATTTTTTTTCTAACTTCGTTTAGTACAATATCAGTCCCCTTATAATGCTGCTCGAGCCGATGCAATGCTTCCCGATTTCGTTCCACGGAAACACCAAAAGCTTGGGCAACAGATTCAGTTGTAATATCATCGTGGGTTGGTCCAATGCCACCAGAAGTAAAAACATAATCATTTGAGTTAGATAAATCAGTAATATGACGAATTATTATTTCTTTTACATCTGCAATAATTCGTGCTTCCGTCAATTGAATGCCTAATTCTGTAAGTTGATCTGCTAACCAGCCAATATTCTTATCCTTTGTTCTACCAGAGAGAATTTCATCACCTATGATACATATTGCTGCTGTCGGATTTGCCATTTACCTATGTCTCCAAGTATATCATTACTATAATGTTAGATATTTAAGTTAATTTATGTAAGGCTTATATAACGTTGTCGCTAAAATGCAAATAGACGTTTAGTATTCTTTATAAAGGATTAAGAATGCGAGAAAGTGATGTATTAATTCATGATGAAGCTGGCTTTCAAGGAATGCGCGCGGCTGGTGCACTTGCAGCAGACGTTCTTGACATGATTACAGAGTATGTAAAAAAAGGCACTACGACACAGATGCTTGATGATATATGTCATGAGTATATTATAAAGCAAGGAGCCATACCCGCCCCCTTAAATTATAAAGGTTTTCCTAAATCTACCTGTATTTCTTTAAATCATGTTGTTTGTCATGGGATACCAGGTGACAGAAAATTATTGTCTGGTGATATATTGAATATTGATGTGACTGTTATTCTTGATGGATGGTATGGTGATACCTCAAGAATGTATTACGTTGAAACACCCCCTATTAAATCGCAGCGTTTAACGGAAGTTACTTATGACTGCTTGATGTTTGGAATTGAAGCAGCGAAGCCAGGTAATAGACTTGGAGATATAGGGTATGCCATACAGACGTGCGCTGAGAAAAATAGATTTTCCGTAGTTCGAGACTTTACTGGACATGGCCTTGGTAAGGTTTTTCATTGTGCTCCAAGCGTTCTTCATTTTGGAACCCCCGGAACTGGGATGTTGTTGGAACCTGGAATGATTTTTACAATTGAGCCGATGATTAATGCGGGTAGACCAGAAACAAAAATTCTAAGCGATGGTTGGACTGCTGTAACGAGAGATAAGAGTGCATCCGCGCAATTTGAACACTCTATTGGCATTACAGAAACAGGAGCAGAAATTTTTACATCTTCAGCGATAGGGTATAAATTTCCTCCCTATATAAAAACTTAAATTCCGATTTTATAATAAATGATATTTCTAATCTTTCATCATCATATAAATCATTATTATTAATTACTTAACGATAATTAGGAAACTGAGAATATTTCTGTATTTTGTTTAAATTTTTATTTTTCATTTTCAAAATCGTCCATGCCTTTTTTAATTTCCTTTTTAATTTTTCTATAGGTCTTACCCGCTACCCTACTTCCTTTTAAGAGTGCTGGTTTAGCTTTGGTGACAACATTTTTTGCAATATATTTTGCTTGCTTTTGCACAGCTGGATCCCGCACTGCATAACTAAGTGCGCTGAAAACTAATTTTTTAAGAATCATTTTTTACCAATTTTCAATTATGTTTTTGAATAAATTATTATCAATCTTTGCAGTTATGAGTATAGCATTTTTTCAAACAAGATGATATTGATGTTAGTATAAATAATCAGGAAAAACGTTTATGATTCCCCGCTATTCTAGATCAGAAATGACACAGGTCTGGTCTGAACACAACAAATTTCAAATATGGTTTGAGATCGAAGCTCATGCATGTGATGCTCAAGCAAAGTTAAAAGTGATCCCTCACACTGCCGCTAAAGCAGTATGGGAAAAAGGAAAGTTTGATATTGACCAAATTAATGAAATTGAGCGTGAAACAAAGCATGACGTTATAGCTTTTCTTACGAATTTAGCTCAATATGTAGGTTCCGATGCTCGCTTTATTCATCAAGGATTGACTTCATCCGACATATTAGACACAACTTTCTCTATTCAACTCACACGTGCTGCAGATATTCTGCTTGACGACTTAGATAGACTATTATCTGCTTTAAAAGCCCGCGCAATAGAACATAAATACACACCTTCTATTGGCAGATCACATGGGATCCACGCAGAACCGACTACTTTTGGTCTTAAACTGGCACGTTTTTATGCAGAATTTGAGAGAAATAAAAATAGGCTTAAAGCAGCAAAAAAGGAAATCTCTACCTGTGCAATTTCTGGCGCTGTCGGTACTTTTGCGCATATAGATCCCAAAGTTGAGCAATATGTTGCTAAAAAAATGAACCTTCAAATAGAAAAAATCTCAAGTCAAATTATACCTCGAGATCGCCACGCTATGTTTTTTTCTGTGCTTGGCGTAATTGCAAGTTCCATAGAAAATTTAGCTATTGAAATTCGTCACTTACAAAGAACGGAAGTTCGTGAAGCTGAAGAATTCTTTTCAATTGGCCAAAAAGGTTCTTCAGCTATGCCTCATAAACGAAATCCCGTATTAACTGAAAATTTAACTGGTCTTGCCCGCATAGTTAGGTCCGCTGTAATCCCAGCTCTAGAAAATGTTGCCCTCTGGCACGAACGGGACATCTCGCATTCGTCCGTAGAGCGTATGATTGGACCAGATTCGACGGTAACTTTAGACTTTGCTTTGAACAGACTGGAAGACGTCATTAAAAAACTAGTAATCTATCCAAAAAAAATGGAGGAAAATTTAAATTCCCTTGGTGGATTGGTCCATTCACAACAAATACTGTTAGCTCTAACACAAAAAGGTGCAAGTCGAGAGGATGCATATCACTTAGTCCAAAAGTATGCGATGAATGTATGGGAAAAGGGTGGAAATTATTTAGATGAAATGAAATCTGATACAAAAATAAAAAAGTATTTTACGATAGAGGAACTCGAAAACTTGTTTGACGCAAAACAGCATCAACGACATGTTGATACTATTTTTGAGAGAGTTTTTAAAAGTTAAAGTTCAAAAATATATTCTCTTATCCGAAAAATAATTTATTTTTTAAACTCTTTTAAGAGGGGATTATGAAGTTACTGTATGAAGGAAAAGCCAAAAAACTTTTCAAAGGTCCTAGTAAAGGAACTGTTATTCAGTACTTTAAAGATGATGCCACAGCCTTTAATGCACAAAAAAAAGACACTCTTCAAGGAAAAGGTATCATCAATAATTATATTAGTAGTTCAATTTTTCACGCTCTTGACCAAACCAATATTCCTCATCACTTTATCAAAAGGCTTTCAGACAGGGAACAGCTTGTAAAAGAAGTTGATATCATCCCTATTGAAATAATCATGAGGAAAGTAGCGGCGGGGTCAATCTGCAAACGGTTAGGTCTTATAGAAGGAAAGGTATTACCGAAACCTTTAATAGAATTCTGTTTAAAAAATGATTCACTTGGTGACCCTATTATTTCAAGAGAGCATATAGAGATCATGCAGCTTGCTGATAAGTCAGAAATGAAAGCTATAACTGCAATTACCTTTCGTGTTGCAGATTTTTTAACAGGATTTTTCTCAATGATGGATATTCAACTCATAGATTTTAAAATAGAATTTGGACGATTTAGGGTTGCTAACAAAAATCATGAGGTAATCCTAGCAGATGAAATTAGTCCCGATAATTGTAGGTTATGGGATATAAAAACTAATCAGAAACTAGATAAAGACAGATTTAGAGAAGACCTAGGTGGTTTAATTGAGTCTTACTCAGATATAGCCAATAGAATGTCCATCCAACTGCCTGAATTAAAGGCAGAAAAATAAGTGTCTAAATATAAAGCCTCATTTTTTGTGAATTAAAGGAGTTATCATGCAGGTAATAATCACAATTAATAAAAAGCCAGGAGTTTTGGATCCCGAGGCTCAAGCAATAAAACAATCTCTTTTCTCACTGGGGTTTGATGATTTAGAAAATGTGACTGTGGGTAAGCAAATAACTCTTTTTATAGAAACAGAAGATCAAGAACGAGCTAAATATAGAGCTGCTAAAATGTGTGAAGCTCTTTTAGCAAATGCTGTAATTGAAGAATATAAAATTCGGGTAAATGAACTATCATGAGGATTGCAATAATAGTATTTCCTGGTTCAAATTGTGATCGTGATATGATGGTTGCGGTAGAGTCACTTACAGGCAGGAGACCTGCTCTAATTTGGCATAAACAAAATAATCTAGACCCCATTGACCTTGCAATTATCCCAGGAGGATTCTCTTTTGGTGACTATCTAAGGTGTGGCGCACTTGCTGCACACTCGCCAATTATGAATGCGCTTCATGACCATGCAGCAAGGGGAGGTGCAATTTTAGGCGTCTGTAATGGTTTTCAAATATTGACCGAGTCAGGGATGTTACCAGGATTTCTTGGCCGTAACCAAGAACTAAAATTTATCTGTAAACAAATAACATTATCTGTGAATGGAGCAACAAATTGTGCTCTTACAGGGTCGCTTGACCATAAGCAGACCCTTCAAATTCCAATTGCTCATAATGAAGGAAATTTTTTTGCTGACGCAGAAACTTTGAATCGCATTGAAAGCAATGGACAGGTGGTTTTAAGATATAAATCAGATAAATATGCTACTTCAAGTAATCCAAATGGGTCATTAAATAATATTGCGGCAATATGTTCGTTAAACGGAAAAATTCTTGGTATGATGCCACACCCTGAACGGGCTATGGGCAAAGGTCACGAAAGTGCAGATGGAAGAAAACTTTTGCACTCAATCTTCGAGGCAATAAAAACATGAGTAAGAAAGCAGAAATGCAATATGAAAATGCTGTCTCTATGGGACTTTCCGAAGAAGAGTGGCTCAGTGTCTGCTCGCATTTAGGACGTATTCCAAATTTGTGTGAACTTGGTATTTTTTCAGCAATGTGGTCAGAGCACTGTTCCTATAAATCTTCTAAAAAATGGCTAAAAACTCTGCCTACTGAGGGTGAGTGCGTCATACAAGGCCCAGGAGAGAATGCTGGTGTTATTGATATTGGTGATGGCCTTGCAGTTGTATTCAAAATTGAAAGTCATAATCATCCATCTTTTATAGAACCGCATCAGGGAGCCGCGACAGGTGTGGGCGGTATCCTTCGGGATGTGTTCACAATGGGCGCACGCCCCATTGCATTACTTAATGCGCTGCGGTTTGGACAAATTGACCATAAAAAAACATCACATCTCATTTCTGGTGTTACATCTGGAATAGGTAGTTATGGTAATTGTATAGGTATACCAACAGTGGGTGGTGAAGTTGAATTTGATAGCTCTTATAATGGTAATATTCTTGTAAATGCTATGGCAGTTGGTTTAGCGCATAATGATAGAATTTTTTATTCTGCTGCCTCCGGTGCTGGGAATCCAGTAATTTATGTTGGAGCTAAAACTGGACGTGATGGCATACATGGAGCTACTATGGCGTCTGCTGAATTTAATGATGAGGCAGAATTAAAACGCCCAACAGTTCAGGTTGGGGACCCATTTAAGGGTAAATTACTGATGGAGGCATGCCTCGAGCTAATGGCTGCTGATGCAGTTATTGCAATTCAAGATATGGGTGCCGCTGGACTAACTTCTTCTTCTGTTGAAATGGCCGCAAAAGGGGGACTTGGTATGGAAATCGATCTTGATCTTGTTCCTGTAAGAGAGACAAATATGACTGCTTACGAAATTATGCTGTCTGAGAGCCAAGAACGTATGCTGATGGTGGTAAACCCTAATCAGGCAGAAATTGCACAACAAATATTTAATAAATGGGACCTTGATTTTATGCCAATTGGAAAAGTCACTGAAACAGATAGGCTTGTTCTTCTCAAAGAAGGAAAAATTGCTTGTGACATTCCAGTTGCACCATTAGTAGATAACGCACCCGAATATGATAGGCCGCATCTATCATCAGAAATACAAATTGCAGCAAACATAAATGATATCGTGCAAAAAATACCTATAACAGAAGCCTTAAAAATACTGGTTGGGAGTGAAGACTTATGCTCAAGAAGATGGGTATATGAACAATATGACAGTCAAGTCATGGCAGACACTATCGTTGGCCCTGGAGGGGACGCAGCACTTGTAAGAGTATATGGAACAAAAAAAGCAATTGCATTAACCACTGATTGCACCACTAGATACGTAGAGGCAGACCCTTTTAGTGGTGGCAAACAAGCTGTGGCAGAGGCATACCGTAATATTATCGCTGTTGGGGCCACACCTCTTGCCATAACTAATAATCTTAATTTTGGAAACCCTGAAAAGCCAGAAATAATGGCACAGCTTGTAGAAAGTGTTGCTGGTATCAAAGATGCGTGCATTCAACTATCGACGCCTGTTGTTTCTGGAAATGTATCATTATACAACGAAACAGAAGGAAGAGCCATTAAACCATGCCCTGTAATAGGCATGGTTGGTGTTATGGATGACTGGGAGAAATCTGGTACAATTGCACTCCCATCTGATAATGATATAGTTATCATTGGACAAAACGAAAAAAATAATTCAGGTTGGTTGTCCAATAGTACTTATGCAAAATTTATTTCCAAGAAGCTTGGTGGGGCACCACCACCGGTTGATTTAAACTCTGAGTTAAAAGCTGGAAAATTTATATTAGATTGCTATCACAATGATTTAATTAATGCCGCACATGATATTTCTGATGGTGGTATGTTGGTTGCTTTGACTGAAATGATGCTAGCGGGTAATAATGGTGCCGAAATAATACATCCAAAAGAGGCAGATCCTCATTGTTGGTTTTTTGGAGAAAATCAATCTAGTTATATAATTGCAACAACTAAGTTGAAAGAAATCATAAAGCGTTCTGAAAATGCCAATATCCCTTTCAGTTATCTGGGCAGGTCTAGTTCAACTCAAGAATTGAAAATATCAAATGGAGATATTATATCTCTTAAAGAACTGCAAAATATTTATGAGACAGGGTTAACGAAACAATTATTACAATTTTCATAAAGTAAGAGGAAATTTGATAAAAAATGGCAATGCAGGCACATGAAATCGAAGAATTAATTATGAAAGCCTTTCCAAATGCTGTCGTCAAAATTGAAGACATGGCTGGTGATGGAGACCATTATTCATGCTTTGTCGAATCAGAACTTTTTGCCGGAAAAACACGTGTTCAACAACATCAGATGGTGTATCAAGCTTTAGATGGCAGGATGGGTGACCAATTACATGCTCTTGCACTACAAACGAAAATACCAAAATAAGAAACTTATGATAAGAAAGTGAGAATTAAAAATGAGAACACTTGACCCTGATATATCAGAACGAATCAAGTCAGAAATAAATAGCCAAGATGTTGTTCTATTCATGAAAGGTACACCTGTAATGCCACAATGTGGATTTTCAGCAGCTGTTGTAGGAGTTTTGAGTCACATCGGTGTGAAATTTAGAGGAGTAAATGTTCTTGAAGATGAACAAATTAGAGAAGGAATTAAGGCTTACTCAGACTGGCCAACTATTCCTCAACTTTATGTTAAAGGTGAATTCATGGGCGGCTGTGATATTGTAAGGGAAATGTACGAGACCGGTGAATTATTAGAGATGTTAAATACCCACGGGATTAATGTATCACCACAATAATGTTCTAAAAATATGAATTAAATAAAAAAGGCACCGTGTTAAAAGCGCCTTGTTATAAATATAAAGTTGTTTACTATCGGGAATAATATTCAACAACCAAATTTGGTTCCATCATAACTGGATATGGTACCTCATCAAAAGCTGGTACTCTAATATATTTTGCGGAACGCTTATCATGATCCACTTCTAAATATTCAGGAACCTCACGTTCATTTGATGCCATAGCCTCGAGAATAGGTGGTATATCCTTCACTTTTTCTTTAATCTGAATTTCATCTCCCACACGAAGCATGACAGAGCCAATGTTGCAACGCTTTCCATTGAGAAACACATGCCCATGATTTATGAACTGTCGTGCTGCAAACACTGTGGGTGCGAGTTTAGAACGATAAAGAACGGCATCAAAACGAGATTCTAATATTCCTATCAAATTCTCACCAGTATCCCCCTTACGTCTTGCTGCCTCAATATAATATTTCTTAAATTGCTTTTCACCAATATTACCATAATAACCCTTTAATTTTTGCTTAGCCATCAACTGGGTACCATAATCAGTTGGCTTTTTTCTTCGCTGACCATGCTGACCAGGAGCATAAGAGCGAGCATTCAACGGAGATTTTGTTCGCCCCCAGATATTTACGCCCATTCGACGATCTATTTTATGCTTAGAGTTACGGCGCTTATGTTCGACTTTTGGAGCCATTTTATTTTCCTTTAATTTATTTGTCCCGGTATTGCTTTTTATTGTAAGCCGGGATGCTACCGAGTTCGCACACATCCAACATTCCCAGGAATAGAGGAGTGAATACCCAAATCATTCTAGTACGTCAAGAAAATAAGCTATTTCTGCTTACTAAATAATGTCAAAATTCCGTGCCACGTCAAAAGCTCCTGTTTTGTAAAACAAGCCTTAATAAAAAAGTTCTTCAAGTTGCGTTTTACCGTGGGTGCTTTTTCTTGAGCTGAAAAGAAACCTTTATTTTCAAGAAGCATCTCAAATCTATCAAAAAAATACTTTTGCTCTTCAATAGTAGCAGCAGACTTTAGATTTTTCTGTTTAACTTTTTCCAACATAGCTTGCGGAAATACCTCTTCTTGAGTTTCGTTTATAGCCTCAGGAGAAGCGGCAATCATCACAAATTCCCAACACATTATCATCACAGCTTGAGCAAGATTTAATGAATTGCTATCAGGATTTAAATTTGCTTCTACTATAAAATCAGCAAAAACAATTTCATCATTGGTCAGCCCCATCCTCTCTGAACCAAATAAATAAGCAGCTTTAAATGTGTTTCCATTCGCTTGAGGTGGATATTTTTGCATATTTCCGTCAAAAGGGAGGTCTCTTAGAGTGTAGTCAACGCATTTTTGAGCTGCCATTCTTGGATTGATAACTGTTTTTTTTAGCTCTCTGGGCCTCGCAGTAGTGGCAAATAGGTGTGTGATGTCAAAGCAGGAAGAAGCAAGGTCCTTATATACAGTGGTGGTCTTTAGGATATCTGCAGCATGTGTTGCCATAGGTTCAGCATCAGAATTAGGCCATCCGTCACGCGGATTTATAAGCCTTAGGTCAGTAAAGCCACAATTTTTCATTGCTCTCGCTGAGGCGCCGATATTCTCGCCTAATTGAGGATTAGATAAAATTATAACTGGAGGCACGAGCGACAAAAACGGCGATTTATTCATTATCAGCTTTCAAGTTAAAATAGATGTTTCAGTCAATCTAAAAACGCAAACTTTAGGACTGTTTTAGATTGAGGCATGGTTTGCACCGTCATTCATTAATTTCCATACCATTCCATCTGATAAAGCCATAACAGATGCATCAATAATGTTAGCAGAAACACCAACCGTTCTCCAGATTATTTCATTTTTATCCTTAAACTCAATTAAAACACGGGTAACTGCTCCGGTTCCTTTATGCCCCTCATGTGGTTCAAGAATTCTAACCTTAAAATCAATAAGGTCAACATCACCAAGTGAAGGATAGAACTGAATTAATGCTTTACGGATAGCCTTATCAATAGCATGGACGGGTCCATTTCCATATTCAACTTCATACTGCGTATGAGAACCAATCGTGATAGCTGCAGTTGCCTCAGATTCAACAACCAATTCACCTTTTGCATTAAATCGCCTTTCATCAGTGACCCTAAAACGACCAATCGAAAAATAGTCTGGAACTTGACCTAATGCCTTTCTAGCAAGTAACTCGAAACTAGCTTCAGCAGAATCAAAAGACCAACCATTATACTCTTTTTCTTTAATGTCTCTAATAAGCTTTTCTATCCTGATGTCATCTGCAGGAATTTCAATACCAACCTCTGAAAAGCGCGCTAGTACATTTGATCTTCCTATTTGATCAGAAATAACAAATGAACGCTCGTTTCCTACTGTCTCAGGAGGAATATGCTCGTAGGTTCTAGGGTCTTTTTGAGCTGCTGAGGCGTGAAGCCCTCCTTTATGTGCGAATGCAGCTGAGCCTACATATGGAGCATGTGAGTTAGGAACCAGATTGAGCCTATCATCTACCATTCGAGACAAGCTCAATAGTTTTGAAATCTTTTCCTTTGGAATAGAGGTCTTATAACCAAGTTTTAACATCAATGTTGGGATAAGCGTTATAAGGTCTGCATTTCCACAGCGCTCTCCAAGGCCATTAATTGTTCCTTGCACTTGTCTTGCGCCCGCCTTAATTGCAGCTATGCTGTTTGCAACCGCCAGCCCAATATCATTATGACAATGAATCCCAATATTTGCTTGAGGTAAGAATAATTTCGTCTTAGAGACAATTTCAAACACATCATCTGTCAACGTGCCGCCATTTGTATCACACAAGATTATCCAGCGCGCACCGCCGTCAAAAGCAGCTTTTACACATTCCAAAGCAAAATCAGAGTTTGCTTTGAATCCATCAAAATAATGCTCACAGTCAAACATTGGCTCTTTACCCCGAGCACTTGCTGCTTGAAGCGACTCCTTTATCATTCTTAAATTTTCATCCATTGAGATGTTTAAAGCGGTGTTTACATGAAAGTCCCATGTTTTTCCAACCAAACAAGTTGCATCCGTCTGCGCATTAATTATTGCATTGAAGCCAGGGTCATTTTCGGTTGATCTACCACCCCTTCTTGTCATACCAAAGGCGACTAAGGAAGATTTTTTTAATATTGGTGGCTTTTCAAAAAACTGATCATCTGTTGGGTTTGCCCCTGGCCATCCTGCCTCCACATAGTCAATACCAAACTCATCTAATGCCTGACTAATTGCAATTTTATCTGAAACACTAAAATCAACGCCTCTTGTCTGACCACCATCACGAAGCGTAGTATCAAAAAGCCAGATGTGTTTGTCACTCATTACATTCATCTTTCTTGTCAATCCAGAGAACTGTCATAATAAATATAGTAACTCCTATCAAAAATCCTTACAAAACTGTAGTCTTTTCATTTTATTTCCTTCTCCAACTTGTACCGTCGGAATTATCAAATAGCTCAATACCACTCGAAGCAAGCTTTTGCCTAATATCATCTGCTTTTAAAAAATCTTTATTGACACGAGCAATTCTGCGCTCTTCGATTTGTTGTTCAATCTCTAGGCTAGATAGCTCATTTTTATGTGCTTCTGATTGAAACCATTCTTGCGATGAATATTTAAGAAGCCCTAGTAACTCTGTGCACGCCTTTATTTCACCTGCTACTTGTTTTTCACCTTTATTAAAGTCTCTGACTTTTTGATGCAGGAATGCAAGGGCCTTTGGAGTATTTAAGTCATCGTCTAGACTTTCAATAAACTCAGATGGTGGTAATGATGGGCTCGCATCTCCCGCTACTCTATAAAGCCTATCCAATGCTAATTTGGACTCTGAAACCTGAACATCAGAATAATCAAGTGGCGCTCGATAATGAGCGGCCATCAATGCATATCGAATAGCTTCTCCCCGATGTTTAGTAAGTGCGTCCGACACGGTAGTAAAATTGCCTGCAGATTTAGACATTTTCTCACCATTTACAGTTACATATCCATTATGAACCCAATATCGTGCCATGTATTGGGTATTATGTGCACAACAGGATTGTGCAATTTCATTTTCATGATGAGGAAAAATCAAGTCTAGACCTCCAGCGTGGATATCAAATTCTTTACCTAAATATTTTTTTGCCATTGCAGAACATTCAATATGCCATCCCGGCCTTCCTCTCCCAAACGGACTATCCCAACCTGGTTGCTCTGGAGTTGATGGCTTCCATAAAACAAAATCAGCAGGATCTTTTTTATAGGGGGCAATATCAACTCGGGCACCTGCTATCATTTCACGCAAGCTTCTACCTGATAGTTTACCGTATTCAGGCATTGTTAAAACAGAAAATAGCACGTGACCTGATATCTCATAGGCATGATCGCGTGCAAGCAATGTTTCAATTATCTCTATCATATCAGAAATATGCTCAGTAGCTCTTGGTTCCACATCTGGAGAAGAAACATTTAGGGCCCTGCAGTCATCATGGAAATCATTAATAGTCGTTTCGCAGAGGCTATTGATAGACAACCCGAGTTCCAAAGCTCGTTTGTTTATCTTATCATCAACATCAGTGATGTTTCTAACATAAGTTACGTCTTTATAATGGTAACGAAGCAATTTTACGAGTATATCAAAAAGGACAAGAGGTCTTGCATTGCCTACGTGTATTCTGTCATAAACAGTGGGCCCGCAAGCATAAATTCCTACGTGATTTATGCTGAGAGGATTAAAGGGTTCTTTTTGTTTTGCAAGTGTATTGAAGAGACGCAAACCACTCATGCCGTTATTCCCGATAAACGTTTTCGAACGCGTTCCCGACCCATATACTTAAGCAGATTTTTTACCTCGGGTCCTTGTGTTTTACCTGTTAAAGCTAGCCTAAGGGGGTGAAATAAAGATTTACCCTTTTTACCAGATTTCTCTGATACCAACGCAACCCAGCTATTCCAGGTTTCTGCCGTCAATTCGCCTTCTGGCATACTCTCAATAGCCAATTGACATAATTCAGGATCCTCGATTATGGGTTTTATTTCACTGTGACATAATTGCCACCAAAACTTAATATCAGAAAAATAAAAAATATTTCCTTTAATAGCTTCCCAAAATGCCTCATCAATTTCAGGAACACCTTCTAGACGAAATCTATCACTAAGCTCATTAAAAGTTAAAAGCTGAAGTGTTTTTGCATTGATTAAACTAAGTTCTGATGGATCAAATTTCGCGGTTGAGCGACTAAACTTTTTTATTGAGAATTGTTCTATAATTTCATCAAATATCGAAAACGCTTCAATTGGGTCAGATGTACCAATTCTCGCTAATAGAGCAGCAATTGCTAGTGGCTCAAATCCCTCTTCACGCAACTGTCCTATGGAGAGACTACCTAGTCTTTTTGATAAACCCTCCCCCTCTGCTCCAGCTAATAAGGCCATATGTCCTAAGTCTGGCGACTTTGCTCCTAATGCTTCAAAAAGTTGGATTTGAGCCGCAGAGTTTGTAACATGATCTTCACCTCTTAAAATTGTTGTAATACCATGATCAATATCATCCACAACTGAGGCAAGTGTGTAAATTACTCTCCCATCAGCCCGAAGTAGTACAGGGTCAGAGAGGCTTGACATATGAATGCTTGACTCACCCTTAACAAGATCCACCCATTTTACCTCCTCATTATTAAGTAAAAATCGATAATGAGGCATAATATTTTGTTCTTTATAAGCTTTTTTTTGGGCTTCCGTTAAGCGAAGAGCCGCTCGATCATAAATAGGAGGCTTGCCAGACATTAAAAGTGCTTTTCTTTTTAAACCTAACTCTTCTTGCGTTTCATAACATGGATAAGCGCGACCATTTTGAATAAGCCTTTCTAAGGCCTTATTATAAATGTCTAATCTTTCCGATTGTCTGTCTTCACTTTCCCATTTGATGCCAAGCCATTTCAAGTCATCCCTAATTGACTCTTCAAACTTTAATGATGAGCGCTGTTTGTCCGTATCGTCAATTCTGAGCATGAAATGACCACCAGCTTTTTTTGCATAAAGAAAATTAACCAACGCTGTTCTAAGATTTCCTACATGCAAATGTCCTGTTGGACTTGGCGCAAATCTAACCTTTGGCAATGTCATATGTGCATCCTACCTATTATGATATGCAGGCCTAAAACCCGAAGTTAGAGGCAATCTTCTATCTCTGCCAAATGCCCTAGTAGTAATTTTAGGACCTGGTGCCGCTTGAAAGCGTTTGTATTCAGCTCTAAACAATAATTGACTAGCTTTTTCAACAACTTCCCTGTCAAATCCTCTTGATATAATCGTTTTTATGTCCGCCATTTCTTCTGTTAAAGCAACAAGAATAGGATCTAGTACGTCATATTCTGGAAGACTATCCGTGTCTTGCTGATCTGGCCTTAATTCTGCTGATGGTGGTCTGGTGATTATACGCTCCGGTATAATTCTATCTTTTTTGATAGGTGATAATCGCGGTACATTATTATTACGCCATTTGCAAAGTTCAAATACGGTTGTTTTCCAAACATCTTTAATTGGTGCATACCCACCACACATATCCCCATATAACGTTGCATAACCAGCAGCATATTCAGATTTATTACCAGTAGCTAATACCATCGAACCAAACTTATTAGAATAGGCCATTAGAGTTAGTCCGCGAAGTCTAGATTGAATATTCTCTTCTGCTATACCAGCATCTGTATTTTTAAAATAAGGCTCTAACATAATGTTAAATTGCGACATCGCTTCAGCTATTGAAATGGTTTTATAGCTAATACCTAGGTTATCTGCGAGTAATTCTGCATCGTTAAGGCTAATATCTGCTGTGTACTCAGAAGGCATCATAATCGTATCAACTTTATCAGCACCAAGAGCATCAGCCGCCAGTACAGCGACAAGCGCAGAGTCAATTCCACCTGAAAGGCCTAAGACAACACCAGGAAAATTATTCTTTTCAACATAATCCTTAATTCCGATCATCAGAGCATTATAGCAAGAGGCAATACCTTCTTCTGGTTTGTGAATCTGGCCCATCATTCTTACTCCCGAAGGCTTGACCTCTACTGAAACTATAGACACTGTTTCTGAAAAACTTGGAAGATGGGCCGTAAGCTCACCACCTAGATTTAGGGCAAAAGAATTACCGTCAAAAACTACTTCATCCTGTCCACCTACCATATTCAAGTAGATTATTGGCAAATTTGTCTCGCCCATTCTGGCGATTGCCGTTGCCATTCTTTTATCTTGTTTGCCAATTTCAAATGGGCTTGCATTTAATGAAATAATTAACTGTGCACCAGCCTCCTGCAATGTCTCACAAATATCAGGGGTCCAAATATCCTCGCAAATTGCTAGACCAAGACGCCAACCCCTCAGAGAAATCGGGCCTGCACCATACCCTGACTTGAAATTACGTTTTTCATCAAAAACACCATAATTTGGCAAGTTAATTTTGTCGTAATGATGAATTATTTTTCCGTCATCTAATACGAAAAGAGAATTAAACAGATTACCGTCGTTCTTTCTGGGTGCACCAACAATAATTGCAGGCTTACCGTCATTTGTAAGTTTTGCTAGTTCATTCAATGAAACTTCAATCTCTGCAATAAAATCATCACGATACACCAAATCATCACATGGATATCCCGCAAGGAACATTTCTGGAGTAATAATAACATCAGCACCCATTTTATTAGCTTTTTTATGCGCTAAGATTAGTTTTTTAGTATTTGATTGTACGTTACCAAGATGCGGATTAAGTTGTGCCAGTGCAATAGAAAGCTTCTCCATTTCTTTGATGTTATCTGATGTCATATCTTCCCGCCTTTATCAGAAGCAGATTTGTTTCTAGAAAATAGGAACTCTCGTCCAATTTTGACTTGATATAAACCATTATAAGAGATGATATCCGCAGTAGCGTATGTGTCTGACCAGTTAGAAGGCAAATAAGAACCCGTACCTATAATATCTACCGGTGCCTTTGCCAATGAGAACACACGGCATTTATCAGGGCTAAATCCACTGGAGGCGATAATTTTTACCTTATGAAAACCAGCTTTATTCAACTGTTCACGCATATACCAAATGGCAGCAGCTGAAACGCCCGTTCCCATTAAATACTTCAGCTCTTGTTCAGTTCTGTATCCACGAATAGCATTAGGTATATTTCTATCTAAAACAGCGTATGATTCTTGTGTATCTAAACCTTGCACAAATCTTCCACCATGTGTGTCAATCCTAACACCCAACTGCCCTGAATCCACTAGTTCTGGAAATTCAGTTGCAACTTCTATGGCATCATCAATTTCATTTCCGTAATAATCCACAAGCACGGTTAAAGCACGTTCTGGAAAGGTTTTGTGAAAAAGCTTTGCTGCCTTAAGTGTACTCCCAGCATACCCGATCAGCGCGTGAGGCATAGTTCCTATTCCATACGTCATGCCAAAATGATGTGCAGTCGCATCAGTTGCGCAACCAATAAATCCTTTAGCTCCGTTTTTCGAAATTGCTTTTTTTGAACCAACAGATGCGCCATATGCCATTAATTCTGCCATCTCTGTTCCAGCGCAATGACGCGCATCCATGGCTATGAAACCCACTTGAGGAAGTTCCATTGACATATGATAGGCATTATAAGCAGCGACACAGGCTGCGCCTAATTTTTGTAAAAATATAGTCTCTAAATCTACTAGCGCAACCATGCTCCCGGAAATATAAAACATCGGTTCTCCAGCACCAACCCAAGCGCCCTCCTTAAAAAGGGTCTCTATTTTTACAGCTACGCCACGCTCTTCTGTCATTTTATAAAGCCAGTCTATTGCCATTTTTGAAGCAAGCGTCACTGGCCTTCGCATAAATACAGCATAGGTTACTTCTATATCCCCATGCTCCTGCAATATTTTTCGCGTTAGGTTGAAATAACTATCAGTATAAAGCGGGTGTGATTGACTATCTGGCCACATTTTGGTCACTGTTCTGGTTCCCCATCATTTACTAGAAAAACAGCTAAACAGCCTGTAATATTCCAGCTGAATGGTCGCGGCGCTTTTTCATTAAATTTGCTATTAAAAAAGCTAATTCTAGTGATTGACTTGCATTAAGTCTAGGATCACAGTGTGTATGATATCTATCCCCCAAAGATTCCTCAGTTACTGAAATAACACCTCCTACACATTCTGTTACATTTTGTCCCGTCATTTCAAAATGAATACCACCTGGATAAGTACCAACTTCATCATGGGCAGAAAAGAACCCCTCAACCTCTCTCATAACATCTTCAATGCGCCGCGTTTTATATCCAGAACTCGCTTTTACAGTATTTCCATGCATAGGATCACAACACCAAACTACGTTTGCACCGGATTTATCGACAGCACTCAATAATTTAGGCAATTTTGCTAAAACAAGGTCTGCACCCATTCTGGTAATTAGGGTTAATCTTCCAGATATATTTTCTGGATTAAGAACTTCAATTAATTTGATTAACTCATCTGCTTCTAGAGATGGACCACATTTAATTCCAATCGGGTTTGCAATACCACGCATATATTCAACATGAGCGCCGTCTAATTGACGCGTGCGGTCACCAATCCAAACCATATGTGCTGATGTTGTAAACAGCTCTTTTGCATTCGTAATTGTATCTTTACGGGTCATTGCCTCTTCATAATTAAGTAATAAAGCCTCATGACTAGTATAAAACTCAGTTTCCATCAAAGCTCTTGTATTATCTGAATTAACACCACAAGCAGCCATAAATTTAAGACATTCTTCAATTTTCTCAGATAACTGCTCAAATTTCTTTGATTGTGCTGTATCTTTAACATAATCACTATTCCAGCTATGTACCTGATTCAGGTCAGCCATCCCTCCCTGAGAAAATGCGCGCAATAAGTTTAAAGTTGATGCTGAATGGTCATAAACATTCAATAATCTTTTGGGGTCTGGTTTTCTACTTACCTCATTAAACTCAATACCATTAACCATATCACCGCGATAAGATGGAAGTTCAATGCCATCAATAACTTCTGTTGGAGAAGAACGAGGTTTAGCAAATTGGCCTGCCATTCGGCCAACTTTTATTACAGGCAATCCCGCACCAAAAGTAAGCGCGACAGCCATTTGCAAGATCACCTTAAAACTGTCCCTAATATTGTTAGCACTATACTCTGCGAAACTCTCGGCACAGTCTCCACCTTGAAGCAAAAATGCTTTTCCATTTGCAACTTGCCCAAGCTTTTGTCTTAATTCCTGTACTTCTCCTGCAAATACCAAAGGAGGGCGTTTTTCAAGCATTTTTTCTACTTCATGAAGCAAAGATGCATTGGGATATTCTGGCACTTGCTTAACAGGGAAATTGCGCCAGCTATTTGGTTGCCATTTCATACCAACACCTATTTTTTAATTTAATATTACAAACAAAAATAATCTTTGTTTCCGCTACCCAAATGTACTGTTTTGAGCTACTAAATGCAAATAAACTTGCCCGTTTCTTTATTTTTATTTTTATAATTTTAAAGCTATTTTACGATGTAGAGTATAATTTTATAGGAGCGCACAAGTTTAAACTCTTGGTGTTCGCATAGTTACAAATTCTTCAGCAGCAGTTGGATGAATGCCAACAGTGGCATCAAAATCTGATTTGGTAGCTCCCATTTTCATTGCAATTGCAATTCCTTGCATAATTTCAGCGCAATCTGGTCCAACCATGTGCGCACCAATTACCTTATCAGTTTCATGTTCTACAACTAATTTCATATAGCTTTGTTCTGCTCGTCCTGAAATGGTATTTTTCATTGCCTTAAATTTAGACTCAAATATTAAAACACTTATATTTCTATCGATAGCCTGTTTTTCTGTTATCCCAACGCAAGCTATAGGCGGTTGACTAAATACAGCAGAGGCGATTAACTCATGAGACAATATTCTTTGATTATTTCCATAAATAGTATCTGCGAAGGCGTGGCCCTCCCCAATTGCAACAGGTGTAAGAGTTACCCTATCTGTTACATCACCTATAGCGAAAATAGATGGAACAGAAGTTTGACCATTCTCAGACACGAGTATTTGTCCAGCATCTCCCATTTTTACTCCAATTTTATCAAGGCCTAACGATGCGGTGTTTGGTTTCCTTCCCGTAGCCGCTAAAAGTTGGTTAGTATCTATCATCTCGTTATTATCTAAAGAAACAGATAGCTTATCTGAGTTTTTTTCAACTTTTGTAATTGAAGTATTTGGATGAAGTTTTACGCCCCTATCAGTAAGACAGTTAGCAATGTGAGCTCTTACATCATCGTCAAACCCACGAAGAGGAAATTCGCTTCTGAAAATTAAATGAGTATCACTTCCTAGTGATGCAAAAATACCTGCAAATTCTAACGCAATATAACCACCACCTTGAATAATAATTTTTTTAGGCAGCTCTTTCAGGTCTAACGCCTCATTTGACGTAATTGCATTTTCTGCCATCCCCTTCGTGTTTAGAATGGAGGGAACACCACCTACCGCTATAAGAATTCGTTCTGCAGTCAATGTCTTTCCATTAACTAAGACTTCATTTGGACCAATAATAATTCCTTTTCCTTCAATTAGATCTACACCCGCATTTTCGAGTAGTTTCCTATAAATTCCTTCAAGACGCGAAATCTCAGCATCTTTCGCTGATATAAGTGCCCCCCAATTGTGCATTAAGCCTTCAATTTGCCAGCCGAATCCCTCAGCATCAACCGCTTCGTGAGCAAAACTGGCTCCATAAACGAGTAACTTTTTCGGAACACATCCTCTAATAACGCAAGTACCTCCTAGACGGTCTTTTTCAACAATAGCAACCTTGGCCCCAAAAGAGGCTGATATTCTGCTAGCTCTCACTCCGCCAGAGCCCGCTCCAATTACTATAAGATCATAATCATGGGTTGCCATTAGCATTCCTGCTTAGTACAAAAATAATTTAGTAATAGCCTATTTAAACAAAGGTTGTCGAGAAACCTTATAATTTACTGGAATTATTTTTCTGTGTTCTCAACTCACATATTAAATTAAAACCAAATAAGAAGTAATTTTCAAAATTTTTATACAAACTTATTTATTCGAATTGAATAGCATTCTTATTCTTTAAATTATTCTAGACATAGATAAAAAAATATATTGAGATAAATTTTAACTATATTTGCAAAGCTAAATTCTACTTTCTCGTTCAAAGTGGATTGGCAAAATTCAAAATCAGTGCTTATCTACAAGCATTATCTGTAAAGAGAAAAATATAATAGTTATCATCTTAGAGTATAAATATGACAGCCACTTCCATATTATGGCAACCTACCCCCTCGGAAATAGAAAAGTCAGAATTAAGTAATTTCGCAAACTGGGTGAAGTCTCATCACGGGTTTGACTGGAGAAATAAATACAGAAATTTATGGTTATGGTCAGTAGAATACCCAGACTTATTTTGGGACTCTATTTGGCAATGGCACGGTGTTATTGGGCGTAAAGGCAAGAGACTACTGATTAATAGAGATAAAATTCCTGGCGCTCAATTTTTCCCAGACTCAAGCTTAAATTTTGCTGAGAACTTGCTGATTAATGCAGATGGTCAGGCTGCGCTATCTAGTCATCATGAGGATGGCACTATTGAAACTCTTACTCGAAAAGAACTAAAGGAACGTGTCACTGCACTTGCAGGCTGGATGCAATCCCAAGGCGTTGTCAAAGGAGATAGAGTAGCCGCTTACATCCCAAATATACGGCAGGCAGTGGAAACAATGCTTGCAGCAGCATCGCTTGGAGCCATTTATTCAAGCTGCTCTCCTGATTTTGGATTTAATGGCGTATTTGACCGCTTTAGTCAGATTGAGCCAAAATTGCTAGTGACTGTTGATGGATATTTTTACGCAGGCAAAAAAATTAGTAGGGTAGACGTCATTCGCCAACTTATGGAAAAATTACCAAGCCTTGTTCATATTTTAGTTCATGATTATTCAGGTAACGCATCTGATTTAGTATCTGAGCCAAAAATATCCTTATATTCAGATGCCCTTAAACATTCGCCAATAGAAGAATACACACCTGTTAAATTCAACGATCCTTTATATATACTTTATTCCTCAGGCACCACAGGTGTACCAAAATGTATTGTGCACAGTGTTGGGGGCACACTGTTGCAGCATATTAAAGAACATAGGCTTCATTCCGATATCACAAGAAATGCGTCTGTCTTTTATTTTACAACTTGTGGATGGATGATGTGGAATTGGCTAGTGTCTTCACTCGCAGTACAGGCAAAGATAGTGCTGTTTGAAGGAAACCCATTCTATCCCGGTCCAGAAAGGATATGGAAAATGGCAGAACAGGAGAAGCTTTATCTGCTTGGAACCTCTGCAAAATTTATAGATGCTTCTAGAAAATCTGGCATTTATCCAAAAAAAATCGCAAATTTAACTAATCTTAAAGTTATTTGTTCAACAGGCTCCCCTCTTAATGTAGAGGGTTTTGATTTCATTTATAAGCACGTCAAAACTAACGTACAGCTTGCTTCCATTTCTGGCGGAACGGATATTGTATCCTGTTTTGTGCTTGGTTGCCCAACACGACCAGTTTATGCAGGCGAAATACAATGTAGAGGGCTTGGCATGGATGTGGTAATTCTTTCTGAACAGGGAATAAGTCTAAAAGGTGAACAGGGTGAATTATGCTGTAAATCTGCTTTCCCATCTATGCCAATAGGGTTTTGGAACGACCCAGATGGAAGCAAGTATCATTCTGCCTATTTTGAAATGTTTGATAATGTTTGGCGTCATGGTGACTGGGCAACTCTTTCAGAAAATGATGGCATAATCATTCATGGTAGGTCGGATGCAACCTTAAACCCAGGGGGAATTAGAATTGGAACAGCGGAGATATATCGACCTGTTGAATCTTTTAATGAAATAATAGAGGCACTTGTTATTGGACAAAATATTAATGATGATGTTCGTATAATATTATTTGTTAGATTAAAAGATGGCATATTACTGGATGATGAATTAAAAAATCGACTTAAAAAGGAAATAAGAGCTAAGGCAACTCCGCGCCATGTGCCTGAAGTAATTATTGCTGTTAAAGATATTCCTCGCACTCGCTCAGGAAAAATTACTGAGCTGGCTGTTCGTGATGTAATACACAACAAAGATGTTAAAAATACAGAAGCACTGGCGAATCCTGAAGCTCTAGAGTTATTCAAAAATTTACCAGAGCTTGTTATTTAGCAATTAAAAGTGCTCAACGAAGTTCTCAAATTTATCTATGTTGGCGAATAAATTCATGAATGGCGCTTGAATTTGCAAACCGTTTTTTATTTTTCTTAAGAAATGAAAGCTGTGAGGCAAGAGAGCTATCTTCAGCCTTTTTTAAATCCTTTTCATCTGGAGAAGGTCCAATTAGCTGAGGTTCACAAATATGCGTGATATAAGTATGATTTGCGCCAACTTTGTCAGCTCTAATTTTAAACTTAGATTTTTGCCCCACTGGCCATTTTTCTCTAAGAACAAGCAATAACACATAGCTTTTAAATTCTGATTTTAAATTACCTAATACAAATGACTCAGCAATATATGCAATATTTTCTTTCTGAGCCTGAGTTAAATTGGTATCAGCACCAACATCTAGTATTGAACCAAGCCAATTTACCTGGTCTTCTATTGTATCATGTACTTGCGGTGACATGCGTTTATTTTTGAGTTGAACTTCAAATGTCTCTATTTCGCTCTCACCCATAACAGATAATATAAATCCATCAGACATTACGGCCAACCTTTCAAAAATAACAATGCCACGTAGAAGTAGTTTTTAATATCATCTAGTCAATCTCCGAATTCACTTTATCTGCCCCCTTAATGAAGGTTTTCATTAATTCAAAATTATCTAAAAAAAAGACGGTTTTAATAAAATAAATAGAAAAGCACCCAGTAAACAGAATGATAATAACCCTAGTCCAAGTATGGTGTGACTTAATGAAATTTCTCCTCCGGGGCCCTCTGTTTCTTCTCTTGAGCCGTGTATCATTGCTGGGACCAAGTTATGGCCAACCCAAAATCGATAAAAGGCAATTGCACTTAAATGTGTAAGCAAGATTAAAATTAAAAAAATTTCTGCATTTTTATGTAACTTAGTGGCAAGGTCACTTAATGATGGAAAAAAATGAGCAAATGGTCCATAAAATAAAATACCATCGTTTGAAAATGACCCCGTTATTGCAAACCAACTTGTAATTGAAATAAGTGCAATAGTAGCCCAACCGCCGAGAGGTGAATGCCCTGCAATAGTATGAGCCTTTCTTTTTAAAACCTGAATTACATAGGAAATAACTTTACTTGGAGATTTTATTAAATAATAAAATTTAGCAGATGGGCTTCCAATAAACCCCCAAATAAAGCGAAACACACACAAACCTAGTACAGCCATTCCAAAGAACTGATGAATGTTTCGGTCATTCCAATCAGCGGTAATATAAGCACTTACTACGCAAATAACTAACAACCAATGATACAATCTTAAAGGAAGATCCCAAACAATCAACTCTATTCTCCTACTGTTTTCTTTATTGAAAACTTGAAAATACGATGATTTTAATATAGCAGAAAATATTATGTCGAAGAAGTTCCAATTAAAAATCGCTCAAGCGTTAGATAAACTAGGCAAACTCGATAAGGACATAAAGGAGGCCGTAAAATTTTATGGTTATCCTGAAGAAAGAAAGATGCCTGCATCATTTGAAACCCTTACACGTATAATAATAGGACAACAGATATCTCGAAAAGTAGCTGAAGCAATATGGACGAGACTTAAGGAAGAAAACCTTACCATAACCAGAAATATAATTAGCTCTAATCCAGAAAAATTAATGCGAGTTGGTTTGTCGCGCAGAAAATCTGAATACATAATGGGAATAGCTAAGGCTACAACTGAAGGAAAACTGAACTTTGATGAACTAACAAAAAAAAGTGGGGGAAAAATAAAAGAACAGCTTACTTCTTTTAGAGGGATTGGAGATTGGACTGCCGACAATTTTCGCTTATTTGCTCTTCAAGATTTTGACGCGTGGCCAGGTGGAGACTTGGCATTGCAAGAAGCAATGAAAATTTTAAAAAAATTAACCGAAAGGCCTTCTAACATAGAGATGAATAGATTATCAGAACCATGGTCTCCTTACCGAGGTGCAGGTGCATTAATGCTGTGGCATATATATGCAAGAATAAAAAGAAATGGGAAGCCGATTTAAGACATTATTAAATTTTAGAAATGGGAAGTACAAGGCTAGCATTATCATTTACGACATTACCAACTTGTGATGATACTTCATGCCAATGAAAGAAATGGCTCTCTGGAGAAAATAGGCACTCTTTTGGTATGTTTTCTGTGATTCCAAGCCAAATAGACCAAAATTTCCTCTTTAAAAGTAAAGGTGTTCTATGATGTATCTCTGAAAGTGCCCCTTTTGCAGAACCCGTTAAGATTACAAAACAATTATTTTCTTTTTCCTTAAACCGCAATCCAGCGAAAGCCATTACCCTGTTATCCTTCAGGCTAATATAATAAGGTGTTTTATTAGCATCCCATTCAAACCATCCTGATGCGAGCACGAGGCATCTAGCAGATTTGAAAGCCTCTTTGAACATTGGTCTCACCGTAATCGTTTCAGACCTTGCGTTAATTATTCTTTTTTTTAAGCCTGGTTCCCAAATGCCAAATTTATCCTGATTATTTAGGCTAAAGTTAAAACCATCATTACTGGTAAGCGTTAAACTAGTTTGGGAAGGAGCAATATTCCAGCGGTTAGGAAAATTTTGTTGTGTTTTGAGAGCAAAACGATCCGACAGTTCCTCATTTGTGGTAGTTAGCGCAAATCTTCCACACATTTTTATTTCGTCCTATATTATTAATCTATTTAAAATTCAAAATATGTAATTATTTTATAAGACTAAGATATCTCGCTTGAAAACAACATGGTAAACATCTTACTCTAAACACCACTCCTATCTCGTAAACAAAATTAAATGATGTCATGATACTCGCACCCCAAAACCAATATAAAACAATTGAACGTGCTGGACTAGCCCTGAGACAAGGAAAATTAGTGGTTTTTCCTACTGAAACTGTTTATGGAATTGGCGCAGCTTCAAATAATCCAAACGCCGTCGCAAAGCTATACGAGGTAAAAAAAAGACCACAGTTTAATCCATTGATTGTACACTGTGCTAATAAAGAAATGGCATTTAAGCTGGTTAAAGTAACCAAAACTGCTAAGCAATTAGGTGATATTTTTTGGCCGGGCCCATTGAGCCTTGTACTTACCTGCCTTGACAATAGTCCCATCTGTTCTCTCGCTAGAGCCGGTTTGGATAGTGTTGCTTTGAGAGTCCCAAGTCACCCAATATGCAAAAAATTGTTAGAAATCGCAGGCGTGCCCATTGTTGCGCCATCTGCCAATCCCAGTGGTAAACTTAGCCCAACAAAAGTAAATCATCTCGATGAGGCGCTTATTTCACATTGCACTGAAGTTATTGATGCTGGTACATGCAGTGCCGGCATTGAATCCACGATTATTGATGCACGAAATGAAGCACCCGTCATTCTCCGAACTGGACCAATAACAAATCTTGATATAAAAACTCAGACTAATATGCATTGTGTATATCCAAAATCAAAACAAGGAAATAGCCCAATCGCTCCTGGCCAACTTGAAAGCCATTATGCACCATTTGCAAATGTCAGAATTAATGCAACCAATAAGAAGAAAGGGGAAATATTTGTCGGTTTCAACACTCCAAATGCTGATTTACATTTAACTGAAACTGGAGACCTCATCGAAGCTGCCGCAAAATTATTTGACTTGCTGCATGCTGCAGACAAAATGAATCCTATAAGTATAGCCGTTGCTCCTATTCCAAATATTGGTATCGGAGAAGCCATAAATGAGAGACTTGCTCGCGCTGCAGCACCTAGGAATTGAAATTAAGAATTGGTTCAGACGGAATTAGGACATAAATGGCAAATAATTTTTTAAAAAAAATTGAGGCGCAGATAAATAATTCAATCATCTTAAAAGATGAAACAATAATGGCTCCCTATCTAATAGATTGGCGTGGAAACTTTAGAGGGAACGCGAAAGCGATATTAATGCCAACCGATACTCAGATGGTCTCGACCATTATGCAGATTGCAGATACAGAAAACCAGACTATCGTGCCACAAGGAGGTAATACTGGTTTAGTCGGAGGAGGTATTCCAGATCAAACCGGCGAGAGCGTTATTTTAAGCCTTAAAAAAATGAACTCAATTATTGAATTTTCGCCGGAAAATAGAACAATCATTGCTCAGTCAGGATGTATATTACAACAAATCCACGAGTTGGTTGAGAAACAAAATCTTTGCTTACCGCTAACTCTCGCAGCAAAAGGCAGTTGTACGATCGGGGGCAATCTGGCGACTAATGCCGGTGGTTTGAATGTGTTGAGATATGGTAGTATGAGAGAACAATGCCTTGGACTTGAAGTTGTACTAGCCGATGGTGCTATCATTAATCAACTTGAACCACTAAGGAAAGATAACACCGGGTATGATTTAAAAAACCTATTCATCGGTTCTGAAGGAACTCTGGGTATTATTACAGCCTCTTGTTTAAAATTAGTGTCAAAACCAAAAGTCAAATCAACTTCCATAGCGGTAATTGAAAAGTTCGAGCATTCTCTAAAATTACTAGAAATGTTGCAAAACTACTCTGGAGATCAGGTGGATTCATTCGAAATTATGCCTAAGACATTACTAGACATAGTATACAAACAGTTTCCAGATATTTCTCAACCAATAAAACCTTACTCTGGTTTTATTTTATTAATGGAGATAAGCTCATCTAAGTCAGACAATTTAGAAGATAAACCTTTAGGAAAATCTTTTTTACAAAATATCATGGAATGTTTTCTGGAGCAGGCTTATAGTGATAATCTAATATCGAATGCGGTTGTTGCTCAAAATGAATCGCAGAGACAAGCTTTCTGGGCAATACGTGAAAATGCTCCACAAGCTACCAAACAAGAATCCTGGCCCATAAATACTGATATTTCTGTTCGTAGAGATAAACTAGCTGAGTTTTATAATTTTGCTTCAATTGAGGTTGCAAAAATATGTAACAAAAGTCGAATTTGTGGGTATGGACATGTGGGTGATGGAAATTTGCACTTCAATGTTGTAGAGGCTGAGGAAGGTGACCCAAATTGGTCAGATAAAAGAGCGCAAATCTTACAGGTAATTTACGACTCACTTGAAAAATTTTCTGGCTCAATCAGCGCTGAACACGGAATTGGCCAGCTTAAAACAAACCAGCTTATAAACACCAAAGACCCAAATCATTATCACATAATGACTAAAATAAAAAATAGCCTCGACCCAAAAAACCTTCTTAATCCAGGTAGGATTATAAATTAATAGGAACACTGAAAGTGCATAGTAAATTGATTTTAACAAAAGAAGACATAATTACGTTTTGGTTTGAAGAAATCTCTCCAGAGCAATGGTTTAAAAAAGATAAAAAATTCGATGCAATGCTTTTAGAAAGAGCTGGCACTACTGTTGTAAAAGCATTGAATGGTCAGTTAGATAGATGGTCAAAAACATCTGCAGGCTCGGTAAGTTTAGTTATATTATTAGATCAATTTACCCGAAATATATTCAGAGATACACCAAAAGCTTTTTCTGGGGATGAAATGGCACTTGTCCTCAGTCAAAAATCAATAAATTCTGATTGGTTTGCTAAATTATCTATGGCATATAAACAATTTTTATTAATGCCGATGATGCATAGCGAGGATATTTCAATACAGGAAAATTCACTTCCCCTATTTAAAAAGCACACTAATAAGCGAACCTATGAATTTGCAGTAAAGCATAGAGATATCATAGCAAAATTTGGAAGATTTCCTCACCGTAACCTAATACTAAGCAGGCCAAGCACCGGAGAAGAATTGATATTTCTTAATCAGCCTGGCTCCTCATTTTAAATCAGACAAACCTCCTACCTCTCGAACTTTACTTAATACCTCATGGGTTGTAATTGCCTGAATATTCGCTTTATATATAAACTCAGCTGCTGACCCTGTTGGTGAGGACATGTAAGGGTTTGTATCGTCTCCCATTATCATTACGGTTGGCGCTCCTATCCTTGCTGCGAGAAAAGTTGGCCCCGTATCATTTCCAACAATAAATTGTGCTTTTGTGAAAATTTGTGCTAATTCCTGTAAGCTGGTGTTATCGACAAGGATTTCTGAAGCTCTACTATTAGCACAAACTTCCATGGCAATTTTTCTCTCTATTTTAGTTCCAGCTAGGTAGGATGTGATTCCTAATTCGTAAAGCGAATTTGCCAAGTTAGCATATTTCTCAGCAGACCACCTTTTACTTAGTTTATGTGGTGAACTACCTGGTATAATCACACAATATGGTTTCTTAATTTTGAACTTCTGAAATACGTTTTTACTATCTTTGACTAACCATGATAATTCAGCTTTAAACTCCAACGCTCCTGCCATTTTCACTGCTTCTAACATTCTATCTCTATTGTTCATATTTGTGAAATCAGGCATTGGGTGAGAGCATTCCTTTGCAGTTCCATACCAATTACCGCCACCTCGTTTATAAAACCAATCAAAATAAGCCTTCGTTCGCTTTGAACATTGTAAATCAATAACTGCAGTCCACTTTTTTCTAAAATGATTTCGTATTTGATACGTTTTTCGAAAATAGTAGAATGGTTTTCTTTCATCGATAATAATTGAGTCAAAATAAGGCATTAAATTAGCTAGTGAAACAAATGCTGGGCTAGTAAGTAGAGTTAAATTTGCTGATGGAAAACTCGTTCGAAGACTCTCAAATGCGTCCAATCCCTGAAGGATGTCTCCAAGCGCACCGTGTTTAATAATTAAATATTTATCTCTTTTAACTTTGCTAGCTTCACTCATTTTTATTCTTACTGCTTTTTCTGTTTAATAGAATTTACAACAGAGCATGCAAGATGTTAGCTATATTATTTAGATATCAACTTTATTCTGCTATAACGAGATAATTGAACTAATAATATGTTTTCAAAAAAAATAAATTATCAAAATATAAAGTTTATAGTTTTCGTAATCTTATTTGCTAATATTATGCACGTTTCCTCGGGACACACTGCTGATAATTCCACAAAAACAACCGAAGTTATTTTTGAAGCTGATACCATAGAAATTAATCAAAATGAAGGTGTTATAATAGCAGAAAAAAATGTTCTATTTCAACAGGGGCAATATGAATTGAGGGCTGATAAAGTAATTTATAATCAGTCAGCCGATGTTGGTAATGCCTATGGTAATGTAACGGTGACAACTGAAGACGGTATTACAACCAAGGCAGATAAGCTCCAACTAAATGAAAATTTCCAAAATATTGTTGCTTCCCCATTATTAACTATACTTTCTGATGGGAGCCGTTTTAGAGCGCAAAATGGAGAAAGAAAAGAAGGTATAAAAGCTGTTTACAATAATGGGGTTTTCTCTCCATGTATTTGTGATTATGAAGCGGGGGAAACACCTATCTGGGATTTAAGGTCCAGTAAAATATTTCATGATTATCAGGCTAATACCATACGTCATGAGAATGTGAGAATGCATATTTTGGGTTTGCCATTTATTTTCTTACCATGGATTGCCCATCCAGATCCTTCTATAAATCGACGCAGTGGTTTGCTCATGCCAGAATTTAAATTTTCAGAAGACACTGGTACCGTTGTAAATTCTCCCATGTTTGTAGTTCTTGATAAAACAAGTGATGTAGAGTTTCGTCCTAATATGACAGCTAATAGAGGCAATATACTTGAAATGAGGTATCGCAAATTATGGGATAAGACTGACCTAAACGCCACTATCTTCACTGGTTATGTATCCACATTTGATAAAAACAGGGAAGATGTCTCAGCTGCGAATATTAAAATGAATTCTTCTATTCAAGATGGCTGGAGAATCAATCTTGACTTCAAAAAAAGTTCACAAGATACGTTTCTTAGACGATATGACCTAGATGATGAAACTGCTTTAAGATCAGAATTTAGTGGAAATAAAACAACAAATAATAGTCACTATCTCGTTGAGTTCTCCGAAGTTCAAAATTTAACTGACACCTCTACTGAGCGAAATTCACCAATTACGCTGCCGTCCATAACCGTTGAAAAGACTGGAAAAGGATTTATCGAGGGTCATGTCTTAAAAACAAAAATACATGCTAACCATATTTGGCAAGATTTGGGACATGATGTTTCTAGATGGAATATTCAACAAACTAATTTTAACTCTCACAAAAATAAATTAGGCATATTCGAAAATGAAATTGGATATTTAGGAAGCATTTATCAAGTAAACAAACGAAATGACGGTTTTACCAATACTGGAGAAGTAATAAGGGCAAATATTCATGCGTCTTCTGTCTGGAGAAAATATTATAACTATACCATTAATAAAAAATCATTGATTTTTGAGCCTAAGATTAAACTTACCTTCATAGGAGGCGACGATAAAAACAATGATATTCCAAATAGAGACTCGTCCGATTTCAGAATAGACTCAGCGAATATGTTTTTAACCAATAGGTTTCAGGGATATGATTATGTTCTACCTGGTGCAAGGGCAGATATTGGACTTTCGGCATTTACAAACTCAAAGATCCTTGGATCATTGCACGGGTTTGCAGGTGTCTCAAGAAGACATTCCGGAGAAGTGCCCTCTGGTTTAACTGCGGGCAATGATAAAGACCTCTCTGATTATGTAGCCACAGTATCGGCGGAAAAAGAAAATCTTTATGTGTTAAGTTGGTCTGGCCGGATAAACTCAACTTCATCAAATCTCGACGAGTCTCGTACTAAATTCAGTGCCAATATTTTCAACACAAGGCTTACTGTCGCGCACACACAATTAACACAAAACTATTTTACGTCTGCAGATGGTGACTTAGAGGAGGCAACGGTCTCTGTGTCTCAGAGTTTAAATAATAATATGAATTTACGTGCATCTCAAAATTGGGATTTATCGAATAGTATGGTGAGCAGAGATAAATCGTCTTTTATTATTTCTTGGTCAGATGGTCTGCAAGATTGTTTGGAGTTATCTCTCCGCTATGAGCGTGACCCAGAGAGCGATCGAGACATCAAAATAACAGAAACTTATCAAATTTTATTAAATTTTAAATATTTAGGGGGAGTGCCTTATGACCGTAACTAGGAATTTTAATGCTAAAGTAAAGGTCCCTTGATATTTTGAAAATAAATTTCAATAATTTTTTAAGGGTAAAAATAAGAATTTTTTTATAGCAGAAATATCCAAGAATTGTTTCTCTATAGCGTTGATCATATCTCACATTGAAAAGCATACGCTTATTAAAAAACCAAGCACCAAAGCAAAGTCACTGAATAATTGCAAAGAGCATTTTCAATTGGCCCATAAGTTTTTTATCCTTTTGGAAAATAGCTTTTTGCCTAATGAAACATTTTCAATCCAGTCGTTATTCGCGCCTTCATCAGCATGATCAGAGATAAATTTAAAACATTTAAACCTAATATTTTCGAGATAACAAATTTTTGCAATGGCATATGCCTCCATATCGACTAGGTCTGTTTTCAATTTTGGAGTGTGTGTTAAAAAAGAGTCTCCTGTTCCGCAACTATATCCTTCACTTCCAAAATTAATTTCCGAAATATCATCAAACGGAGTTTGACCAATCTTAAATCCAAGTGGCGTGGCGTCCATATCTCTTTGAAAAAATCGAGTTACTTCTACTAAACCCCGCAATTCTTTATTTAAACTACCAGCAGTTCCATAGTTAATTATTAAAGATGGAGCATAATTTTTAATGACTTTAAATGTTTTAATTGCTGCATTTATTTTTCCAACACCAGTATAATGAATCTGAATATTTGGTAAGTCTTTTTTACTAAGTTCTTCTTTTACTGCAACAAGTATTAAAATCATATAATTTCCTTAGTGAAGCTTCCTATTGCGAATATATACTCGTCAAACTATTCCACGGTCAATGGTGATGCTAGATTTCTTGGTTGGTCATCCACTATTTTAATCAACTTCTAGTTCATAAAAATTTCCATTTTCATCATAACCTTCAATTTCACCTTTGCCAGTCCACTCACCTCCGAAAGACACTTCTGTTCCATCTTCTAGGGTCAAGTACCCATCTACATATCTATCCCCACTTGCATCAATATTACCAGATACATAACCTCCATCTCCATAACCAGAAACATCATAATCATAACTACTAGCATACCCATAAGGACCAGAATAATTCTCTGGAAAACCCAATGATTTATTTAAGTATTTTCTCAAGCAGTCTTGAGTTGTACATTCGCCATTTGATAATGCCTTTGTATTATAGGTAGTCATACAGGCATGTGTCGTACATTCACCGTTTGTTAATGACTTTATGTTGTAAGTCGTCATACAGGCATGCGTCGTACATTCACCATTGGTAAGGGATTTTATCAAATCATTTGCAGAAACTGAAAACGAAAACAAAATCCAAATAGATATTATATAAATATATTTCACAAATCACTCTAGTTTAACAGTTCGCATAATGTTTTTCTTACTTCTTCAACGTCTCCATTATGCATCTGGAAAATCTTATAAAGTTGATTGGCAAAGTCAACAGCATTGCTCCGATATGCGTTTATAGTAAAATACCCATAAAAATTTCCTTGCCTATCTACTACAATAGGAACACTGTCACTGGATGAATACTCATTCCAGGGACTAGAGGAACTATACTCATTACCATATGGCGACGCATATTCGTTCCACATAGTGGACCCATACTCATTTCCATATTTACCATATCCGTTACATACACTCTCTGAACTATACTCATTACAGACCAAACACCCCAAAAATTCATCATGATTACTTCCACCAAAAAGTAATAAGTCTTTTGCCAAAGCAGTTTGTGCCGAAAAAATAAAAAATATTAAAATAATATTCAATTTCATCTTGTGAACTCCTTCCACATTCTTCCTCTTATGAGAGGATATTCTTTATCTCTAAATGCTAATCTTTCTTTTCGTTCAGAGTATCTCTTTAAAACTGAATGTACGAGTCCGTTTGTCCACTTTTCATCACGCTTAGTTTTGATGCCTCTTTCATTTAAGATTTGTGCAATTTTTCTGTAACCTAATCCACCCTTATGAAGTGATTTAATTAGTTTATAGTTTTCAATTTGTTTTGGACTATGATTGTAGGGGTTTTGTTGAGGTAGAAGGTTATTAAATCTTTTAGAAACTATATAAAATAGATAGTTAGCATACTCATTTTCTGAAAAGTATTGTCCAATCAGACCTACTCTACGGTAACCGAATAGAATTAGAATTACCTATTAAATAATTAATATCATTTAATATTATTGGATTACCCTCTTCTTTTTTTTTAATCTTATATCCTCATTTTGAAGATAAGTTAATATATTCTTCTCACCTTCTTTTATCACATATCCCTTTTTAGGTTTACCAATTTCATTCCATATTAGTTCATCACCAACGAAAGGTGAAAGGAATTGTATCTCTAAAGAATGAGTTTGTTTATCTTTTGTTAAAACAACTATTTTTTCAACTAACCCTTCTAAAAACTTTCGTTTTTCTAATACGTCCATTTCACTATTTCGGAGGTCTTTTATCTTATCACCAAATTGGTCAACCCATTCCACCCATTTAGTATTCCGTTTTGATGAGTAAAGAAGTTCCGTTAGTTCTTCGTTTTCTGATAGTAATTCCAATTTTTTATTTTCAAATTGTTTTATAAGTGATTTGAAATTTTCTTTATTCTGTTTATCCAAAATATCTTCAACTACATTTGAATTTATCGTTTCATTTATATCTTTTACAGTTTGTTCATTCTTCTTAATTTTTCTTTCAATTCGTCTAATTTCAGATTGTGATTGACCATAGGATTTTACTGTTTTCATTACCTCTTTTTTAAATATTTCTTTAAACAAATTTGAGGATTCTAATGTATCAACTACCTTCGACCATATAAATGTATCAGTATCATCGATAAAAAGACTTCTTACCCTTCCGTTATCTGTCTTACAGAGAAAATCTGTAATCCCCTCTTTTGACCTTAAACGTTCTCCATTACCCCTACAGAAATAATGATTTTTATATTGGGATTTACTGATACGTTGACCAAATTTAGAACCACAATGACCACAAACCAAAAAGTCTCTTAGTAAAGTATCGTATTTAATGTAATTGGATTTATAGGTTGAATTAGAAACCTTTTGACGTACTTTTTTAATCAACGATAACGGTAATATTTGAGGACATTGAACTCTTACTGTTTCGTTAAGTTTTTTATCAGTATAAAAGTAATACCCCTCAAAATGAGTATTTTCTAAAATTTTACGAATAGATTGGTCAGACCAAACAATATTTCCTCTTCTACTTAAAACACCATTTTTCATTAAATACTTTTTGATTTGGTAAATGGTTTGACCATTTAAATATTCTTCATAAATTTTCTTAACCCATTTTTTTTCATAGTTGTTGGGTTTCAGTTCCCCTTTTTCAATTTCATATCCGTAGGGAGGGGGTCCACCTTTCCAACCACCATTTTTAATTTTTGATAATTTACCCCTTCTTAGTCTTTCAGTTCTTATCGAATTATCAAATTCAGAAATACCCTCCATAATAGTAAACATTAGTTTGTCGGTAGGGTTGTCTAATTCATATTCATTACTGTCATTTACAAATAATTTTACATTATTCTTTTTAAGTTTTTGTCGAATTTGAAATGAAACAACATCATTTCTACTCAACCTATCCATCTGATAAACCCATAAATTTTTTATATCTCCTTCATCTATTTTGATGAGAAGATTTTTTAAAATGGGTCGGTGTTCAATAGTTTCTAAATTAGATGACTTTGATCCTTCGTTGTGTATGATTGGTTTCATACCTTTTATTTTAGAAACTTTAAGTCCTAATTCTTTTTGGTTTTCTAAACCAAAACCATCGGTTTTTTGGGTATCAGAAGAAACTCTAAGATATATGTGTAATTCGTCCATAAGGTTATTATATACTATTTTTCAAATTTCGGAAACCTAACCGAATAGATTTAGAATTACTTAAATAACCGTTTTAAGGATCCCTCACCTTCCTCTAACAAATTTTAAGTGGTATTATACTAAAATGTCGTTAGACGTACTCTACGGATCTTAAAATGAAACTAATTACCTATTTTTGACCATTAGTATTATGACCCAACCAATATCCATCTCAATGACCTATAAAAAACAACATATTCGTTTATGGTTTGAGTGTTTACAGATTTGTCATTCTCAAAATGAATATTTAGATAATTTAAAAAAATCTAAAGATTTTTATGATGAATGGGGTGACGTAACCAATATTCGTTTTGATAATTGGTGGAAAGAGAAAAGATATATTTTTGATGATGTTTATGTAAGGGAAGTAAATAGGGTTTCTCAATCACCAAATACTATTACATTATCAATACCTCTTAATGAGAAGATTTCAGTAATTACAACTGAAGTAAAAAAGATTGTTGAAAAGAAACAAACTGAAAAATTAATTGAAATGGGTAAAGACCCCCAACAATCTAAATCTAAGGATTTAGGGATTGGGAAATATAGTTTTTCTCAAAAGGAAATTAAGGGTCTTTTTCATTATATTAATTTAGAGGTGTATAAGATTTACCTCCGTCTAAACAAACCACCTATCAATCGAAATTTCATCATTGAAATCAGAAAGAGTTTTGACAATCGTCAAAGGTCACAACTTAAAAGGTCTATGATGAATTTACCTCAATTAGATGAGTTTGAAACGAAGTACAAAACGAATGTTGATTTAGATGATGTCATTCGTTCTGTACGGAGAAGTATTAAAAGTGTTGAAAAAACTCTTATGAATGTCAGTAAGGGGAAATTTCCTTAAAATTATTCATCAATCCGTTCTCTAAATGTTTGTCAACTATTGAACATACGGAACGAACATAATCTTTATAAGTGTTAACATCGTCACTACATTGAACTTCTATTAAATCAATTTCATCAATTCCTTCGTTTTTCAGTTTTTTATAATATTTTTGAAGGTCAGATTGTTCTTTTTCAATTCCCTCAAAACATTTTTTAAGATCTTCATAAAGACTGACACATTCTATCGGAAGTACCATTACTGTAACCTCCTACCTTCAAAATAATCCTCAATTAGGGATTCTGTTATTTCTTTTTTACAACAATCACAAATGTCTTCATCTGTTTTGATAAGTTTAATCTCTTCAATCATTTTAAAAAGATCGTTATCATCGATATGTTCAACAAAAGGAGGAATAGGTTTATTCAGTTTCATTGTAACACTCCTTCCATTCCAACTTTAACGGACTGACTATTGTCTCCGATATTTTCCTCAACTGATTTTTTACTGTAATTGTTTTTAAAAAGTAGTGAGAGATCTGTCTTTTTCTTTATGGATTTGTATCCGTAATCCTCATCAACCAATTTTTTAACGTATACTTTATCCATTAACTTTTTAAGATGAAGAAGTTCTTCTGAGGATAAATCTAACTGTCTAATATAATTCAACATTAGTTTAACTCTATCGGATTTTTCACCTAAAAATAGTACATTTGGTGTGTGGGTTTTAGGTTGTCTGTCGTTACCTAATTCACAATTCTCAACAGTTTTAAATTCCCCATTTTCAAAATATCCATAAAGGGTATTTCTCTCCCATCTTTTAAGTTTGAATTGGTCAGTAGGAAAAATTTCAACATATTTTTTGGTTCGTTCATTTCCCCAAACCTCACAACTATTACAAAGTACTGTGTAGTGGTCAGTATTCGATGTGTAGTCTACGATATACCTCTGTAGGTCATAGGATCCACTATCACCGTATGAGTGGTCATATTCAAAGGATTTATCCGAATCAAATAACTCAAAAATGGTTACTAAACCAAAACCACTTAGAACTAAATCGATATAATCTTCAAATTGTTTTTCATCTCCCTTATAAAATTTGAAATCGATTGTATTCCCATTAATCTCAAAAGTTTGAGTAACTAAAGATGATTTTATTTGATATTTTGTGTATCCCTCAGTAGGAAATTTTTTCCACTTTTTATGTGGATATCTAAAGAGTGAAATTGGTCTAATTTTACTATTAAAGGTTTTATAATGGGTAGTCATCTTTATCTCCATTTATTGATGATGTTTATTTCGGATTGAGTAAATTGAGAATGTAATCTGAGATGACGTTCTAATTTTTCAGATGGTGTTTCCGAATTAATTATGTTGGATACTTTACCAATCAACGAATTTTCGTATTGGTTTATTTGAGGTTTTTGTTTTTTGGAAAGGTACATTTTTTACTCCATTAAGTTAATTTTCCATTTTACAATTATCTCAAATTTTGAGGTCTAAACTTAGGACAGTAGACAGAGTGGAGTAATGTCCCTGGATACCGTAAGTGTCTGAAATATCTGACTTTTTTGATTTACTTTGTTTTTTATTATGATATAATGAGGTACTATAATTTTATAATCAGTTTGGAGTGAAATTATGGGAATTGGTAAACAATCAAAGGTATTAAATAAGTCTCAAATCGAAATGGTTTCTCAGTATCTCCGTTCAAAAAGGAACGGATTAAGAAATGAAACTATCTTCCTTCTTTCCGTTAAAAGTGGATTACGTTCAAAAGAGATTTCACAACTTCAATGGAAGTATGTTTTGAAATCTGATGGTGAAACGATTGATGATTACATCAACCTACCAAACTCATCATCAAAGGGTAAAAGTGGTAGAATTATTCCCCTACATAAATCAATCAGAGAAAACCTTCAGTTACTTTTGATTGAACATAAAAAGTATCGTTCTTTCGATTTGAACTCTTCCTTTATTGTAAGAACTGAAAGGTCTCCATTTACCTCATCACAATCGGTCGTAAATATGTTTCAAAGTTGGTATCGAAAATTAGGTTTATTAGGTTGTTCATCTCACAGTGGTAGAAGAACCTTTATTACCGAAACGTCTAAGAAGATATCCTTAGTAGGTGGTTCTCTCAGAGATATACAGATGATGGTAGGTCACTCATCACTACAAACTACTCAAAGATATATTGAAAGTGATAGTGAAAGTCAGAGGAAGGTGGTGGAACTTATTTAAGGGTAAGTCCTATACAAAAAACCCCTTAAAGATGTTCACTAAGTTCCACCACAACTTTCGTATGAGATGGGAAATTCTCCGAAAGTTAATTCTTATATTTCGATAGGGGTAAATTTACTCCTATCGATACAACTCATAAAATCATCAGATAATTTTTCGATTATAGGGTCGATATAATCGTAGATAAAAGATGGAGAGAGTTTGTATTTAGATTTACGATTATTATTTTCTAATAATTCTAATTCACAACCACTAATCTTCACTAAATCTTCGTTATGTTTCCGTAAAAAGTTACTTAACTTTTTTTCATCACAAACACTAAAAATCTTTTTCCAATTATTAGTGATAGTCTCCATTGAAATAGATGGTGAATGAAATTCTACGTCCACCTTCTCCCTCCAATCTTCAAAGAGGTCAGTACCTAATACATCGATATAAGAACCGAAAGATGGTGAAAAAGGGAAATCGTCAATAGATAGGTTTATCGTTAAATTATTTGTAAACATTTTAAAGATACTCCCCACTTAATAAAGTATCTAACTCACTTTCCCAACTTCCTTCGAAACCAAAATACTTTAAAAGGACTACTAACTTATCGTAATACCTATCGTATTCAACGTCCCTTTCTTCGAAGGATTTTGTTTTTTGAACGACAGAATTATACTGACTAAAAAAATAATTTAGACATCGGATTAATTCGTTTTTTTGGTCAGTTGATATTTTATAATCTAACCAAACATTTAATTCGTTGTAATCATTATCAATATGTGATTCACACCCAAAGGTACTGAAAATCTCTTTTTTTATTTCTTTTAAATTGGTAAACATTTGTTACTCCATAAAGTTAATTTTAAGTTAATTTTTGGAAAATTTATCAATCTTCCATTTTACAATTATCTCAAATTTTGGAGTTAAAACTTAGGACAGTAGACCGATCGGAGTTATGTCCGAATAATTGAGTTTTCTAAGACACAAACTGTAATAGATTACCTTCAATATTTTCATTTTTATCAAAGTAACCGATTGGGTAACTATCAAAAATGATATTAAAAATACCTCTAATATTTTCTTTAATTGAAAATCGATTATTAAACTTTTTAGAAAGTGAAATATCATTTTTTAAAAACGGAATAACTACTTCTAATAAATGATGATCTCTTTTTACATTTTTTAAATGACTTAATTTAGTTTCTAAATCATTTGGAATTTGTCGATTTAAAAAAGTCTTATTTACTTTAATATTGATAATATTATCTAAACACAAATCAAAATATCTTACTTTTTTTGGGTATGTAGTATATCTAAAACCATCTGAATATGGATTAGATGGGGGTCTTACATAAGTATTAAAACCAACTCTATCATATTCATACTTTAAATATCTTTTTAAGTATTTTTCCTCATAATGACTTTCCATATACTTAAAATATTCACCTTTACTCATTAACATTCTTAACCTCCCTATTAGGAGTTATGTCAATTTCACCAAACCTTTTTGAATATTCATTTCCTCCATAAAGTGGGTGTAAAAAAGGTTTTATCTTTTTGAACCATTTATTAAATTGTTCATCATTACCCATAAGAATATTATCAAAATCATCAACAGTTAAAGTCTGTATCGTTGTATCTACATAATATTCAATTAGTTTTTCATATGGGGAATAATCTTCCATACAATTTGTAAAGTAGTAATACCAATAATGAGTTAAAGGACTATTACTATCCCAATAGATAATGTCTTTTCTTACATTTTCTGAAAGAGTGGTTATTTTACAACTTTTAAAAGGTTGTTCTTCTTCATTTGAACGGAGTATCTCTCCAAATTTTTTGAGGGGATTACTCATCTGTCCAATCTCCACCAAAGTTAGTCTTACCAACAATTTGTTGTATTTTTGGTGTATTATCTGACATCTAAACCACTCCTCTTAAAAAGTGATCCGACACCCCTAATGTATTCTTCATACAAATTAGACATTAAAATTTCGATACGTTTTTCTTCATAAATCGGAACTTCCATTTCAACCAAACCGTCCATCGTTTGTTCGAATTGAAAGTTCATATCCAACAGATTTTTGTAAAACTTAGATAGATTTTGATCATCCCATTTCTTTAGTTGTTCTGTGAATAATGATTTGATCCATCCCTTTGATAACTCTCCTTCATAATCTTCAAATTTATCATACCCCCAAACATCACAAAAAATATTTTTAATATCTTCGATTAATTCGTCTTTGTTTTTAACGGTGATCATTTTCTACTCCCTAAGTTAATTTTCTATTCTACTATTGTATTAAATTTTGATTGTTTAACTTAGGACGGTAGACAGAGAGGACTTATGTCCCCTCATCTAATTTTTTCTCTATGGATAGGGATTCGATTTAGGATTTCTTTTTCAATTATTTGTTTAATTGATAATTCGTAATTAGATTCAATATTTGATAAAAATTGATCACATTCATTTAAAAACTGTTTTACAACAAATCTTCGGTGAGTATCTAATCGTTCTTTCCTACGAATATGTTTATCGTAGAATTCAAAATATTTCTCTCTGTCACCGTTAAATTGGGTTCTAATTTCTTTTTCGTCCATTCGATACCCAACACTCTCCCAATAATTATCGGAAGGTGGTGATACCCAAAAGGGAGATTTAAACTGTCTCATATCAATCCTCTTAAATAGTAAAGTTTTAATTTTACTATTTTAAAGGAATAGAGTTCTTAAACTTAGGACGGTAGACCGTTGGAAGTGATGTCCCTTCCTACTATTAAATGACTTACAAAAGGGTATAGTGAAAGTCAGATGAAAGTGGTAAATTTAATCTGATTTATTTGAAACTTTGGTTTGATATAAAAATGAAAAAGATACTTCTCATTACACTTATATTCATTCTTCAATCCATTCCCTCTTTTGGTAATTCGATCGATGGTAAAGGATTAGTGTGTAAACAAATTGAATTAGAGGGTGTAAAAAAGGATTCATATGAAGGTTTCCTTTTCGGAGATGAAACTTTTAGAGAGTTTTCCTTTGACCGTTCAAATGATGAAGTTCGATTAAAGAGACGTACTACCACCGATTATTACCATACTAATAAAGATCAAATTTGGTGGAGGAATGATACTCATATTGAGTATGTCGACAGAAAAACCTTAAACTTAATTCAACGTTTTTATTCTGATGGTAGAGAAATACATACCCACCGATGTATGGTTTATGAAAATCGTCAATTGTTTATGAAAGAACTACATCGTATTCGACACTTTAAACAAAAAATATATAACGAAAGTTTGAGGGATAATAAAATCTAATTTATTATTAAGTTTGATTACCAACTACTATTCTCAGTACAATGTCTAATTTTCGAATAGTAACCACCTCCAACATCTCTTAAACAGTTTTGATATGGAGACATCAAAAAGTATAAACCAATAATACAAATTACTACGAAAATTACCCTAACAAAAAAGTTCTTATGAAAGGGTTCTTTCTTTTCTTTTTCATCACTCATTTCAAAGTACTCAAATAAAATAGAAAAACCCTACAAATAGGATTATCCAAATTAAAGTTTCAAAACTGATCACTTTATAAAATAATTTTAATTCTTTTCTCATTACTTAAAACCATCCATCAGATCTTTTTTTGGTAATATTTTAGTGGGAAAGATTTTTACTGATTTTGAAAACTTAGTAAGATATTTTTTACTGATTTCTTCATTATTGTAATCTATCCACTCAAATCTATAGGAGTTTTCTTTCAATTGTATTGGAAACCATTTTACCACTAATACAATAGTACCATCATTAAAGGAGGTATAGTAATAACTGTTAGTTCTCCAAATCCCATCTAAATCAAATTGTTTACTTATTTTGTTACTAATTTGGTAATATAAGGTATCTTCTTTTTTCATATATTCTTTGAAGGAAACAAATCGATCGGAGAATTCTTTTTTAGTAAATTCCATACGAATTTGGGTAATTTTATTATTATCATTCCATTCTATAATAAAATCTACATCCTCTAATTGGTAACATTTATAATCAAAAGTAATGATAGTTTTATAACTTTGTTTTAACTTACAGTACTCATCTATGACTGACTTATCACTCCCTATCCTTAAATCACCATAACCAACTTCCTCACCCCAACTCACCGATGAAGTGAGGA
>CABYPW010000006.1 GCA_902520885.1 uncultured SAR116 cluster alpha proteobacterium
AATAATTTAGGAAAAGTCATTATAGTTTATAAATTCTATAATCAGTTTTCAAATTATAATACTTTTGGATATTTTGTGTGTTAATACAGTAACTTATTTTCTTTTTGTTACCATACTACCCTTTAATCTCTTCAATAAGACATTATCGGTGGAACTTACTCCAATCCCTAAACCACTAATATATGATAATAAGGTATTTTGTTGAGAGATGAGTTGGTTTTGTTTCTTTGGGTCTTTCTCAGACTGTATCTGTTGATTTAGGTTTCTCATTTGTAAAACCAAACCACCAACGGTAATCCTTAACCACATAGGATACTTACCTTCAGAGATAAACTGTTTAAACCGTAACATTAGTTTCCACCATCGATGAACATTACTGAGAAATGACCTTTCCTCATATATTGGTCAAATAAACGATTTAAGGTTGGTTTATCTTTCATTGAAAATACTTCTATCACTTCAAACTTTGAATTAGTGGGAAGTTTATTCATCAATGATATTAATTGAGTTTTATTTTTTGGTGATTGAGTGGACGAAATCATCTTCCTATTCCGTTTAAGAAACCTACACCACTTATATCATCCCAATCTTCATCATTGGTATGGTCACTCCAACTTCTTTTCTCATTTAGTGTAGGTATCATAGGTGGTTCATATTCCTCCTCTACCTCACTCTTCATCGTTCTCAGTTGAGTCTTTAATTCCTCTTTATTTCTTTTCTCTACATCATTTATCATTAGGTTAAGGGTATTATCATCTTCCATTAGTTTCTTTTCAGAACGTATATAACTCTCCATTAGGTGAACTAACATTGAAGTTCTACTTACCCTTTTAAATCTTACTAAATTATCAAAATTCTTAATGAGGTATTTGGGTACATTAAAATTAATCAATTTATAATCAGATAAAATGTTCGTTGAGGTCATTCCCATATTGGATACCTTTCCTTTCTCTTACTTCGATTATTGGTTCAAAGAACCTATATATTTCGTCCCTATTTGAACGAATAAACTCACCTTCTCTCTCTATGAATTTAATCATTGAGTTGTACTGTTTGAGAGTTATGAATTGGTTATTCTCTAATCTTTTTTTGATATTAATGAGGACGTTTTTCATTTTAAGGTTCTTTTTTAATAAATATTGATTGATATATTTGAGTAAAAGAGACCTTTGATATTTTGAGTTATACATATTAGTGACCTTTGTGATTTAGATAATATTAATCATTAAAGAGAAAGTGAGGTTCTCTTTTGGATTTTTAAAAAATTGATAATTCAAAGGACTTTATAGTCTTCAATGAATAAGAACCGATGAGTTCTCAAAATCAATTGATGTACTCAAACTGACTTTCGTAAAGTCTTTCATAATATAATCTAACCAACCATCTTCCCTTAATTGGGAGGATGGTTTTTCTATATCGATTTGGTCATAACCAAACTTTGTATTTCTCCATATTCTTTTGATAAGAGAACTAAACTCATCAAACCGATACCTTAGAGGTAATTCAATAATACAATGAAGATGATGTCTTTGATTAAGACTTACTTCTCTGATTACTAACATCTCTAATTGTTTATTAAATCGTTTGTATCCGTTACCAAATACCTTTCGATTTAATACGTTTTTAAAGTGTTTAAAATTCTGTTCTGATTGAAAGTCATCTATCCATTTACCATCAACTTTTTGTTTTTGAGTAAAGGTAATATTGATAGGATTTTTAACTCTCTTTGACCTTAAATAGTTTTTTAATTGGTCATTTAGATTAGAACTCATACAACACCGTTTTGTATAAAATTTAATTTATTTTCTATTTATTATTTATTTATACATTTTGATTTTTTCAGAAATGAGGAAGAATCGGAGTTATGTCCGATTCTTCATTTGTTCAATTTGATAAAGGGTATCATCGTCCCATAATTTGGTTTTGAACTGATATTCAATCAAATTGATTATCTCTGAAGGGTCACTACCACTAAATGATTTGAAGTGGGATATTTGGTCTCCGTTGACATAACAGAATAACGTATTCCCATCGTAAGTGATTTTCCAAACCTCAAAGGTTTCATCATCTGTTGATGGTTCACCGTCTAATTCAACTTTGAAACCTTTTGTCCAATATTTAATTTCAAAGAGGATGTCATAGTTTTGAGGTTCTGATGTTGTAAATGTTCTACTCATAAACCGACCCCAATTCAAAACCAAAAGACCGAAAAATACTTTCCAACCTTTGTAAATAATTTGACCAAATCATCTCACATTCATATGAACTTACATTGGGGTGATTGACTTCGGAAGAATACACACCGAAGAAAACGTCAACATAACCAATTAAATCGTTTAGTTGATCTTTTGGTAACTGATCTAACCAAATATTTAATTCGTTTTCGGATGTGTTATTGTCTTCATCTAAAATACTACCAAAAATCTCATTTCTTAATTCATCTAAATTCGTAATCATTTTTATCTCCATAAAGTTAATTTTCTATTCTACTATTTTAGGAGATTTTGGTTGTTAAACTTAGGACAGTAGACCGATCAAAGTTATGTCCAATCTGATTTCGAATTAAGGATTAGGTCTATAAGGAACTACTACTAAAGTTTCCTTTAATTGAACTAACTTATCAGTTGTAAAACGATGTTGTCTTTTTCTGTATTTGGATAAGGTAGTCCAAACTAAAGTAGGATAGTATTCCAACCCCTTTGGGGTTTTAATATTACTATCATTAAAATACTGAGAAATCTGTTTAGACGAATAACCTTTATCCGATAAATGGATCATTAACTTTAATCGGTCTAATCTGTTTTGACTAATTCTGACGACCGATAAACTTTTTGTTTCTACTATAATATTGAATCTAATAAATAATTTGTAATTACCATAGGTAATTCTAAATCTATTCCACTGTGACTGACTTTGCTAAATTACGGGGTTGATCAATATCCGTTCCTTTCTCGAGAGCTGTTAAATAAGCAAGTATCTGAGCAGGTACAGCGCTAACTATTGGGGTAAGGATAGGGTCACAATTTGGAATAATAATCTTGTCTGTTGCGAAATCAATCATATTAACTGCAGTTTGTGTGCCTATAATAATAATGTAGGCTCCTCTAGCCTCTGCTTCTTTAAGATTACTTACGGCTTTCCGGGATATTTCATCCTCCGATACAAAACTAACTACTGGTAGACCCTCTTCTATAAGTGCGATAGGACCATGCTTCATTTCCCCAGATGCAAATCCTTCTGCATGAATGTAACTAAGTTCCTTTAGTTTCAAAGCTCCTTCACATGCAAGCGGAAAAAGCATATCTCGACCTAAAAATAAACAAGAATGTGCATTTTTTAATTTATAAGAAATCGGAAGAATAAGCTCAAATAGGTTCATCGATTTACCAATGGTACTAGGTATCTTTAGAATTTTTTGATGAATGTTATTCGAGATATCTTCATCTAATTTTCCATTTTGTCTACCTATAGATATTGCTAAGCATATTAATACCACTAATTGTGCGGTGAATGCCTTGGTACTTGCAACGCCTATTTCTGGTCCGGCTCTTGTTGGTAAGATTTTATCTACCTCTCTTGAGATTGTGCTATCTACAACATTTACTATTCCATATGTGTCAAGACCTAGCTTCTTTGCATGTCTAACGGCCATTAATGAGTCTATGCTTTCCCCAGATTGACTAATAACTATTGCTGTGGTCTGAAATGAAGCGACTGGATTGCGATAATGATATTCAGAGGCTACCTCACAAACCACTGGCACGCCCGCTAGCTTTTCAATCCAATAGCGACCAATTTGCGCTGCATAGAAACTTGTTCCTGCTGCCAATAGCACAATACCCTTGATCTTAGATAGGTTATAATCCTCTAGCCCTGCCGTTAATCGTCCATTGCTGTCTGTCATCGCTGAAATTGTATGGCTAATCGCATCTGGCTGTTCATGGATTTCTTTTTCCATGTAATGCCTAAAACCCAACTTATCTAATAAAATTGGACTTACGTTTACCTTTACAACTTCTCTATTTACCATCTCGTTTTCGCCATTATAAATAGTATGGCTTTTCGATGTTAAAATAGCATAATCATTGTCTTTCAAGTAAGTAACTTTTTGTGTCAAATGTGCAATGGCTGTTGCATCTGAGGCAACAATTACCATATCATCTGAAAATCCAATTGCTAGTGGAGAAGCATTACGGGCTACCATTAATGAATCAGGATATGATTTACTCAATGCTACAAATGAATAAGCCCCCTCAATTTTTGTTAATACAGTCTCTAATGCTCTTTTAGGGTCCAAACCTTGGCCGATCATATTAGAAAATAAATGTGCAAGCACTTCTGAGTCTGTGTCACTTGAGAATACACAACCTTTATCCATAAGCTCTTCTTTAAGGGAGGCATAATTCTCAATGATACCATTATGAACGATTGCAATCTCGCCATTTACGCTATGTGGATGAGCGTTTTGCTCTGTAACACCTCCATGTGTCGCCCATCTAATGTGCCCAATGCCTATTTTCCCAGAAACTGGTTCTTCCAAAATTTTTGCTTTTAATTCGGATAGTTTACCAACGGAACGACGCAATTGTAGTCTGTCGTCATTTAGCGTTGCTATACCAGAGCTATCATAACCACGATATTCTAATCGTTGCAAGGATCCTAAGATTATTTCCTGACACGCCTCATTTCCGATATATCCTACAATTCCACACATGTCATTTGGTCCTATCAACTTTGTGCCAAATACAGATACTTAATATCATCTATTTGGTCAATCAAACACTATGATATTCCTTTGATACTAGATAAATAATTATGTATAATCTACAAATGAGTTTTACTGTTATTATACTCGCTGCAGGTAAAGGCAGCAGGATGAAGTCTTCTACTTCCAAGCCTTTGCATAAAATTGCAGGGTGCGAAATGATTAAATGGGTATTAGAGGCATCGAGGAAAGCTGGTGCAACGCAAATCATTCCTGTTATTCGAAAAGAAATGTCTGACTTAGCATCTTATCTATCAAATTATTCTACTGCAATTCAACCGGAGGCAAACGGCACAGCTGATGCTGTTGTTGCAGCTTTACCGCATATTAAAAATTTAAATCAGCCGGTTATTGTATTATACGCAGATACTCCATTTATAACAGCAGAAATTATTTCTTCCCTTTATTATAAAATTTATTCAGGAAATGATATATGTGTCCTAGGATTTCATACTGATAACCCATATGGATATGGAAGATTAATTCAATCTACCACAGGAGGACTAAAAGCAATTGTGGAAGAAAGTGAGGCTAGCACATCAGAAAAAATGATAAAAAATGTAAATGCTGGTATAATGGCGTTTAATGGCAACATTATAGAAAAATTGATAAACAAAATAACCCGATCTAATTCGAAGGACGAATATTTTCTCACCGATATAGTCTCTATTGCTAATGATAATAATCTCAATGTCGATTTTATACTGACTAAGTATGAATATGTAATTGGGATAAATGATCGTGAGCAATTAGCTTTTGCAGAATCACTTGCGCAAAATTATCTTCGAAAATCAGCAATGTTTTCTGGCGTAACTATGATTGCACCAGAAACAATCTTTTTACAAAAGGATACTGTTTTTGGCCCGGATGTAATTATTGAACCAAATGTTATTATTGCAAGTAACGTCTCAATTGCAAAAAAATGTCATATTAAATCATTTTGTTACCTAGAGGCGTGTTCAATAGGGGAAAATAACATAATTGGACCTTTCGCTAGAATAAGACCAGATACTATAACAGATAAAAATGTAAAACTTGGAAATTTTGTGGAAGTTAAAAAATCTAGTATTGGCAAGGGAACCAAAATCAGCCACCTTAGTTATATTGGGGATACACTGATTGGAGAAAATACAAATATAGGCGCCGGAACTATAACTTGTAATTTTGATGGTTATAAAAAATATAAAACAAAAATCGGCTCAGGCTCGTTCATTGGCTCAAACTCCTCTTTAGTAGCGCCATTAAACATCGGGGAAAACACAATTATAGGGGCAGGTTCAACAATTACCGAAAACACTCCAAAAGACAGCTTGAGCCTATCAAGAGCAAAACAAGAAGTAAGAGTGGATGGGGCCAAAAAGTTTCAAAAAAATCAAAAACAAACAAAATATTAAATTTCTAAAAATTAAAATATCTTAGTTCACTTTGCTATTTCTGCATAATCGCTAGAAATCTGATGTTCAAATTCTCTAAGACGTTTATATACACTTAATAATTCAATAATAGTAGGCCAAGCCCTTAAAAGATATTGCATCGAGCCTTCAACTCTCCCAAAGGCTCTGATAATTTGCTGCATTACTCCTAGTGTAACAACTCCGGCAACTATGGCGGGGGCTAAGAAAATATAAGCCGATAGTACATTGGCCTGCAGGTATGCCACACGACCAATATTAAAATAGAGGTATCTTAAATAAGACAAAAAATGAATAGACCTAACATCTAAAAATATTTCTTCTATTGTTTTTGGCCTAACGTTCTCGGCGTCGTCATCTTCCGCTATTACAAGAATTTTTCTATACGCTGCCTCTTTTTTTTGAAGATCATATTCAATTCCAACAAGTCTAAGTAACCATCCTAAAACAATAAGAAATATAGTCCCGCCAACACTCCATAAAAGAGCGCCTGTAACTAGTCCAAATTCCCAATCACCAAAAAAGAATATTGGAATACCTATTGAAAGTCCCAGCAATATAGGAACAAATTGCACTAGCACCATTATTGCTTCTATAAAGCTTGTCCCCAAACCCTCCATAATCCTTGTGAATTTTATAGTATCTTCTTGAACTCGCTGGGACGCACCCTCAATTTTTCTAGCCCTATGATAAACGGAGTGATACCAATCAACCATCGATGTTCTCCACCTAAACAAGAAGTGAGCCGTAAAATAACTTACTAATACCGAAATAGCTACGTAGATAGCCGCTAGAGACATAAAACTAAAAAGACTACTCCAATACTCTTCTATTGTAATGGAATTAGGCTCACCAAGAGCTTTTTGGATAAGATCATAAAATTCTCCAAACCATTCATTGATCTCAACATCGATCTGTACTTGAACCCATAAAGAGGATAGAATCGCAGCTGAACCCAACCAAGACCAAAAAAACCATTTTCTTATTGTGAAAAACCTAAACATGGAGTCTCCCTTTCAGGATTTATGTAAAAATTTAATAGTTTATTGTTACTTTAGCAACTATCAGCTAATTTCAAGGTCTTCTTTATCACGATTTATTGATAAATTGATAGAAATTCCCAAAATAACAAAAACAGTAAGCATTGCTGTGCCGCCATACGATAAGAGCGGTAATGGTGCACCAACTACTGGTAAAACACCTGTTACCATAGCAATATTGATAAAGACATATAGAAAAACGATCATACCAAGTCCACTTGAAACAAGCCTGGTAAATCTATTTTTTGCTTTCAAACCAATGCTAGTAACAGAGAGAATAATCATAAAATAAATCAGAATAATAGTAATACTGCCAACAAAACCAAATTCTTCTCCAATTAACGTAAATACAAAATCTGTTTGTTTTTCAGGTAAATAGTCAAGTTGCGACTGTGAGCCTTGCAAAAATCCTTTTCCAAAAAGACCACCAGATCCTAAAGCAATCTTTGATTGCGTAATCTGCCAGCCTGCACCCAAAATATCCTTGTCTGGGTTAAGGAAAGTTAGTAATCTTGCTTTTTGGTAATCATATAACTGTCCCCAGATAATAGGTATAGAAGCTCCAACTGTTCCTAACCCAAGAAAAACGTATTTTTTTGGGAGTCCACTTACAAATATCACTGCTAATCCTCCAACTAAAATCATCAGACCAGTACCTAAATCTGGCTGCCTAAGTACCAGCGCAGAAGGAATACCTATTATAAATATTGCAGGTATATAAATTGAAAATTTATCAATTTGATCAAATGTTCTGAGGGATAAATATCTTGCTAATAGCAGAATAACGGCTATTTTAGTTGGTTCAGAGGGTTGAAAATTCATAACTCCTAAATCAATCCATCTAGTTGCTCCAGCCCCCACACCAATAAATGGCATAAGCATTAAAACACAGACAAAAGCAAACCATGCGAGGAAACTGATTCTAAACAACCAATTAATCGGAAGAAAAGCGATAAAGAAGGCTATTAAAAAACCGATTGCTGAACGTATCAAATGTTGTTTAACAGATATTGTCCACACACCGTCAGAGGCAGAGTACAACGCCATTGTTCCGATGATAACAAGGATAAACATACTTATTATCATTAGCCATGGAATTAAGAGTAATCTTGAGGTCCAATTCATGTATCATGTCTCTCAAGTGCAAACTGAAGTATATCACGAGCTATTGGTGCAGCCATAGATGAACCACTTCCTCCATGTTCTACAATTACACTGATAGCATATTTAGGTTTATCATATGGTGCGTAACCCACAAACAGAGCGTGGTCCCTGTCTTTCCAACGTCTATCAATGTTATCAATGATACCCTCCTCTCTCTCTGCTTTTGAAATTCTTTTTACCTGGACAGTGCCTGTTTTACCTGCTAGTCCATAACCATTTAATTCATATTTACGTGCTGTACCCCTCGCACTAGAAATGACACTTCTCATAGAACGCTGAATTTCTCTCAATACTGAACTGCTAATATCTAACGGTGGGAAATCGTCAGAAGTTTTTGTTGCTTCAGATAACAACTTTGCCTTAACTGCTTTTTTTCCATTTGCTAGCCGAGCCGTCATTACAGAGAGTTGAATAGGAGTTGTTAAAACAAATCCCTGACCAATCCCAGCGATCACTGTCTCACCGGGTGTCCATACTGTTCCACGTGTGTTTTTTTTCCATTCACGATTTGGCATTATCCCAACTTTTTCATCAGGTATTCCAACATTTGTAATTTTCCCAAGTCCCATTCGTTTTGCCATATTATGAATACGTTCTATACCTGTTTTAAGGGCGATTTGATAAAAATAAACGTCACATGACTGTGCTATTGCCTGCCTACCATTCACCACACCGTGGCCTTTTTCTTGCCAACAATAAAAATCACGATCACCAAATTCAAAAAACCCCTTGCATTTAAAAGCTGCGTCAGATGAAATAACGCCAGCTTCCAGAGCAGCAGCATATACAACCATTTTGAAGGTAGAGCCAGGCGAATATAACCCAGCTATAACTCTGTTTAACAATGGTACTCTTGGATGTTCATTAAGATTATGCCAAGCTCTATTTGATATCCGACCTGCAAATAAATTTGGATCGTAAGCAGGTGAAGACACCATTGCAATAACTGCACCCGTATGAATGTCCATCAACACAACAGCTCCTGCTTCAGGTGGCACATATCGTGAATTCGCATCTTTTAATATCATTGTTTCACCAATATTAATGTGTGCCTTTAGCTCATCATTGTTGTTAATAGCTTCTTGAACAGAACTTTGAGCCATTTCAACCTGCTCTGAATTTCCCAACTTCAACCTATTTACTGCATAGGATTGGATATCTATATCAATTGTAAGCTGATGATCCCTGCCCTGTTTAGGCACACTATCAGAAATAAATCTGACTGGCTTACCACGTGAATTTACTTCAATACGCTCTTTACCGGCTATTCCTCGAAGAGAGTCATCCAACGTCTTTTCAAGACCAGATTTACCTGTTTTCAATCCAACCAATCTCTGTAATTTTCTATTCTTTTCAACCTCTCCTGCAGTAATTCCCGAGACATAGCCAGTGACATGCGAAAGTAACTTACCTTGTGGATAAATTCGATTAAAATTCTTTTGAAATAATACCCCCTCTAAAACAGCGCTTCTAATTGCAAGGTGGGATAATTCTCGCTGCGTCAAGTCAGATTTTATCGAAATTTCTATGAAATCTGGTTGGTTTTTAGCAGCTACTATTATATCTTCAATTTCTTCCCTAGATAGTCCTACAATATTGTCAATTTCGATCAAAAGCATTTCTAAATTCTTAGTCCTAGCTGGTATAACAACCAACTCGAAAACCTCTGAATTCCCAGCAAGTAAACGATTCTTAGAGTCCAACAATCTTCCTCTAGGCGCAACCACTAAGCGATGATCAAATTGGTTCTTATCTGATAATTTTAAGTAGGAGTCGCTATGCAGAATCTGCAATTGGTATAATCTTCCAATTAGAACCAACCCAAAACCTATTTGCAGGCTTCCAACCAAAATCATTCTTCTAGAAATTTGGTTTGCAACTTCCTGTATTTCTTTTCGTTTCTTAGCCATTATATCTCTTAAGTCCCAATCTTAATCAATTTGTTTAATAGGAGATTCAGCTATGCTTAGGAGAATAGTTGTACTTACAAAAAATACTGGAAATAATACAATACTAACACCGATTTGAAATGCCAGCATAGATATATTTGGCATAGTAAAATAAAGAACCATAAATACCATCAATCTAAACAAAACAACCCCAATACAAATCAAACTAAAATTAGCCCAATATGAAATAAAATCGTCATGCTCATTTGATACCAAACGTGTAGTCACAAGAAGTGCCACTATATAAAAAGCGGTCATTCTTACTCCAAGCATATCTCCACCCATTAACTCAAAAAGTAATGAGGGTAAAATTATTGTTATCGGAGATATTAATTGAGGACATACCAATAAAAGTGTGAATATATAGCAAAGGCTTAACATTGGAGCTGCCCCAAAAAAAAGAGACCATTTAGCTAGAGCAATTTCAAAAAATACAATTAACAAACTAATTCCAAAAATTAGAAATTTTTTTGAAAACTCAGCATGATTTTTGTAAACCTTAGATTTTAATTGGTTTTTTATCATTGCAGGATCTCTTTGACATTTAAACCTTCAAATAAACGTTCCTTTTTTTGGTCTATCAAAGGGGAGTAAAAAATATCGCTCTTTTCTGGATCAACGAAAAACTCAGGGACTGTTTTTCGTGAAAGAATGGTTACAAACGAGAGTTTCCTCAGTTCGACTGAAGGTGTCACTAAAACTTGCTTTTTAGTTATGGAAGAGACTCTGCCAACAGGTATACCAGCAGGAAGTAAACCGCCATGCCCCGATGTAACAACTGTCTCGTTGAGAGATGGTTTAGCTTCCGCAGGAAGAAAATCCAACCCTAATATGAGACCATTTTTGCCAACTGCAAGACCCGGCCAAGAAGAGTCGCTTAGAATGACTGGAATCCTAGCATTCACATCACTTAAGAGAAGAATACGCGAAAAATATTTTCCACTGGAAATAATATAACCAACTAAACCTTCTGCTGTAACAACTGCGCTACCTCTTGCTATAACATGATTGGCTCGATGTTCAACAATCATACTATGTGTAAAATTTCCCCCAGGCACTGCGATAACGCGAGCAGTAATAGCGTCCCATTCCTGTGGGATAACAGCCCCAAGAACTGTGCGTAATTGTCTATTTTCGACCTCCAGTTTTTCAGCTATTCTTTGTAGTTTTTTCAATCTCGCATTTTCAAGTTCGAGTCTATTTGCTTTTTTCCTTAAAGATGCGACTGTCTGGAGCCCCTCAAATAAACTTTCTATGCTATTTACTGGAACTGTGACGACAGAATAAAAAGGTGCAATTACTTCAACTACTCCACCTTGCATATAGCGTACCGCAGTTAAATCTGCTTTACCAACCAAAATTAATAAGAATCCAAATGAGATAATCAATATTTGAGGAATACGAGAATTAGATTGTTTCCTTTTAATCTGTTTTAACCAGACCATTCTTTACCAATTATGCTCCTATAAGGACATGACGAAGCGTTTTTAACTCTTCAAGGCATCTTCCAGTTCCGACAACAACGCACGATAATGGTTCCTCTGCTATTGAGATAGGAAGTCCAGTTGCTTCTCTCAAAACAGTATCAACCTCTCTTAATAAAGCACCGCCACCGGTGAGTACAATACCTTTTTCAACAATATCTGCGGCAAGTTCAGGAGGGGCCTGTTCTAGTGCCATTTTAACACCATCAACTATCTGTTTAATAGGATCTGAAAGCGCATCGGCTATCTGTGCCTCAGAAATTTGAATTTCCTTTGGCACTCCATTTACAAGATCCCTTCCCCGAACCTCTACTTTAACGCCAGTAGATTTTTCAGGACGACGCGCAATACCTATAGATTTTTTTATTCGTTCTGCAGTAGCCTCTCCTATTAATAGATTATGCGTTCGTCGCATGTAAGCTATTATACTCTCATCCAGCTTATCCCCGCCCACTCTAACAGAATGCGCGTAAACAATATTTCCAAGAGATAAAATTGCGACCTCAGTCGTGCCACCACCAATATCTACTACCATAGAACCAGATGGTTCTGTGACGGGAAGATTTGCTCCAATAGCTGCTGCCATTGGTTCTTCTATCAGAAATACACGCCTTGCACCCGCAGCTTCCGCAGATTCCTGAATAGCTCGTCTCTCAACGGCAGTTGAACCGGAAGGAACGCAAATTATCATTTGCGGTCTAGCTATTGAATATGAACGATGCACTTTTCGGATAAAATGTTTGATCATTTCCTCGGCGATTTCGAAATCTGCAATCACCCCATCTGCCATAGGTCTAATAGCCTGAATATTCCCAGGTGTTTTTCCAAGCATGACTTTAGCTTCTTCTCCAACTGATAAAACTTGACTTTTACCTCGGACAACTGCCATAGCCACAACGGAAGGCTCATCAAGAACAATACCACGACCTTTAACATATACGAGTGTATTAGCAGTACCAAGGTCAATACCAATGTCTGCTGACATAAAGCCAAAAAGGGAACCAATCATGTGTATATGTCCTTTTTTTAATGAATTTTAATCGCAATACAACTACGACATAATAATCCACAAGTTAACCAAAAAAAATAGTTTTATTATATTTTAGGTCTTACAAAACAAAACTAAGCAAGTTTTATTCTAGGATTAACATTTTTAATAAAATTAACTATGGTTATTAATTAATTTTTATTTTTATCAACCAAACGATTTGCCCCAATCCATGGCATCATTGCTCTAAGGCGCTCCCCAACTTGTTCTATGGCATGCTCAGAATTACGGCGACGCGTTGCTTTAAAATTAGACTGGTGAGCTCTATTTTCTAGCATCCAGTCTCTCGTAAATCTACCAGATTGAATATCCTCGAGAACTCGTTTCATCTCAGCCTTTGTCTGAGACGTGACTATTCTTGGACCAGTTACATATTCTCCATACTCAGCTGTATTTGAAATAGAATAATTCATATTAGAAATTCCACCCTCGTAAATAAGGTCAACAATCAACTTTACCTCGTGCAAGCATTCAAAATATGCCATCTCCGGCGCGTAACCTGCATCAGTCAATGTCTCAAACCCCGCTCTAATGAGCTCTACCAGTCCACCACAAAGAACGGCCTGCTCACCAAATAAATCTGTTTCACACTCTTCCTTAAAAGTCGTTTCAATAATACCAGAGCGGCCTCCACCTACCCCTGAGGCATACGAAAGTCCGATATCATGCGCATTTCCAGAAGCGTCTTTATGAATAGCAATTAAGCAGGGCACTCCTCCTCCTCTGATATATTCACTTCTTACTGTGTGACCAGGACCTTTTGGCGCAACCATAAAAACATCAACATCTTCTCTTGGCTCGATAAGGTTAAAGTGTACATTTAAACCATGAGCAAATGCTAAAGCCGCTGAGGGACGGATATTTTCAGCTATTTCATTAGAATATATCTCTGCTTGAAGCTCATCTGGGGTTAACATCATAATCACATCCCCCCAAGCCGCAGCCTCAGCAACAGACATTACATTAAACCCTGCTGCCTTTGCCTTTGATACCGATGCTGAACTATTTCGAAGTGCTACAGTTACCTCCTTTACACCGCTATCTTTCAAATTTGCAGCGTGTGCATGACCCTGTGATCCATATCCCACAATTACAACTTTCTTAGATTTTATTAGCCCTAGGTCTGCATCCTGATCATAATAAACACGCATTTTCTTCTCCTTACTTATCTTAAATACTGAACTTACAGAAATAGGCGATTTAAAAGCCATTATTTAAGGAAATATTAGCATAATTGTAGGCACTATAGTGTGAAATTCTTAGTCCGCAAGATCAATTTTATTTCCTCGGGTGATTCCACATATTCCAGTTCTTGCAACTTCTACTTTACCTAGTGATTCCATTAGGTCAATAAAAGCAGAGACTTTCTCTGAAGCTCCTGTAACTTCAAATACGAAGCTATTAAGAGAACTATCTAGTATTCGAGCTCTAAAGCTATCTGCAATGCGTAAAGACTCGATCCGACTATCTCCCTTATTTACGATTTTGACCAGAGCCAACTCACGTTCAACGTGAGATGGACCATTTGTTAAATCTTCAACTTTGTGAACGGGAATGAGCTTAGAAAGTAGCTGTTCTATTTGATTTATAACTTGGGGTGTTCCTGTGGTTACAACGGATATTCTCGAAGTCTTTTTCTTTTTATCAACCACAGATACCGTTAAACTCTCAATATTGTAACCACGTCCAGAAAACAATCCAACAACACGAGCGAGAACTCCAGGCTCATCATCCACAAGCACAGATAAGGTATGTCTTTCAATTGTTTGAGTATCTAACACCTAATATTATCCCTTTTTCTTAAACAGTGCTTACTATGATCAGATAGTTTTAAAATACCACTAATTGATATCCTATAATTTTTTAAACCAATATTTTTCCAGCTTCGGAAATAGCTCCCTTTTGGTCATCTGGCCCCAGGATCATTTCATTATGAGCAGCACCAGATGGAATCATTGGAAAGCAATTTTCCTCCTTTTCTATTCTAATATCTGCAATTACAGGGCCATCTGTTTCTATCATTTGGCTTATCACATCATCTAATCCAGATGCAGTCTCAGCAACAAGACCAGTCATCCCAAATGTATCTGCCAATTTCACAAAATCGGGAAGTGATTCGGAGTAACTCTGCGAATATCTTCCGCCATGAATGAGTTCCTGCCACTGACGAACCATCCCAAGCCATTCATTATTTAAAATAAAAATTTTAACTGGGAGGTTATATTGAGCTATTGTCGATAACTCTTGCATATTCATCATGAATGAGCCTTCACCCGAGATATCGATAACAAGGGAATCTGGGTGCGCTATTTGAACACCCATGGCTGCTGGCAAACCATACCCCATAGTGCCAAGACCTCCTGATGTCATCCACCTATTTGGTTCATTAAACCCAAAATATTGAGCTGCCCACATCTGGTGCTGACCCACTTCGGTTGTAACAAAAGTGTCTTTATTTTTAGTTAATTGATAAAGTCTTTCAATGGCAAATTGTGGCTTTATTATCTGATTATTTTGCTTGTATCCGAGGCAATTTCTTGAACGCCATTCGTTTATTTTATCCCACCATTTTTTCAATGCACTGCTATTTGGTTCAAAAGTTTGTGCCTTCATCTCTGATATTAACTCATCTAAAACGATTTCGGCGTCTCCGATGATTCCTACATCTACCTGAATATTCTTGTTAATCGATGATGCATCTATATCAATATGAATTTTTTCTGATTGAGGTGAAAATTCAGAAAGTTTTCCAGTCACTCTATCATCAAACCTGGCTCCAATATTTAACATCACATCACAATTATACATCGCTAAATTTGCCTCATAAGTCCCATGCATGCCTAGCATACCAAGGAAATGCTCATCCTCAGCTGGAAGTGCGCCAAGGCCCATTAGTGTGAGGGTTGTTGGCCACCCAGTCATTTTTACGAGTTTTCTTAGCTTCTCTGATGCGCCGGGGCCGCTGTTAATGATACCACCTCCCCCATAAATAATGGGTCTTTTTGCCCTCTTCAAAATTCGAACAGCATTTTTTATTACTTGAATATCTGGGGTTATCTTAGGATAATATCTTCTTGTAGCTTCTTCACGGACCTCAGGAGAATTTGAGTACGGCGCATTTAACATCAATATATCTTTAGGTAAATCAATTAGAACAGGTCCCGGACGACCAGTTTTGGCTACATGAAATGCTTCAGATATTATCATCTGTAGGTCAGCTGAATTGGTTACAAGATAGTTGTGCTTTGTACATTGTCTAGTAATTCCTGAAGTATCAGCCTCCTGGAATGCATCTGTTCCTACAAGATGTGTAGGTACCTGGCCAGTGAGACAAACAATGGGTACTGAGTCCATAAGAGCATCTGTTAATCCAGTTACTGCATTAGTTGCTCCAGGACCAGATGTCACCAGAACAACTCCAGTTTTTCCAGTAGAGCGTGCATAACCTTCCGCCGCATGCACTGCTGCTTGCTCATGTCTAACTAAAATGTGTTTAATACGATTATTCTTAAATAAAGCGTCGTAAATTGGCAAAACAGCGCCTCCTGGATATCCGAATATAACCTCGACATTCTGATCTTCGAGACATTTTAACAATAATTCTGCTCCTGGAAGCTCTAGAGTTCTATACTTTTGAAATTTGTCTGCCATCTGTAATCAACATTTTTTCCATTAAAAAATAAATTGTAAAAAGAATTTTGGTAATAAAAATAACTGAAAAATCCTTTGAAAACTAACCTATTCCTAAGATCGGATTAGATTTTTGTCAACCTTTAATTGGGAACTTTTGAAAAGATTTCTGAAACAAATCTTTTTGAATATTTCTTTGTACTGACAATTTCAGATATAAAATTATTATTGAACCAAGTGAATTGGCGTTTTGCATAATTTCTTGTATCTTGAACTATATTTGAAATAACAGCATCAATTTCCCTGCTACTATCCAGATAAGATGCGATGTGCCTCACACCCAACGCCTTCATAACTGGAAGTGATTTATCTAAATTACGTTCAAGTAATAACTTTACTTCATCAACAACGCCTTTTTCAAACATTTCTAACACTCTTTGATGAATGGATTCATATATAATTTGACGCGGTGGGAGATGGGCTATATTAAAAAAATCGCCAGAAATTGCTCCCTTTAATGGTTGTGCTTGCCACTTAGATAATGGTTTTCCAGTTTGCCAAAAAACCTCCATTGCCCTTATAAGTCTCTGACTATCTCCATCAGCTAATCTAGACGCCAGGGCTCCGTCAAAACGGCCAAGCAAATTCTTAAATGAGTGTCCTCCTATTTCTTTGTGAAGGCTCACTGCCTTGTTATGAATCTGCTCCGAGACCTCTGGAATCTCCGAAATTCCATATCTTGCTGCATTTAAATAGAGACCTGTACCCCCTACCAAAATTGGAAGTCGTCCTTCCATCCTTGCCTTTTCAACCTCTTTTTTTGCATACTTCAACCATAGGCTAACATTACATCTTATTCCACCGTCAATAACACCATATAAAGCGTGAGGTTTATTTGCCATGTTTGACAATGATGGACGTGCAGTAAGTATCCACAAATCTGAATAAACTTGCATTGAGTCAGCGTTAATGATGACACTTTCGCATTTCTCAGCTATATCCATTGCAATGGATGACTTACCGCTAGCTGTCGGCCCAGCTATGACTAAGATATGCTCGCTTGAGTTTATCTGATTAATGGCGCTCATAATGCCGACATAAAACACGAGGCAAATAGATGCAAGCTCTTATCCTAATATCTTCGTCAAATAACAACTCTGAAACAAAGACTAACTTGTCTGACTTTATAAAAGCGAATGGCTTAGGCTTACACCGTTGGTTAGCTAAGGGAGAAGAAAATCAGTGGGCAGTTGAATGTAATGTTAAACACAATGACATTAACATTGAATTATTTCGAAAAAAAGGACAGCAATTCGAATTTGACATAAATTTAATAAGCAACACTAACAGGCGCAAAAAATTGTTACTGGCAGACATGGATAGCACTCTAATAAGAGGTGAGTCTCTAGATGAAATTGCCCATAAAGTTGGGGTGGGAGAAGAAATATCAAGAATAACTTTTCAGACGATGAATGGAGAACTTGACTTCCACCAATCAATAATTCGCCGTGTGTCATTACTTAAAGGAGTAAAACAAACTGTATTAGACGAGATTATTGAAGAGACTATTTTAACAAGCGGAGCAAATTTGATTGCACCTACAATGAAAAAAAATGGGGCCCATTGTTTTATTTTATCTGGAGGTTTTGATTTTCTTACTTCTCAAGTAGCCAAAAAAATTGGTTTCGATGGCTCTTTTTCTAACTCACTAGAAATAAAAGATTCACAATTAACTGGCAACATAATTTTCCCTATTTTTGGAATGCATTCTAAACTGCAAACGCTTACACATTTATGCAATAAGCAAAATATCTCAATTAAGGATGCTGCAGCTATTGGGGATGGTGCTAACGATTTAGAAATGCTAAAAGTAGCTGGCTTAGGTGTGGCTTTCAATGGAAAGCCAATATTAAAGAAAGAAATAAAAACCCAGCTAAATCATACAGATTTAGTAGGTTTATTATTTTTACAAGGATATAACGTTAGTGAAATATATTGATCAGGGCTGCTCACCATTAAATATTTTATATATTTCTTTTCTAATAAATTATCTGCTTGCGAAAGGTAGTTGCACAAATCGGTTTCTACCATCAGCTTCAATTAACATTAGCACTCCACTTCTATTGGCTTCAAGTTGTCTTTCAACTTCCGAAACTACTGTTTCAACCGTTTCAACTTTTCGCTGGCCAATACGGCGAATAATATGACCCTCTCGAATATTCAAATCAAACGCAGAACTCCCTTCAAACACATCCACGATAATCACACCACTCTCGTCTTCATCCAAGTTATATTTTGCAATTAATTTTGAATTAATATCTGCAAGAGCAATACCAAGCGACCCTACGACAGTAGGTTCGTCCTCAGAAGAACCACTTTTCAAAACACCACTTTGCTCTGCTTGCTCTAATTCACCAAGAGTAACATCGATAGACATCTTTTTACCCTCCCGAATAATATTTACAGATACTTCCTTATCTACTGGTGTTTCAGCTACTATACGAGGCAAGTCTTTAACACTATCTATCTTCTTATCATCAAAAGAAATTATGGTGTCACCTGGTTCCAAACCAGCTTTCTCTGCTGGTCCTCCAGGTGTCACAGCGGAAACAAGAGCACCTGCTACATCGTCAAGACCTAAGCTGTCCGCTATGTCTTCTGTTATTTCTTGAATGAATACTCCAAGCCATCCACGCCTAGTTCTTCCGTACTTAACTAACTGGTCAACGGTATCTTTGGCGAGGTTAGAAGCAATGGCAAAGCCAATACCAACAGAACCCCCAGATTGCGAAAAGATAGCAGTGTTAATTCCAATAACATTTCCCTCTAGATCAAACAATGGACCCCCTGAATTGCCTCTGTTAATAGATGCATCTGTTTGAATAAAATCATCATATGGACCAGAACCGATGTCGCGTCCTCTAGCTGAAACAATACCAGCTGTTACTGTCCCACCTAGGCCAAATGGGTTGCCTATAGCCATTACCCAATCTCCAACCCTCAAATTATCCGAATTACCAAAATCAACAGAAACGAGCTCTTTTTCCTTTGGAGAGATGCGAAGTACAGCTATATCTGTTTTTGGGTCACGACCTACAATTTCCGCCTTAAATTCAGTTTCATCGGCTAAAATTACGGTAATTTCGTCCGCATTTTCGATAACATGATTATTCGTAACCACTATTCCACTTGCATCAGTTATAAATCCTGAACCCAATGATTGAGCCCGTTGAGCTCCTGGTCTTTGATTGAATTCTTTAAAAAATTCTTCGAATGGTGACCCTTTTGGAAATTGTGGTAAATCAAATTCATTACCACCATCGATTAAAGTTGCCGTGGAAATATTGACAACGGCAGGTGATAGCCGCTCAGCTAAATCGGCAAAGCTATCTGGTCTTTGAGTTGCATTTAAATCATTCCCTATCAGCAGGAAAAAAAGAGCAAACCATACACTCCTCGTCAAATAGAATTCAGAAAAGCTATGCCCTTTACGTTTATAGGTCCCTACTCCGTCTGAAAAATGCTCACTAAGTTTTAATTTTAATATTTTAGAAGCTACTCCCATTATTCATTCCTTAAAAAGAGATCAAAAAACTATTGTCCAAATTCTTCTCTTGTTTACTTTTATCATTTGGGTAAAAATAATTTGTGGTCTAAATTTGTTAAAAATCTGACAATTAATGTTCATAAATTCAGTGATTATTCACCAGCTTTATTTTTAAAAAACCTAAAAAATTCTGAATCTGGGGATAAAACCATAGAAGTTTCGGATTCTCCAATTGCGGCACGGTAGGCTTCCATAGACCGATAAAATGAAAAGAAATCTGCATCTTTTCCAAAGCTATTTGCATATATTTCGATAGCCTCACTGTCTCCACGACCTCTATTTTCTTGCGCTTTCCTCGCAGCCTCCGCAACAATAACGGTTCTAGTTTTTTCCGCGTCTGCCCTAATTTTTTGCGCCTCTTCTTCCCCTGTTGCTCGAAATTCTTTGGCCTCTCGTTCTCGTTCAGATTTCATTCGATTAAAGATATTTTGACTCGTAGATTCTGGATAATCAGCTCTTCGCAGCCTTACATCAATTATCTCAATGCCAAGTGATGTCACCGACTCTTCAACTTCATCTTTTATATTATCATTTATATTGTTTCTCATTCCGGTGAGGATTGATGCTAGCGTCTCGCTACCTAGTACACGTCTAACGGAAGAGTCGATTATTGATTCAAGACGGGTCCTGGCTCCAAATTCATTCCTAACAGTTTGATAAAAGAGTAAAGGATTAGAAATGCGATAACGAGCATAAGCGTCGACTAATATACGTTTTTGGTCTGCAAGTATCACTTCTTCAGCATCTTGCGGTATAAGAGATAATACCCGTTTTTCATAATACTCAACATCTTGTATAAATGGCAACTTAATAGCTAGGCCAGGTTCTTGAATTATTCGTTTTGGTTCTCCGAATTGTAGCACAAGTGCTTGTTTTGTCTGATTCACGGTAAATAATGCCGACAAAATCGTAAACAATAATAATGCTACAAATCCAATTGAAAAGTTTCTGACATTCATTTACCTAGCTCCCCTGACCTGCGTTTCTGTTTAATTCTTTTAATGGAAGGTAGGGAACTACTCCATTCCCATTATCACCATCTATGATAATTTTCTCAACATTTCTAAAAATATTTTCCATGGTTTCTAGATAAATACGCTCAAGCGTTATATCTTTATTCTTCAAATATGCGCTGTAAACTTGGTCGAATCTAGAAGCATCTCCTCGTGCCCGATTTACGACTTCTGCTTGATAAGCTTCAGATTCTGCTATCAACCTTGCTCCCTCACCTCTTGCTCTAGGAACAACGTCGTTCCTAAATGCCTCGGCTTCATTCTTCAACCTGTCTCTATCCTGACGTGCACGTTGAACGTCATTGAAAGCATCTATAACGTCCGCTGGTGGATCTACAGCGAGAAGCTGGACTTCACGAACCCTTATTCCAGCTTCATAATCATCTAAAAGCTCTTGAAGTTTATCTTTCACATTTATTTGAATATTTTGTCGTCCTTCAGTTAACGCAGTTTGAATGGGTGTTTGGCCTATTGTCTCTCGCATTACTGCCTCAGCTGCCACTTTAATAGTATCATCAGGGTCAGCGAGATTAAAAAGATACTCACCAGCATCTGCTATTCTCCAAAAGACCACAAAGTCGATGTCTACAATATTTTCATCGCCAGTAATCATTTGACTTTCATCAGCAATATCTCGCTTTGTATTGGAGCGACCAACTATCTCCCTGAAACCTATCTCAAGTCTATTATCTCGTGTCACCTCAGGTTTAAGAACGGTCTCAATGGGGTAGGGAAGATGATAATGGAGGCCAGGGGATGATGTTCGAACCCACTCTCCAAACCGTAAAACAACACCTTGTTGCTGAGCATTCACTCGGTAAAAACCAGTCAATAACCACAAAATCGCTGCTATAAGGAGGAATATTAAAAACAACCTTCCCGAGCCACCACCATTGGAAAACCCGCCAAGACCACTAAACTTCCGTTTAGCATCATTAATTAGTTTGTCTAAGTCAGGTGGTGTTGGTTGACTAGGCTGTTTACCGCCATTACCCCACTGTTTGCCATTATCAGAGCCGCCGCCCCATGGACCACCCTCATTTCCTCCACCTTGATTATTCCACGGCATTCGCCACTCCGTTCTGTAAAAATTAAAATTTAAAAGCTGCCTAAAAAGGCTAAAATAAATTTAAATAAAATAAATGGTTTTAAAAAAAAAAAATTATTCTAAGTTACTCTTATATTTGACGTAAAGATCGGAAAATCAAGAATGCAGTCAGAAATAACTTTAGAAAAAGTAAAATCAGTCCTCAGAAAAGTGAAATATACCCATTCAAAAGATAATATTGTGGATGATGGTGATGTTTCAGGTATTGTAATAAAAAATGGACACATAGGATTTTCGATAGAAATAGACCCCTCATTAGCAAAAAAATCTGATGAGATGCGTCGTGAAGCGGAAGATGCTGTAAGGAAATTGTCAGGCGTGATTTCGGCGACCGCTATTATGACTGCACATAAGCATTCAACTTCTGAAGGCACAGAAAAACTTTCTTCACAAGAAAAAACTTCGAGCAAGTTATTAAAACCAGCAAAATATGTGGTCGCTGTAGCATCTGGTAAAGGTGGGGTGGGTAAATCTACAACCTCTATTAATATTGCATTAGCACTAAAACTACAAGGAATTAGAGTAGGAATATTGGATGCCGACATATACGGCCCCTCTCTTCCTCGACTTATAGGAACCAGCAGGAAACCAGACTATGAGAATAAGAAATTAATTCCTTTGGACGCTTGGGGTTTGCAAGCTATGTCGATTGGATTTTTGGTTGAATCAGAGTCGCCTATGATTTGGCGTGGACCAATGGTTATGAGTGCTATAGAGCAAATGATTCGAGATGTATTATGGTCAGATTTAGATGTATTAGTAATTGATTTGCCACCTGGAACAGGAGATGCTCAACTTACATTATCTCAGCGTTTAGCATTATCTGGTGCAGTAATTATATCAACCCCACAAGACCTTGCTTTGATTGACGCCAGAAAAGGCCTTAATATGTTTCGAAAGGTTGGCGTTCCAATTCTAGGAATTATTGAGAATATGAGTTATTTTATTTGCTCCGATTGTGGCATGCGGCACGATATTTTTAGTACTGGTGGGGCTCAAAAAGAAGCTGCAAAACTCAACATACCATTTCTTGGTGAAATACCGCTTGAAATAACTATTAGACAAACATCCGACTCAGGAGAGCCTATAGTAGCCTCAGATCCTGGAAACCAGCATACTAAAACATACGTCAAAATAGCTCAAAAAATATGGGGGAACCTGACTAATCAGGAAGTAGAAAGACCTAAAATCATAATTGAATAAAAAATTTTTGGGATTTCTTTGTGAAACAAGACTTAATCACTGCGCCCCGAATTCTTCATACATATCTCGTGATTTTTCTATATTTATAACTATAATAAGAAAACCTAGGATAGTCAGGCCCAGGTGCAAAATCTTTCAGTTTAATTTCATCCCAATCATTCCAATTAATATCTGGAAATTTAGCACCTTTTTCAGGACTGATATCTACTTTTGTCAACTCAATTTCTTGGCAAAGATTAATGCCTAAACTATAAATTTCCCCACCACCAAATAAAATAAGTCTATTTTCTTTTGTTTGTTGTTGGACAAGCCAACGTTTACTTTGAGATATGGCATCTGAAAAATTATGTACAACAATCGCACCGTTTTCTTTCCAATTAGTATCTCGTGTTAAAACGATTGATGCCCGGCCAGGTAATGCCCGCCCAATAGAGTTCCAAGTTCGTCGTCCCATTATTAAAGGGCATCCCATAGTTATTTTTTTAACGCGAGATAAGTCTCCAGGCAAATGCCAGATAAGACCATCACCATCTCCAATTACTCTATTATTTGCCATCGCAACTACACAGATCATCTGATATTTTCGTGTATCTTCATAACTAGTTCTCAATATATTTATCTCCAAATCCAAATGAAAAATATTACCCAGACATTAGAAAAAAGATCAAACTGATATTGGTGCCTTAATATTTGCCTCAGCAAAATAGTCCTTTATGACTATATGTTTAAATTCAAACTTCTCTAATGAATCAGGAGCACCATAAAATACTAATTTCGGCAATTTAGTTGGATTTCTTTTGAGTTGTAATCTGGCCTGTTCAAGATGGTTTAAATAAAGGTGAGCATCTCCAAAAGAGTGGATGAAATCTCCAACTCGCAATTTACAGACATGAGCAACCATATGAGTCAGTAGCGCATATGATGCAATGTTAAATGGGACCCCTAAAAATATATCAGCACTCCGCTGATATAATTGACACGATAGTCTGCCATCAGCAACATAAAACTGAAATAAACAATGACACGGTGGCAACGCCATTTTTGGAATGTCTGACGGGTTCCAAGCGCTTACAATCAAACGTCTTGATTCTGGATTGCTTTTGATCTGCTCAACAACATTACTGAGCTGATCAATTTTTTGTCCCTCATAAGGGGATAGCCATTCTCGCCATTGCTGTCCATAAACAGGTCCAAGGTCCCCGTTTTTATCTGCCCATTCATCCCAAATACGCACCTTATTATCTCGCAAATAACGAATATTTGTATCTCCACTTATGAACCAGATCAACTCATGGATTATTGAGTTGGTATGTAATTTTTTTGTTGTTAGTAGGGGAAACCCATCAGATAAATCAAACCTCATCTGCCATCCAAATATTGATAGCGTTCCAGTTCCAGTTCTGTCCTCACGACGATTACCATGCTTTAACACATGTGAAAGCAAATCCAAATATTGTTGCATACCAAAAAATAACCCCATTTTTTTCGCGTTACTTATTCTATTTTATTTCTAACTCATAAAGAAAGTGAAGATAAATCTTTCAACCTATGTATTTTCGTCCTATAATTTATTTGTCGATGTAAGTCGGCTATGGCGATAAACGTAGTATGGAATAGGCAGAGCGGACCCGGGGGCGGTACCCGGCGCCTCCACCATTATGAGGAAAGAGTAAATTAAATAAACAGTTTTTTTAGATATTAGACTGGAATTTAATCAACTGTTTTTTTTGGGGGCGAAATAGGATCGACGCATGTAGTAAAGATAGTATTTTCGCTCGGCATGATATCCACCGTTATCGGGTCAATGTAGTAGTTGCAAATGACAACACTGCTCCGGTTGCAATGGCTGCATAATGCAGTTTGAGTAACCAAAATTAAGCCCTGTTGGATTGAGCTCTGACAGGCGGGGTTAGAGGGTGCACCTGGCAACAGAAAGCCCCTCACTAAACTAGAGGGAGTAAAATTAATGAGCAGTGATACGGATAACACGACATCAAGCATCGACTATGAAAGCCTTGTTGAAGAGGCATTGCGGGATGTTGTCAAGAGTGCACTTAAAATAGCTGAAACAACTGGTCTTCCAGAAGAGGCCCATTTTTACATTAGTTTTAAGACCCAATTTTCCGGAGTGGAAATAGATGAAAGCTTGAAAGAAATAAATCCTGATGAAATGACCATAGTTTTACAGCATCAATTTTGGGACTTAATTGTTTCTGAGGAGCTTTTCAGTGTTACACTCTCCTTTTCCGGTGTTAAACAAAACCTTGTTATTCCATTTGCTGCGGTCACACATTTCACAGATCCATCTGTTGGATTTGGCCTTCAATTCAGCACCAATGATGATAAGAACTCTTCTGAATTATCAGAGGTTATTACTTCTATAGAGGATAAAAATAAAAAAACCGCTGAAGAAATTAAAACAAACAGCACTGCTGATGTAGTATCACTAGATTCCTTTCGTAAACAACCATCCAACCCAAATTAAAAAATGAATGAATTTACATATACTCCGCTTCTTCCCGTTGGTGAGGAAACTACTGAATTTATTAAAATTACTGATAGATTTGTAAACAGCTTTTCTATGAATGGTGATGTTTTTCTGGAAATTGACCCTGAAGGTTTAGGCTTCCTTGCCCAAAGAGCCTTTGAAGATGTAAGTCATTTGTTAAGGCCATCACACCTTCAACAACTTAGAAATATTTTAGATGACAAAGAAGCAAGTGATAACGATCATTTTGTTGCTTTAGAATTGTTAAAAAATGCAGTTATTGCATCAGATAAGGTCCTTCCAATGTGTCAAGATACTGGTACAGCTATAATTTCGGCTGTGAAAGGTGAGAGAGTGATAACAGGTGGTTTGGATGCCGAATCTTTGTCCAAGGGTATCTTCAACACTTACAGAAGTAGTAATCTCAGGTACTCACAGCTTGCACCAATAACAATGTTTGAGGAAAAAAATACCGGAAACAATCTTCCAGCTCAAATAGATATCTACAGTGGTTCTGGTAATGAATATAAATTCACGTTTATTCAAAAAGGAGGTGGCTCAGCGAATAAATCATTCTTATATCAAAAAACAAAAGCTATTCTCAATCCAGATAGTTTAAGAGAATTTTTAACTGATACGATAATTAACCTTGGAACAGCTGCCTGCCCTCCTTATCATTTAGCAATTGTTATAGGTGGAACATCTGCTGAAAGCACTCTCAAAACTGTGAAGGCAGCCTCTGTAAGAGACTTAGATGCATTGCCTACTTCTGGAGATATTTCTGGCCATGGCTGGCGAGATCTAGAGTGGGAGAAGATCGTTTTAGAAATGACGCGTAAAATGGGAATTGGCGCGCAATTTGGAGGAAAATACTTCTGTCACGATGTGAGAGTCATACGATTACCCAGACATGGTGCATCCTGTCCTATAGGTATTGGCGTTTCATGTTCAGCGGACCGCCAGATACGTGCAAAAATTAACTCAGAGGGATTGTTTATTGAAAAGCTAGAAACAGACCCAACCCGATTTCTTCCAGCTATAACAGAAAATCTAACTATGCCTGTAGTGGCCATTGATTTGCAAAAACCAATGCCTAAAATTCTTGAAGCCCTTTCACAGCATCCTATTAAAACGCGTGTAAATCTTACAGGCACAATGATTGTTGCTCGTGATATTGCTCATGCAAAGCTTCTAGAGGTTCTTGAAACAAAAGGAACACTTCCAGAGTACGTAAAAAATCATCCAATTTATTATGCTGGCCCGGCCAAAACCCCAGCGGGCATGGCCTCTGGTTCTTTTGGCCCTACCACCGCTGGTAGAATGGATACTTACGTTGATAGATTTCAAGCAGCAGGTGGGTCCATGATAATGCTAGCAAAAGGAAACAGAAGTGGATCTGTTAGAGAGGCGTGTGCAAAATATGGAGGTTTTTATCTAGGTTCCATAGGTGGTGCTGCAGCGAAGCTTGCTATCGAGTCAATAAAGCATATTGAAATTTTAGAGTATTCTGAACTTGGTATGGAAGCTATATGGAAAATTGAAGTTGAAAATTTTCCAGCTTTTATTGTTATTGATGATAAAGGTAATGATTTCTACAACAGAAGGATGTGATAAAATAAAAATATATTTACTATCAGCCATTGCTTTGGTTTACCATATCTTGAATATTATTCCTTCAAAGGATAAAAACTCAAAAAGTATTCATATTACAAGAAAACTGTTAGATATAACTTGACGATATAAGTTTAATCTTGATTATGATTAACGGATTTATTTGACATAAACTAACAAAAAGAAAAAAAACATGAGATTAGAGCACTGTCATAATTTTCACGATTTTAGGTTGTTAGCAAAGAAACGGCTGCCTGGACCGATTTTTAATTACATTGATGGGGCAGCAGACGATGAAAAAACATATAAAAGGAATACAAACTCTTTTGATAGTGTAGACCTTATCCCAAATGTATTAAACGGAACTGAAGAAATAGATATGTCCGTCGAGATAATGGGACAAAAATTAAATATGCCTATATACTGCTCTCCAACTGCATTACAAAGATTATTTCACTTTCAAGGGGAAGAAGGCGTTGCAGAAGTTGCCTCAGAATTTGGAACTATGTTTGGTGTATCGTCTTTAGGAACTACAAGTTTAGTGGATCTCAGAGAAAAGTATAAAACCCCTCAATGCTACCAATTTTATTTTCACAAAGATCGTGGTTTAAATAGATCTATGTTGAATAGTGCAAAGGATGCAGGCGTTGATATAATGATGCTTACCGTCGATACTATTACAGGAGGGAATCGCGAGAGAGATTTAAGGACTGGATTTTCTATTCCGTTACGACTTACCCCAAAAGGCGTTCTAGATTTTGTCATTAAGCCTTCTTGGGGAATAAATTTTTTGACTAAGGGCAAATTTACCCTGCCTCAATTAGACGATTTTGTTGATATGAGTAAGGGTTCAATCTCGATTGGGAAATATTTTACTGAAATGTTAGACCATACCCTTAATTGGAAGGATGTTGAGGAGATGGTAAAATTATGGGACGGTCAATTTTGTCTTAAAGGCATCATGAGTGTGGAAGACGCAAAAAAAGCAGTTGATATTGGCTGCACTGGCATCGTTATATCCAACCATGGCGGAAGACAGTTAGATGGTTCACGTTCCCCATTCGACCAATTAGCAGAGATTGTTGACGCGGTTGGAGACAAAATTGATGTTTTAATGGATAGCGGGATTCAAAGAGGAACACATGTTATCAAGGCATTATCTCTAGGTGCTAAAGCTGTCGGTGGTGGTCGTTTTTATTTATTTGCATTGGCAGCAGCTGGAAAATATGGCGTCAAGAGGGCACTGCAGTTAATGCGCACTGAGATAGAGCGAGATATGCGCCTGATGGGAGTAAAGAAAATTAGTGAGCTATCCCGTGATAATTTGCGGTACAGATAGAACTTCCGCTTATTGAAGCTTTTCTTAAAAAATATGAATTTAAAAATGAATGAATTTATTGAAAACTTGCAAAAAGTGGTCGCACGTCGAAATGTAATTACTCACCCTGACAAAACTGAGCATTTTCGGACCGCTTACCGTTCTGGTGTCGGAGAAGCATCATGTGTTGTTAAGCCTAATTCATTAATTGAATTTTGGAACGTCTTACAGTTGTGTGTAAAATATGATAAAATTATATTTATACAAGCTGCAAATACAGGGCTCACTCAAGGTTCTACTCCGGCAGGACCATATGATAGAGACGTGGTAATCATAAACACCTTAAAAATGAATAAAATTTTTTTGTTGAATAACAACGAAAAAGCATTGTGTTTCCCAGGTTGCTCCTTATCCAATTTAGAGAAAAAGTTGGAACCACATGGCAGACTTCCTCATTCCGTACTTGGCTCATCTTGTTTTGGTGCATCAGTAGTTGGAGGCGTATGTAACAACTCTGGAGGAGCTCTTGTTCATCGAGGTCCTGCCTACACTGAACTGTCTTTGTTTGCTAGAATTAATGAAAAAAATGAGTTGGAGCTCGTTAATCAGTTAGGTTTTGATCTTGGTAATGACCCGGTAAAATTGTTAGAACGACTTGATAAAAGTTTCCCTAAAAATTTAAATATTAATCTGAAAACAGAAGGAAAAAAAAATATCAGTTATGAACAAATTGTTCGTGATGTAAACGCTGATACTCCAGCCCGTTTCAATGCAAATCCTAATTGCCTAAAGGATGCTTCTGGATGCGCAGGGAAAGTAGCCGTTTTTGCAGTATGCATGGATACATTCCCCGCTCATGCCAGATTAAAAACATTTTATATTGGCACAAATGATACTGTTCAGTTGCAAAGATTACGAAAGTCTGTTTTGGAAAAGTTCAATTCTCTGCCTGTGATAGGCGAGTATATGAGTCGTCCAACAGTTGAAGTATCTCAAATGTATGGAAAAGATTTATCTCTAATAATTAAGTTTTTTGGATCAAATGCCATCAATAAGTTATTTTTTTTGAAATCAAAATTTGATGACCACTTCGCACGATTGTTTAAAAAAGAAAATATTTCCGACTATATTCTTCAATTTTTTTGTGACCTGCTTCCATGTATCCTCCCAAAAAGAATTCAATTTTTCAAAAAAAAATTTGAACATCATCTCATACTTAAGATGGAGAATAACGGTATTGAAGAGGCTAGATTCTTTCTTGAGAAATTTTTTAATAAGGAGAATGGTGACTGGTTTGAATGTAATAAAAATGAGGCAAAATCGGCAGAAATTAATCGTTTTGTGACTGCAGCCGCTGTCATTCGAAAAAAAAATATTCTGGATGATAGCACAGGACCAATTTTAGCACTTGATATAGCACTGAAAAGAAATGAAGAAGATTGGTTTGAAATTCTTCCAAAAACTATAAATAAAGATATTTATAATTTTTTTTATTATGGTCATTTTTTTTGTCACGTGATGCACCATGATTACATTTTGAAGGAAAAGATTTCACCTGAGATAATTAAAAAAAAGATGCTAAAAATTCTTGATAAAAAAGGTGCTGAATATCCAGCGGAACACAATGTCGGCAGACATTACGTGGCAAAGAAACAATTAGCAGAATTTTATCGTGAATTGGACCCTACCAATACCTTTAACCCTGGGATTGGGGGGTTACCCACAGGAAGAGATTATACTTAATTAGAAGCGTCCATTTATATAAATGACAATTTACCGGAGATTAATTTTAACTCTAACCTTGGCGGGCTTTCAGTCTAGGATTTCTTTTATTTATTACATATAATCTTCCGCGCCGACGCACCACCTGGCAATTACGATCGCGTGTTTTAATGGTTTTAAGAGAACTAACAACTTTCATAAAATCCGCCACTACCTTCCGTTGTGTTTGAGGTTTATAGACTGGCGAAGGCTAGAGGTCAAGTGGCATATTCATAAGAGATACCGCAACCGGCAAGTCCACAATAACCGTTTGGCACTTTGTGCAGATATTGTTGGTGATAGGCTTCTGCATAATAAAAATTAGAATACATTTTTATTTCGGTTTGTATTTTTGAATAACCAGACCCTGTCAAAGCTTTTTGGTATAATTTGGCTGAATTACTTAGTTCTTTTAGCTGCGTCTTGTCAGATGCATAAAGAGCAGACCGATATTGCGTTCCTTTATCGTTACCTTGTCTCATATATTGCGTTGGATTATGCTCTTCCCAGAAAATACCAAGCAGCCTGTTTAAACAAACAATATTTGGATCGAAAACAATAAGTACTGCCTCTGTGTGTCCAGTGCGACCCGAGCATACTTCTTCATAGGTTGGATTACGTGTTTGTCCCCCTGCATATCCAACAGCGGTACTGTAAACTCCCTCACAATTCCAAAACAATCTTTCTGCACCCCAAAAACACCCCATCCCCACGACGAGTGTTTCAAGATTATCCAGAAATGGAGGGTGTAGCGGCGTATTCAACACACTGTGAAACTTGGATGTTTGTATTTCCTGCAGTCTGCCAGGCAACGCTTCATGGGTTTCTGGCAATCTTGTTTTAAATGGATTATCAAAATACATAAATAAATACTCTTTTCATTACTTGGCCATATAATTCTATTATTTAATCCGCTGAGTTTAACGCTTCAATACCTGGAAGAATTTTTCCTTCCATCCATTCAAGAAATGCTCCACCCGCAAGTGACAAATAACTAATCTCATTCCCCGCACCCGCAAGATTCACAGCAGCGACAGTATCTCCCCCACCCGCAACACTTATAAGATAACCGGCGCTTGTTCTTTTCCCAATATAATCTCCAAGTGATTTAGTCCCCAAATCATAAGGAGCAATTTCAAATGCACCTGCCGGACCATTCCATAATAAGGTTCTAGATTGGGCAATATGCTTTTTAAATAAAACGATAGACTTAGGTCCGATATCCAGAATCATCTCGTCATCTTTGACCGCACCATTTAAACGATAATCTGACACTCCTCCAGCCTGCAAGCTTTTGCTTACAACCCCATCTATTGGCAAGATTATTTGGCATTTTTTTTCTTTAGCTAAGTTCAAAATCATATTTGCTGACTGTATTAAGTTTGGCTCATATAAAGAAGCTCCAACTGGAACTTTTTTTGCTGCAAGAAAAGTATTTGCCATCGCTCCAGCCAATAGCAATTTATCTACTTTAGAAATTAGATTTTCTAGTATTGATAGTTTTGTTGATATCTTTGCCCCTCCCACAAATGCAGCAAAAGGTCTAGTTGGGTTTTCCAAAGTATTGGAAAGCGCTTTTAGCTCTGCTGCTAATACTGGACCAGCATAACTAGGCAAAAATTTTGTGATTGATTGTATAGATGCATGCGCCCGATGAGAGCATGAGAAAGCATCATTTACATAAATATCAGCTATATTTGCGTAAGCTCTTGCTAAATCAAGATCATTTTTCTCCTCTCCCGGATAAAAACGACAATTCTCGAGCAGACAAATTTTTTCTTCTTTGTTAGCTTTTTCTTTGAGTTTTGACGGTTTATCAACATACGGTAGAAAACTTACATTGCATGATAGTGCTTTTCTAAGATAATCCTGCAATGGGCGAACTGACAAATCTTTGCTAACGGCTCCTTTTGGACGTCCAAAATGTGTAATTAAAAAAATTTGCTTAGCACTATTGGCAAGAATTTTGAGACCAGGTATGACACGTCTTATTCTCGTATCATCTAAAATTTTACCACCTTTCATTGGCACATTAAAATCAACACGCATGATGATTTTTTTGTTTTTTACTTGTTTCTCGTCAATCACCTTGTAGTGATTTTTCATTTTTTTTTGTTCCTCTTGAATTAAATGGTAATAGTGACTTACATCTATAATTTATCAAAAGCAATACAGTATACCGAGATGATACAACCAAATTCAGATCTAATCATATTCTTTGTAATCGGTGAAAAATGACCAACAAATTTACTCGTAAAAATTCAGCTCGAAATGAATTTGTTTCAGGTTTAAAAGACGGTCTACCGCTTCAAATAGGAGTTATACCGTTTGGTATCGTATTTGGAATAGTCGGGCTTGAAGTCGGTCTTAGTCCACTTCAGACTTTTTTAATGTCTTCAATCTTATTTGGAGGCGCCAGCCAAATTGTATTTACACAATTACATGCAACAGCGACACCATTCGCTGTGTTGGTAGCAACAGTAAGTGCGGTAAATCTGCGTCATTTGCTTTACGGCATGGTGATGTCAGAATATTTGCGGCATCTACCTCTAAAATGGCGCCTTATACTTGGATATCTGTTAACAGATGAAGCCTTTGCTGTATCTCACCAGAGATATACCCAAAGACCTACTTCAGATTTCATGCACTATCACTTATTGGGAAGTGGCCTTATATTATGGTTTTGCTGGCAAGTTTCTACAGCTATAGGAATATTGTCTGGCCCAACGATACCTGAAAGTTTTCAACTTGGATTTGCTATCCCTCTCACCTTCATCGCGGTCATCATTCCATCTCTGACCCATTTTCCTGCAATATTTTCTGCTATTTCAGCAGGTTTAGCTGCTTTAATATTCCAATTTCTACCATTTAATCTTTGGCTAATTGTTGCCGCTTTTTGCGGAATTATGGCAGGAACCCTAAGCAGTTATGTATCCAAAAATTACATCAAAAAAATACAGGAGCGAAAATGAGCGTTTGGATTGCAATTATATTTACTGGTTGTCTTACCTTTGGCACACGATTTTTGCCTCTTTCACCATTGATGCCTAAAAAGTTGCCTGATTGGTTACAATTAGCAATGAAATTCGTCCCTGTATCTGTATTGAGTGCAATAATAATACCAGCGATTTTTATTTCAGAAGATACAGGTTATATCGTAATTCAAGATAACCTGCGGATTGCAGCTGCTATTGTTGCTATTTTTGTTGCTTACTTCTCAAAGTCTACAGCCATAACAATCTTATCTGGTTTATCAGTTATTTGGATTTTAACTTTTTTAGAATAGCCCACAAAAGTCTTCCATCAATTAGCAACAAACCAAAACTTATTACAATAAAACCCAAGAAAATTTGCAAAGAAATCCATTTCTGTAGTAGAATCACATCAAGCAAAATCGCAAAAACTGGCACAATAATAGTTACAAGCATAAGGTTAGCAGCACCAGCCAATTCCAAAATTCGAAAATAAACGATATAAGCTACGGCAGTTCCAGCGATACTCAAACCAAAAAGTATTAAAATAAATTTTAAATCAAACGCTGCCAAATTTGGTATTCCATTTGTCAAAATTACAAATGGAACAGAAATTAAAGAACCAATCAGTAAGGTGCCACAAGCAATATCCTTAGGATCATAAACAAAGAGTTGTGTTTGTCCCCAGACACTCCCCAACGCATAGCTAATAGAAGCAAGCAAGACTGCTAACTGGCTAAGCGAGGTGAGTGTTATTTCTTTTAAAACATCAAAGCCGGTTACTAAAGTCACTCCACAAATTCCAATTAATGTGCCAATTATTCTTCGTATTCCTAATTTTTCTGAAGGAATAAAAATCGCTGCAAGAAACACAGCTGCAAATGCAGTATTGGAATTTAAAATTGAAGCAAGACCACCGCTTATTGTTTGTTGACCCCATGCAATAAGCGTGAAAGGTATAATGTTATTTAATAATGCCATTACCGCAACTTTAATCCAAAAGTCTAACTTTTTTGGAAGTCTTCGCCTAAGCCATAAAAATACTAAATAGAGGGCAAGCCCTGCAAAAAAAATTCGGTAGAAAACAAGTGTAAGAGGTGGAACGGACTTTACACCCTCGCCAATAAAGTAAAACGAGCTACCCCATATGAGAGATAAGAACAATAATAAAAGCCACGCTTTATTACTCATCTAGTTTGACCCTAGTTATAAGATTGCTTCTACTATCATTCGCATCCCCATGATGAAAAACATCCATAATAAAAGATTTCTAAATAAATCAGTCGATATTTTTTCACGTATTGATTGCCCAATAACAAATCCCATAGTTGCCACCAATGTTGCTACCACACTTGGAAACCAAATTTCAGAAAGAACTAAGACCTCTGTTGACAAATATCCAAACAAAACAGGCATACATCCTACTAATAAGAGAAAACCCATGGTATCAACAAATTCCCTCTTTGGAATTTTCGCTGCTATTAGATAAATAGTAAGCGGAATAGCCCAAAGCACTGTTGGACCACCAACAAAACCAGATATGATACCAACAAAGGGCTGCCAAATCCTCATCTTTTCGGGCCGAATATACCAACCACTTCCTCTTAAATTTGTAACTAAAAAGCTTAATATACCAACTCCTATCCAGAGCTTAATTAGTTCACTGGATAAGTGAACAGTAACAAAAGAAAATACAGCCAGACTTGCAATCATCCAGGATGCTAAACGCCAATACTTTCTAACTACAAAAAGATGGTCCTCCGCCTGATAGTACTGCCAGCTATTCAAAATAAGGACTGGGATAACATTAATCATTACCGCATCTAAAGGAGGGAGAAAAAAAGTTAAGATGGTAATCGCAGTGGTGGGCAAACCAAGGCCGAGTGTTCCTTTAACTATTCCAGCAAGAAAAAATGAGCTTGAAATAATTATCCAATAGTATTCAGATGCAAATTCATTCATTAAATGCTGATAGCACCTAATTGCAACGCTATTTTGTCAATTTTTTTAGCAAGAGCTTCGTCGAGGTCCGTAATACCTCCTGCATCGTGCGTAGTGAGCCTTATTTTCACTGTGCTATAGACATTTGACCACTCAGGATGATGATTCATTTTATCAGCAATAATGGCAACTTGCATAATAAAACCTATGGCAGAAGGAAACCCATCAAACTTGAGTTCTATATTCATCCCCCTACCGTCGGTTTCAAATGACCAACTCGTCTGCTCAGATTTTAGAACTTTTAGTGCATTATCATCTAATAATATAGGCAACTATTTCTCCAAAAAATGTTTTTTGACATATTTATTTTTTTACTCAACTATGCAATTTATCACACGCAGCAACTTAGATGACAAGTATATTCCTAAGTTTGCTAAATTAAGTTAGCATATCACATGCTATATATTAAAAAACACATTCAAAAAAGAAATAATTAAATCAAATTTATCCGGCTTCTTCCTTTTTTTGATTTCAGAATTAGATTAATTACTATGAAAATAAGGAAGTTTTATATAACCGCAAAGCCGTTTGTTTCCGTTTTGGTGGAGACCATACCTTTAGCTGCACTTTTTATAGGTACATCTTTCTACTCATTACATATCGGCGCAGCTGCTGCTATCTTAGCCTCCTCTATCCTAATTTTTTTTCAATTTGCTAAAGATAAATCGATTTTATTTTTTCCACTATTTTCGACCATCATTTCAATATTATTTGTTTCAATAGCATTTATCACAGAAGAAACTTTTTTTATAAAAATTCAAGCTAGTTTATTTAACATTGCGTTTGCATTTTTATTGTTACTAGGCTGGGCTAGAAACTATCCTGTGATGAAATTATTCTTTGGAAAGCAATTCTCTCTTAATCATTATACATGGATGCAACTCTCTATGAGATGGTCAATATTTTTTCTTTGTCTAGCGATCGCAAATGAATTTGCATGGAGACTGCTCGATGATGAGGGTTGGGTGAGTGTAAAAGTGTTCATTTTCGCACCAGCAACAGCTTTATTCATGGCATCTCTTATACCTCTAACTATCAAGGGCAAAGTACCAAGGTCTGACTAAATATAGAAATTTTGACCTCGATTTGAGATATTTTGAGAGCAAATTTAATTTAAAGGGCTGACAATTGATACCCCAATAATGGAAAATGAATTGAGACCATTCCAACATCTTCATGTTCATAATCTATAATAATTATATTTTGGTCCAAATATCGTAAAACCCCCTTCACATCAGGGTCAGATGTTTTGCCGTTTGGCCTTATACGAACCCTTTCTCCTATTTTTAACTTTCCGGTATAAGCACAATTTATTCCGCTAGGAGCAGTGGAAATATGGTTTTTAGCTATTTGTAATGCTTCCTCCGGTTCACAATCAACAAAAGAGCCGTGTCCCATTTGGGTTATTAAATCACGATGTTTAATAAGTGCTTTGAAGGGAGCAATAAAACTATCACCTCTATCCCATCTTCCACATAGAAACCACACACAATGTTGTATTACCGCATCTGCATAGCTTGGATTGTTTCCATTCATATAAGGACCGTGTGATGTGAGATGATGATTTATAAGCTCAAAGGCTGACTGCAATTGTAAAAGAATACTTGGAAGAGAGTTCTGCATCTCTTCAACTGTCCATCCGGGCTCGAAATACAGAGAACTCCTATCTTTGATAAAATCTTCAGGCGCCACTCCCATAGACGTGGTCAGCACTATCCTTACTGTAAGTTTAAATAAAATATTTTCTCCAAAACTTCCTAAAATTAACTCTAACGCCCTATTAGAGGGATCATATGCCACTTTCTTGCTTTTTAGCTTACCAAGTTGAAAAGCTATACACTGACTATCACAAAATATATCTGCACCCACTTGCAAGACGGGTGTTCTTCGATATCCACCAGTAAGTGGGGTCAACAGTGGCTTCGGAGGAATACGTGGTATTTGGACAGAGTACCATTCAAGACCCATTATACCGAATGTCATCCGAATTTTTTCTGCTATTGGCGATTGCGGATAATGATGAAAAATAGGAACTAACATTTTATTTTTAGCCTTTTTTTACTTTTTTTTAAATAGTAGATAGATTTCGTTAATAAATGTCCATTTTAATCACAGGTCAATGTGATTTAGGTTTAACCGGTCAAAATAAATTATGAAAGTTGAGGATAATAAAATGAGGAATAAACTTGATATATACTCAAATTTGAAGAACAGTTTATTCTGGACATGGCGCACCGCATGGCGCGCAAGCGGATGCGTTATCAGCGGGAGCTGCGAGGCTTTTAGTAACAGGGCTTGTTAGATGATCCAAACTACCAAGAAGAAAAATTAGTAAAAGCAAAATCAAATGTATATTTCTAGGGGATTTAAACATCTGCTTTAAAATCCGAAATAAGGCCTAGTTTTTATGCCTACCCAGCTTCCAAGCAAAGCGAAAAACGCCCATAACCAGCCATGTAAGCTACCAGAAGAAATACCAGCAACAAAAGCGCCAATATTACAGCCAAAAGCTAACCTCGCCCCTACGCCCATTAACAGACCACCAATTATTGCGGCTACTAATTGACGGATAGGTGGCCATGGCTGGTTAGCAAAACTCGCCGTTACGGCGGCAAAGAAACCTGCCCCAATAATCATACCAAAATTCATTAGGCTACTAATATTTGCAAAAACAGATTGTTTCAACGCTAAAGCTGGCCCAGGCCATTGCCAGAATACAGTTTTATCAATGGGAATTCCTGCTATCATAGCTATCTTGCCGCCCCAAACGGTAAACCCAAATGTTATACCCCAAGGGTGTCCAGAAATGATGAAAACAAGAATGCATAAGAAAGAAATCAGTAATGTTCCAATAAGCCAATTTATACTCAATTTTTGCCCAGACTTTACGGCTATTGTGAAAAAAATAACTGCTACGCCAAAAATTAAAAAGAAATTTAATATACAATAAGTAAGTAAACTTGAGGACCCACCAATAACAATTGGGTTTAAAGCACCCCAATTTAAAATTATGGGCAAAATCAGACTTCCAATAACTGACCCTATTATAAACCCTGGTAATGCGAAAATCATTCGTGCAGAACCGCTACCATAGGTAAATAGCACACCAGAGCCACAACCATTTGCAAGTTGCATCCCTGTTCCGAATATGAATGACCCGAACAAAAGTGAAATGGATATTGGCGCAAAACTGCCAGAAGAGCCTAGTCCTAAATAACTTATCGGTAAATATACTAGGCTACAGAAACCAATTAAAACGAAGTGATACCCAATTGGGCGGGTATCACCTCGAGTAATTAATTTTTGCCAACCGGAGGCAAATCCATATTGAAAATATAGAAATGTGATCCCCAATAATCCGCCCATGAAGAAAAGGCTTAATCCTCTACTTCCAGTATCAATAGCCACAAAAGCTGCAATTATTACCGTTATTACGCCAAGGAGACATAAAAGACCATAATCTTTTTTATCTCCCAGTTTTAGACTAAAGGCCTGATATTCGAAAACATTGAGTTTTAAAAACTTATCCAAGACGGAAGAATTCTTTAATTTTAGTAAAATTAGATTTCTCCTTGATTAATGGCCGGTTTGAGTCTTGTGTCCATTCCACCATTGAGCCATCGTATAAGGTAACGTTTTCATTGCCAAGTAGCTCCGATAACACAAACCAATTCATAGCAGCCCAATGACCGGTGTTACAATAACTCACAACTGGCTTGCTTCGCATATCACCATAAATTTCATTCAACATATTTGTTGGTTTTAACTTATTGCTGATTTTGTCATAGGCATTTGATTGCGTTAAGAGGGTTGCCCCAGGGATATGTCCGGTCGCTAAAACCTTCGGGTGTTTTTCCTCTCCCCAAAACTGCTTTTCAGGTCTCCCATCAAGAAGAATGGTATTGGAGGTTCTATCCATTACGATTTGCTCCACTCCGTTTGTATCAATATAGTCTTCAGTTGATAATGAAGCCGTGAAGTTGCCTTTCTTAGGAGCTTTTGGGGTTCCTCTTTCAATTTGAGCTGGATAGGTCTCATTCCAGTTTGCCCAACCACCATTTAAGATAGATACTTTTTCGTGCCCGAATGATTTAAATGTCCAATACGCTCTTGCAGAAGAGCCAAAATCTGTTGACGATACACCCGCTGGAACGATTATCACATGAGAGTTTTGGTTTACGCCTAATGAGCGTGCGAGTGCCTGAAATTGTTCCTCTGAAGGAATTAAGCCAGGAATATCGTTTCTAGGTACGCGCCATCCCGCTTTCATATAATCTGAATGAATTGAACCAGGAATATGGCCCTCCATGAACGTCTCATGTCCACCGCCATCCAGTGAATTACGTAAATCAATAATAACTAATTCGGGATCTTGGAGGTTTTTCGATAGCCAATCCACCGAAACCAATGGTGATGATGCAAAGGCGACGTTAACGTTGAATATTGTTAAAACCACTGTAGTAAAACAGAAAAATAAAGTTCTAAGTAAAGTTTTCATTAAAATTCTCTTCATAATATCAATTACATAATCTGAAAAATACATTCGTAAATTTCCTTATTAATTGAAATATAGAATATTTTTTTATTCTTTAAATATTTAAGTAGAAAAAATAAAATTTTTTTCTTTTTTATATGTTTAAATAAAATTTTATTTTAAATTATAACATTAATTTAATTCGTTATTTCAAGAATGTTAGTAAGGCTAAATACTTTTCTACTGCATTATATACACTTTTTCTTATTTCAAATTACAATGTGAAATAGTGCCGCATTGCACTTGAATCAATTAACAATCTCATTACTTTACATTATTAAAGAAAGTCTTCTTATTAGTACACTTAAAAAACCCCTTAATTGATGTAGGTGTTATTTGCAAAATTTAATTGCACATAAATTAATGAAGAGATAAAAATGTCGCCGAAATCAAATAGATTGATACTTTTTGGTGTGGCCGCAGCTTTTCTTATATCTGCAGCTGTACTGACACTTTCAGCCCTAGAAGAAAATATTGTTTACTTCTATACACCTTCAGAATTAGACAGATCAGAAATTGGAAGCAGATCTATTCGTATTGGAGGGTTAGTAAAAAAAGACAGTATACATATTAATGGATTAACTGCACGTTTTGTCATAGAGGATGCGACCAGTCAGCAGACGGTAATTTACACAGGCGCACTTCCTGATATTTTTCGCGATGGTCAAGGCGTCATAGCAGAAGGCAAATTCAAAAACAAATTTTTTAAAGCGAACGTGGTAATGGCAAAGCATGACGAGAAATATATGCCACGTGAGGTTGCAGACAAGCTAAAAGAACAAGGCGTCTGGCAAGGGGAGACGAGCAGATGATTACCGAGTTAGGACATTTTTGTTTAGTGCTCGCTTTTGTTTTATCAGTTAGCCAGTTTGTTTTTCCTATTTTTGCATTAAACTCCAATTTTAAGCAGTTGCACTTAATCACCTTAAAAATGTCATTATTGAATGCAATTTGCGTTTTACTCTCTTTCATGAGTCTCGTTTGGGCATTTATTGTCTCCGATTTTTCAGTAGCTCTTGTAGCTGAGCATTCCCATTCTTCAAAACCAATGATCTATAAAATATCCGGTACTTGGGGTAACCATGAAGGCTCACTATTAATGTGGATTTTGATTTTATCTATTTTTGGCGCTGGGTTAGCGCTTACACAGAAAACAATGCCAATATCACAAAAATCGTTGATACTTGGTATTCAAGGGTCTATTGGTTCTGCATTTTTGGCTTTTTGTCTCTTTACTTCTAACCCATTTGAGAGACTATCGAACATCCCATTAGACGGCAATGGGTTGAACCCAGTGTTGCAGGATATTGGGCTAGCGCTTCACCCACCAACGTTATACGTTGGGTATGTTGGATTATCACTCGCCTTTTCATTTGCAGTAGCTGCTCTTTTAATAAATACATTTGATAAAAACTGGGCCCGGTATATGCGTGTCTGGGTACAAATAGCCTGGTGCGCACTAACTCTTGGTATTGGCCTTGGAAGTTGGTGGGCATATTACGAGCTCGGATGGGGGGGCTGGTGGTTTTGGGATCCAGTTGAAAATGCATCTCTTATGCCATGGCTTGCTGCAACTGCATTATTGCATTCCGTAATAGTGGTTGAGCAAAGAGAACAACTCAAAAGTTGGACTGTTCTGCTCGCGATTATTGGGTTTTCATTGTCATTGCTTGGAACATTCATTGTTCGCTCTGGACTTCTAACTTCGGTCCACAGCTTTGCCTCAGACCCAACAAGAGGATTATTTATTTTAGGAATTCTCATTATCTCTATCGGACCGCCGTTGATACTATTCGCAATTCGTGGCCCAAAATTAAAAACGGATGGGCCCTTGGTTTTAGTAAGTAGAGAAACAGCATTAATAGCCAATAATTTTTTACTAATTTGCGCCACTATTGTCGTGCTGATTGGAACATTTTACCCAATCGCACTAGAAATGACTACGGGAATGAAAATTACAGTAGGACCTCCTTTTTTTGAAGCTACCTTTAATCCAATAATGGGTCTACTTGTAATAATTATGGGCGTTGGACCTTTCATGATTTGGAAACAAGGCTTGATGCGCAAAACAAAACAAATTTGGATGTTCGGAATTGGTATTACAGCTCTTACAACCTTTATCATTATCCAAGCAAGCACCGTTTTATCTATAGGTGCCATTGTGGGGATTTCGACTGTTATATGGCTTGGTGCAACAATCATTTGTGACTTAGTGTTTAAGGTTCGCACATTAAAGCGAAACAATAAATCTGATTTTTGGCAACGTCTTATTCATTTGCAATGGAGTATGTGGATGGCACATTTTGGTGTTGTTATTTTTCTAATTGGCGCTCTTGGAGAAAGTATTTTTAAAAATGAAACTGTCGCTCGTATGCATATAGGAGAACAAATTCAAATTGGTGCCGACAAAGCTGAGCTGAAATCATTGTCTACAAGGACAGGAAGTAATTATGAAGCTCTGGTTGCAACACTCCACATTATTGATGATCAGGACAACCATATCGGAACCTTAAATCCGGAAAAAAGGATTTATCCCGTAGAGAGACAGACAACTACAGAGGCTGCAATACGCCAAAAACTGACACATGATTATTATGCAGTACTTGGTGATGGCAATCAAACAGATGGATATACCATTAGGCTATATCGGAAGCCATTTGTATCATGGATTTGGTTTGGTGTATTATTGATGGCATCAGGTGCAGCAGTGTCAGCACTAAAAAATATTAATTACCATAAAAAATCTATAAAAGTTCTAAAATCATGAATACTCGTTTTTTCTTACCAATTGGGATTTTCTTAGCATTGGTAGCCGTTTCCGCTGTCTCAATGATGTCAATGTTAAATGGAAATCAGGCAAGAGAACAACTACCCTCTCCTTTAATTGGCAAAGATGCCCCTGAGCTTATTCTTGTTCCATTTGATACAACTTTATCGACATCTGAACGACAAGTTGATCTTAAGCAACTAATAGGGAATGGACCATTTGCAGTTAATTTTTTTGCAAGCTGGTGCGCACCCTGCCAAAAAGAGGCTCCCTTCCTAGAAAAGTTATCCAATCACATCCCCATAATTGGAGTTGCTTATAAAGATAAGTCGGACCATTTAGCCATTTTTTTAGAACGTTTTGGAGATCCATTTAATGAGATTGGCTTTGATAATGACGGAAAAACATCGATTAATTGGGGTGTTTATGGAATTCCGGAAACATTTCTAATTTCAAATGAAGGAAAAATAATTGCACGCCATGCTGGTGAGATAACAAATGAAGTTTTGAATTCTTTACTAATCCCTTCTATTAAAGAAACGATAAGATAATGTTAAAATTATTCTTAATCGAGAAATTCTTTGTAAGTTTATTTTTCCTGTTAATAGCAAGCTTCATAAATGATAAATTTAATATTTCTGGTTTTGTAACAAAAGATGCATTTGCAATTACGGCAGAAGAGATGCTGAGCGATCCTATTCTTGAAAAAAGAGCTCGAGATATTTCTGCTAAACTTCGATGTCTTGTTTGTCAAAACCAATCAATCGATGAATCCGACGCTGAGCTTGCTATTGATTTGAGAAAACAAGTTCGTGAGTACTTGAAAGATGGCATGACCGATAATCAGATTTTCCAGGACTTAGCAGAAAAATATGGGGAATTTGTTTTACTAACCCCACCCTTTAAACCTGCCACCTACTTGCTTTGGGGAGCACCACTGCTAATTCTTGCTATTGGCCTATCATTTATAGCTAATCTTTTTTTATCCTCAAAAATGAATTTTCCTAAGTCATCGTCAGACACAAAAGTTTTTTCAGATTTAAAGGCCAAAACGTTTGAACAAAACAAAACCGATAAGGAAATAAACTACGGTCAAAGTAGACAAATACCTAATATTATAAAACTAGCGTTGCCAGTTCTTATCTTGCTTCTCAGCGCAGGTATATACCTTAGCATAGGCAGACCGGATCTCATTGATTATTCACCATCAGATGAAAATACGCTACGAGCTATAACAAAAAATGAACTATTGGAAAAAAATCAATTAGCTCTCAAATCGTTTAAAGAAGCTAAAAGACGTGTTGAAAAAAACCCAGATAGTTTATCTGCACTATTCATGTTAGCAGCAACGGCTTCTCAAATTGGTTCGATTGAAGATGAGATAAATGCCCTTAAAAAAGCATTATTGTTAAGTGAGGGAGACTTAAGAATTAAATCTCAACTAGCAGAGACGCTTACAAGGCAAGCTGATGGTCAAGTGACGAAGCTGGCATCAAACCTCATTTCAGAAGTTCTACAAAGTGACCCAAAAAATATTCGTGCTCTTTATTTTCATGGCTTAGAATTATCACAAAAAGGAGAACTAAAAGAAGCTATTAGTTATTGGCAATCTACAGCGAGGCAGATTTTGCCAAACTCGCCTCTAGCAGATAGGTTGAAATCTGATGTTGAGCAGGCAGCAGAATTAGCCAAAATAGAAATACCAAACCTTACCTTTTTAAATGTTCCTGCTGTAAATATTGATGATCTTGAAAGCCAAAATAATTTAATAGATGTCAATAAGGAGATATTTGAAAAAAAACTATCTCAATTTTCAGATTTGTCGCAGAGTGAGCAGAACCAATTTATAAATAAAATGATTGAACGACTTTCATCAAAATTGCAAGAAGAGCCAGACAATTTCGATGGTTGGCTAAAACTTGCACAATCCTATCTTTTGGTAGACAAACCTAATCAGGCTGACAATGTTCTAATATCTGCCACTTATGCTATTAACTCAGATGAAGAGAGAATTTCTTTGATTGAATTCGCTCTTCTTTCGCACCCATCTTCTTCATCAACAGCCCTTGCTGGAGCACAATTATCTATGCTTCCAATTAGTTTAAAAAAAACATATCCAATAAAATTTCTACAAGGTGAATATTCTCGACAAATTGGAAATAACGAAGAAGCGATAAGACATTGGTTCGATATTTTAAATCATATACCAGCAGATTCTGAGCAAGCAAGAACTTTACGACTTTATATAAGTAAATTAGAAAAAGCGTTTTAAAGCATGGGCGTTAAATTAATAAATGAACTTTAATTAACCAACAAATGCTTTTTCTACAACATAGTGACCTGGCTGGGAGTTGGCTCCTTCAACAAGGCCAAATTCTTCACAGATTAGTTTCATGTCCGTGTTCATTCCAAGAGAGCCACAAATCATCACTCTATCTTTTTCTGGAGAAAATGGAGTGGTGGACAATAACGAAAATAATTTTCCATTCTGAATTAAATCGGTTGGCCTCCCCATTACATCTGAATTCTCTCTAGTAGTTGTTGAGAGATAAACTAAATTTTCCAGCGCTAATTCTCCAATTAAAGGATCTCTTTTAGTTCTATCAACTAATTCTTTTCCATAAGCAAGTTCAGCTTTATTTCTGCAAGTATGGATTAAATTAACCTGTTCATATTTATCATATAACTCTGGATCTCTTATGAGAGAGGCAAATGGTGCGATACCTGTGCCAGTTGCGATCATATAAATTTGTTTTCCCGGGATCAGAGCATCTAACACCAATGTCCCTACAGGTTTTTTTCGCATAATAATATGATCATCTACCTTAATATTCTGCAGTCTCGATGTAAGTGGGCCATCTGGAACTTTAATTGAATAAAATGAAAGCCTTTCATCCCAGCTAGGAGAAGCTACCGAATATGCTCTTAATAAAGGTTTTCCTAGTGTATCAAGAAGACCAAGCATAACAAACTCACCAGAACGAAATCTAAAACTCGTTGGTCTTTCAACAGAAAATGAAAAAAGCTTATCTGTCCAATGCTTGACGTCTAAAACCTTAACAGCATCATCTGCCTCTGGTGTAACCTCAAAAAAAGTCATAAAGCTCGCCTTTATTTTTTTAGCAGCAATGTCTTATTAACAACAGCGTTTAATCGTATTGGAAATAAAAAGCAATATATCTCCGCTTAGATCCTTAAATATCCATGTCAATTTATTAGATTCAAAACATTAAGAGTTTAGTCTTGACTAATTATATAAGTGTATTATTTACTTTAATATACTAAAAAACTATCTATGTCATGGAGAAATAGCATCGCTGAAGCTTCATTACAGCCACCTAAAGCAAATTTGATTTTTAATCAAAAGTTATTTATCTCAGGGTTTATCTCATTAGCGCTCGGATATGGCCTTATAAATCACGAATTTGGTGAAATCATTATATCATCAATTGCCGACGCTTATATCCAAGTAACATCATTTGTTGCTGCCACTTTATTCTTATTCTATGGTATAGAACGTCTCTTTAAAATCGACCTAACCAAAAAATTATCAGAATCAGGCAACCTTCAAGTATTTTTCGCAGCCTTGCTCGGAGCGCTGCCAGGATGTGGTGGGGCTATTATTGTAGTTACCCGTTATGTATCAGGCTCACTCAGCTTTGGCTCTGTACTTGCTACACTTACAGCCACCATGGGAGATGCGGCATTTCTTCTAATCGCAAAAGAACCATCCACCGGTATACTTATAATGGCATTGGGTCTAATTGTAGGAACTATTTCCGGGTACGTTGTTGACAAAATTCACGGCCGTGATTTCTTGAGGCCAAAAGTAGCTCCTTCTATGCCCGAAAATAATAGTCATGCGAGCCAACAATCTAATTCAATTTTAGTAACAAGAATATGGATTGCACTGATTATTCCAGGAATTGTTCTTGGCATCCTTGCTGCCTTTCAAGTTGATATTGATTTATTATTTCAAAACCCTTTAATTTCACAACCTGGCACATACCTCGGGTTTGTTGGTGGGGCATTTTGCGTGTTTTTATGGGCAGCACCTGCTATTCTACAAGGAAGCAGAATTAATAATAGTAAAATACCCGCCTACCTAAGAAATACGATTGCTGATACAAATTTTGTGACTGCATGGGTTGTGTTTGCATTTTTAATTTTTGAGATTTGGATTTTCAGTTTTAATGTTGATCTTGAAAGTTTATTTAAGGGTTTTGCTTTATATCTGCCATTGATCACAATTATCATAGGGCTGCTCCCAGGATGCGGACCGCAAGTCATTGTAACCAGTATGTATATTGGTGGAATCATTCCATTATCAGCACAAATTGGAAATGCAATTAGTAATGATGGAGATGCTTTATTTCCAGCTATTGCGCTTGCCCCAAAAACAGCCATCGTTGCAACACTTTATTCTTCCATTCCAGCGCTTATAGTAGCTTATGGTTGGTATTTTATTTTTGAATAGGGTTCATGTAGAATTAGTCGCAGTACTGTGTTATCTTAATGAGCTTGAAACTTTATGATATCTTTTGAGTTTATATCTTTTTTTTAATGGACAATACTTAAACATAGAATAAGCAAGATGACCAAGATAAGCAAACAAACACATTATACACGTTGGGAGTCGATGGCGTTAGAGGAATATAATGATGATGCCACAAAGATTGAAGGAAAAATAAATTTAGATAATTTGCTCGTTAAGCCTTTATATACAGAAGATGATTTAAAGAATTGTGAACACCTTGGTAATTTACCAGGACAAGCTCCTTATACACGTGGGCCAAAAGCAACTATGTATACGGGCAGGCCCTGGACAATTCGACAATATGCTGGCTTTTCAACCGCAGAGGACACAAATGCCTTTTTTAAACAAGCACTAGCAGGAGGTCAAAGGGGACTTTCAGTCGCATTTGATTTGGCAACTCATAGAGGATATGATTCAGACCACGAAAGAGTCGCTGGAGATGTTGGAAAAGCAGGCGTGGCAATTGACACCGTGGAGGATATGAAGCGTCTTTTTGCTGATATACCTCTTGATAAAATGTCCGTATCAATGACTATGAACGGAGCGGTTTTACCTATTTTATCTAGTTTTATTGTCGCAGGAGAAGAGCAGGGTGTACCAGAAGAAGCTCTTGCTGGGACTATTCAAAACGATATATTAAAAGAATTTATGGTGCGAAATACTTACATTTATCCGCCCGAACCATCAATGCGAATAGTTTCCGATATTATTGCTTATACTGCAGAAAAAATGCCCAAATTTAACTCAATTTCAATTTCTGGTTACCATATGCAAGAAGCCGGCGCAAATCTTATACAGGAACTCGCCTTTACTCTTGCTGATGGCCTTGAATATGTCAAAGCAGCAACAGAACGAGGGTTAAATGTTGATAAATTTGCACCTCGACTATCTTTTTTCTTTGCGATTGGTATGAATTTTTTTGCTGAAATAGCTAAATTAAGGGCAGCACGTACTTTGTGGGCTGTTTGGATGAAACGACTATTTAAACCAGAAGATCCTAGGTCTCTTATGCTACGCACTCATTGCCAAACAAGCGGCGCAAGTTTAACAGAGCAAGACCCATATAATAACATCGTTAGAACAACCATCGAAGCAATGGCAGCAACAATTGGAGGCACCCAGTCACTTCATACAAATTCATTTGACGAGGCAATTGCACTCCCATCAGAATTTGCTGCAAAAATTGCTAGAAACACTCAATTGATTCTGCAGCATGAGGCTGGCCTAACTGATACCGTCGACCCCATCGCTGGCTCTTATTATGTCGAAAATTTAACATCGCAACTCATATCAAAAGCTAACATATTAATTGAGGAAATTATGGATATGGGCGGAATGACAACCGCTGTTCAGCAGGGTTTCCCAAAAAGAGAAATAGAGAAGGTTGCAACAAAAAAGCAAGCTCTTATAGATTCAGGGCAGACTGTGATTGTAGGTGTAAATCAATATAAAACAGAAGAAATTGATCAAATTGAAGTCCGAGAGATTGACAATTCTGCTGTAAGAAATGCACAGATAAATCAGATATTGGAAGTAAAATCATCACGGGATGATAAAGCAGTTTCAGCAGTACTATCTCGCTTAAAAAACGCTGCGCGAACAGGAGATAATAATTTATTGGCGCTTGCAATAGAGGCAATGCGAGCAAGAGCTACGGTTGGAGAAGTATCTTCTGCACTGTGCGAAATATACACGCGACATACAGGCATAAATGAAGTTGTCCGTAATATCTACACAGATACATTTAATAATGAAGAAGTGCTACAACCAGTATACCAAGCTATCAGGCAGTTCCGGACAGAAACAAATAAAAATCCAGTTTTATATTTAGCAAAACTAGGCCAAGATGGACATGATAGGGGGGCTAAAATCATTGCAAGTGCGTTTGCTGATTTCGGTTATAATGTGATTGCGGGTAATTTGTTTGAAACACCTGAGGAGGCGGCAGGTAGCGCTATTTCGAACAATGTTAATGTAATTGGAGTTTCCTCACTGGCAGCAGGACATAAAACTTTAATTCCAGAATTAATTCATCATTTAAAAGAAAAGAAAGCAGAGGATATTCTTGTGATTTGTGGTGGTGTAATACCACAGCAAGATTATGAATTTTTGTATAAGGCAGGCGTTTCAAAGATTTTTGGTCCTGGAACACCAATAAACGATGCAGCGCTCGAAACAACACAAGCGGTTTTAGAAAACCATAAGCGTACTCATAATTACCGTACATCAAGATTATCTGGCATTACATAAAACCTTATAACAGAACAAAGTTCCACTATTTTTGCATTCTATGACGCCTTGAACGCAGTAGTTGGAACTCTTACATTTAAAATATAAAAGTTGTTAAAAAAAACTATCGAACCCCTAAGGTTGAAAGTTGTTCTGGCAGAATAAAGAAAAATTCTAACTCGAGTACAGCAACAAATATAAAATAAAAGCCAGATGAATAGTCTTTGGGCTGCTTAGAACTATTTAGGCTAAGGAAATTAAATATGGATTTAAATAATTTTACAACTATTGCTCGCGCTGCTCTCACGGAAGCACAGAATTATGCGCTCGCTCATTCTAACCCTAGCTTAACTGATCTGCACCTTCTATCTTCTTTATTAAAAAATGACTCAATATCTCTTCCAAAACTGCTAAATCGTTCAGGTGTTGATCTAATTAAGCTTGGTAGCTCTGTTTCACAGTCTGTTGAAAATCTCCCTAAAATTAAATCTAGTTCAACAGAAGTAAAGTTGCAAGTTGACCAAACACTCGTGAAAATTTTAGCGAAATCAGACCAATGGGCAAAAAATAGAGGAGATAGTTTTATCGCTAGTGATGCATTGTTACTTGCTATTACAGAAGTGAATGGAGCTGCGGGAAAATTGCTAGAACAGCACAATTTGAATGTAACTATTTTAAAGCAAGAAATTGAAATACTGCGCCAAGGTCGCAAAATCGAAAGCGATAGCGGTGAGGAATTATTTGAAACTCTGAGTAAATATGCACGTGACCTAACAAATGCTGCCCTAAACGGAAAATTAGATCCAGTAATAGGAAGAGATGAAGAAGTTAGAAGGACGATGCAAATACTAGCAAGAAGAACTAAAAACAACCCTATTTTAATAGGGGAGCCTGGAGTTGGCAAAACTGCAATTGCAGAAGGTCTTGCTCAGCGGATTATATCAGGGGATGTACCAGAGGCATTATTAAATAAGTCTATTCTTGCGTTAGATATGGGTGCATTGGTAGCTGGGGCAAAATACAGGGGTGAGTTTGAAGAAAGACTAAAAGCAGTTATAAGTGAAATTCAGTCGCGCGAGGGGGATGTAATTTTATTTATCGATGAAATGCACCAAATAGTTGGTGCTGGCAAAACAGAGGGCGCAATGGACGCATCTAATTTATTGAAGCCAGCACTAGCACGAGGTGAGTTGCATTGCATCGGAGCAACAACTCTAAACGAATACCGAAACCATATTGAAAAAGATACTGCGTTAGCACGGAGATTTCAGCCAGTTTATGTGGGCGAGCCAACAATAGAAGATACGATTTTTATTTTGCGTGGGCTTAAAGAAAAATATGAGGCACATCATGGCATACGTATAACCGATGATGCACTTGTTGCTGCTGCAAAATTAACAGACCGTTACATAAATGATAGATTTCTGCCTGACAAGGCAATTGATGTAACAGATGAAGCAGCAAGCTTTATTCGGATGCAATCTGACAGCAAGCCCGAGGCACTTGATTTAATTGACAGGTCTATTTTGCAATTGAAAATAGAGCAAGCAGCGTTGCAAAAAGAGCCTGCTTCTGATGACCAAAATCATAGGCTAGAACAAATTACAACTGAATTGAGTAAACTTGAAGCAGATTCTGGAGCACTCACAGGAAAGTGGCAAACTGTTAAAACTAAGTCAGAAGAAGTCAAACAACTTCAAATAAAAATTGAAGATGCACGCCACCTTCTGGAGAGGTCTCAGAGGGATGGCAATCTTGAAAAAGCAGCAGAGCTTACCTACTCTATCCTACCAAGCCTAATAAATGAGTTAGATGTTGCCAAAAAAGCATTTGAAAAAAATGATACAGTAGGACAACAAGTTGAAAGTCGTCATATAGCCCTTATAATAAGCCAATGGACCGGAATTCCTGTTTCAAAAATGCTCGCAGGAGAAGAAGAAAAACTCCTTAAGATGGAAAAGCAGATGGAGCGCCAAGTAGTTGGACAAGATGAAGCAATTTCTGCGATCGCAAACGCTATCAGGCGCTCTCGCTCTGGTTTGAGCGATCCTAATTTGCCTCTTGGTAGTTTTTTAATGCTGGGTCCAACAGGAGTAGGAAAAACAGAATTAGCAAAAGCATTAGCTATTTTTTTATTTGATAAGAAAGATGCTATTCTTCGACTTGATATGTCAGAATATATGGAAAAACACTCTGTTTCTAAACTGATAGGTGCGCCTCCTGGTTATGTTGGATACGAAGAAGGAGGCAGCCTTACTGAGGCTGTGCGGAGGCGCCCATACCAAATAATTCTATTTGATGAAATAGAAAAGGCGCATCCTGACATATTTAATATACTCTTACAGGTGCTAGATGAGGGAAAGCTCACTGATAGTCAAGGACGTAGTGTGGATTTTCGTAATACACTCATTCTATTAACCTCAAATCTTGGCGCTGAATACCTGCTGAAATTAAAAGAAGCAGAACCAGTTGAAAAAGTTAAAGAGCAAGTAATGACAGAAGTTCGTTCTGCATTTAGACCAGAATTTTTGAATAGATTGGAAGCAATTTTGCTATTTCAGCGTTTATCAAAGCAAAGTATGAGAAGAATCGTTGACATTCAAATTAAAGAACTTCAAGCCAGATTATCTGAGCGCTCAATCATAATTGAAATTTCAGATGCAGCTAAAGCCTGGCTTAGTGAGAAAGGGTATGATCCTAGTTATGGGGCGCGCCCGCTTAGAAGACAAATTCAGATACACGTACAAAATCCATTAGCTGAAGACTTAATAGCAGGTACGTATGCCGACGGTGATGAAATCTTTGTTGATATTTCGGATGTAGATGACGGACTGATTTTTCATAAACAAAATGATTTAGCCATTATAAAATAATAAATAATTTAGTTTTAAAATTAATTTTTGTTTATTTATGGCAAATATACAAATGTACAACTTGATTAAATATAAAAAGGAAAAGAAAGAAATGCCGTAAACAATTTTGAATATTGTTTAGTCCACCTTTTAAGAAATAAAGCCGCTTTAAAAATTTCTTGTGCTTTCCTATTAAGGATACAGAGATACCGAATCTATTTACTGCTCAAATGTTTGGTTTTTCCGCCAGTACAGCTCATTTTTGCCCTGAGTCATTCTTTAATGAGAATGACATTATACGGGTCATACGTTTAGAAAATGCAGTTAAATCTGCAGGCATTCGTCCCTCGATAATTTGGGCCTGATCAAATAAAAGTAATGCTGCATCATCCACCAATTCGCTCTCTTTACTACTCGATTTCGCATCTGCCAATTTATTCAATGCAATCACAAGTTCGTGGTCTGGATTTATCTCCAAGATTCGAGGCGCTCCTTGAAAATCTCTGTTATGAGCTTTCATCAGACGCTCCATCTGGATATCCATACCGCCTTCGTCTGCAACCAGACAAACAGGGCTCTCTGTGAGGGTTGATGACAAACGTACATCTGAAATTTTCTCACCCAAATTGGTTTTAATTCGAGCTATAAGCAAATCAAATTTTGAAGGGTCTGCTTTTTTCTTTTCGGAATTCTCTGACTCAAATTTGTCAAGGTCAAGCGCACCTCTACTAGCAGACTTAAATTTTTTACCTTCAAAGTCGGGAACTAATGGTAGCCAGAACTCGTCGATTGGGTCACTTAACACGATCACATCTATATCACGTGCTTTGAACCCTTCAATATGTGGGCTCATTTCAGCTTGCTCAACTGTCTCAGAGGACAAATAATAAATTTCTTCTTGTTTTTCTTTCATTTCCGAAACGTATTGCGCTAAACTTATGTAATCACCTTTTCTACATGAATAGAATCTGCATAGTTCGAGGATTTTCTCTCTAAATTCCTGATCCTCGTATAAACCTTCTTTGATAACAAGACCAAAATCCAACCAAAATTTCTGGTATTCCTCTTGTTTTTTCCCTGCCTGTTTTTTTAATTCAGATAAAACACGTCTTATTATTGTTTTTTTGATTTTATTAATAGCAGGAACTTGTTGCAGCATTTCCCTACTTACATTTAAATCAAGGTCAGGTGTATCAACCACCCCACGAACAAATCGAAGCCAATTAGGAACCAATTCTTCACATTCGTCTGTAATGAAAACACGATTAATGTAAAGTTGTAGTCGAGATTTGCGCTCAGGGTTGAATAAATCCATAGGTCGCGTACTAGGGATAAATAGAAGACTTGTAAAATTTGTAACACCCTCAGTTACATTGTGCATAGTAAGATAGGGTGTGTCGTAAGCAGAGCTAGCTTGCTGATAAAAAGAGTTGTATTGTTCTTCTGTAATTTCCGACTTAGGTCTCGTCCAAATAGCGGAAGCGCTATTCAACATAGTGCTTGCTTCACCATCTTGCCAATATATTGGAGCAGATAGATGGTCAGAATATTTTTTCACCATATATGAAATTCGTTGCTCCTCTAAAAATTCCTTGGCATCTTTTTTCAGGTGAAGAATAACGTCTGTCCCCTCTTCTCCACGTTCAGCATCATCAAGACTATATCCATTAGACCCGTCTGAATGCCATTTATACGCTTTGTCACTTCCCACTTTTCTCGAGATAACATCAACAGTCTCTGCAACCATAAATGCCGCATAAAAACCAACACCAAATTGCCCAATCAAAGAAAGCTTATTTTCGTCATTTTGTTTTGATGATTCGAGTTGCTCTATGAAATTCTTTGTACCAGAGCGAGCGATCGTACCAAGAGAAGATACTAAATCGTCTGAGTCCATTCCAACCCCGTTATCAGAAATAGTAAGAATTTTAGCTTTTTTATCAGACTTTATTTGAATTTGTAATTCCTGACTGGCTTGCATAGACTGGTTGGTTGAGGCAAGAAAACGTCTTTTATCAAGTGCATCCGACGCATTAGATATTAATTCCCGTAAAAAAATTTCCCGGTTAGAATAAAGCGAATGAATAACGATATCTAAGATTTTACTGGTATCTGCTTCAAAGGCTCTATTTTCAATAGTCATTTTAACCGTATTCCTTTATTTTTATGATAACGAATTTTTGTCGTCAAAAGATTATATTTTGTCTGACTAGCATTTAGGCATCTCTAGAATAGTATTCAAGGGTAACATTGTTAATGTGTGTAATTTTTATTTGTGAAAAAAATGAAAAATAAGATTTACAAAATATGTGATTTTAAAGAATGGGAAATAGCTGTAAAAAAAGGGGTTTTTTATGGCTCAAAGATAGATTTGTCGGACGGATTTATCCACTTTTCCACTAAAAACCAACTAAAAACTACAGCGAGAAAACATTTCAAAGGCCAAAAAAATTTGGTTTTAATTGAAGTTGATGCCCTAACCTTACCGCTTAAATGGGAACCTTCTAGAGGTGGTGACTTATTTCCTCATTTATATGTGAAATGGAAATTAAGTGGTTTGGAAAAAACGTGGAGATTATCTCTTGACGAGAATGACATTCCTTTAATCCCTGTTTAATAAAGGAAATGAAGTAAACCTAAATACTCAAAACTGTTTTCAAAAAAGTCTTCCCTTTATTGTTGTTATTTTTTTAATCTAATTTCAGGTCAAATATTCGTCTTCGTTCAATATCTCCCAACCATTACTTGGTTTATAAACAAAAACCTCGATGCTGTTTAATGTTTCGATTGAAAAAAAACGAACCCATTCATTTTCACATAATGATTTCAAAGATGTATTTCTATTTATAATATCAAGAATCTGTTTTCGAGGAGCTTCTATTAATACACATAGCCTCAAAGGTTCGTGAAAATTTATCTTGCCATTAGTAGTTGTCTGAATTGGAAGCCCCACCCTTAAATCACTCTGTGGACCAGACATTACACCAATGTTTCCAACAATATTATGATATATCTTATTTCCACTGCCAAAAATCTCTGGATCAGTGGTAGAAAAATAATGCTCAGCATTTATCCATTGACCAACAATCATAGGCCCCAACAAAATACCCTCTAAATAAATTCCCTTTGGGTCATCCGTGTAGTCATAGGAATTTAAGAATGCTCTACCATTCAGATTTACGTTACGTGTCAAATTGCGCCTACCGATGATAAAAGATGCATTTCCAGAGAGCCCCCATTCTGGTCTAGTTTCGCTCCAATCGCCAGACCTTCTAAGCACCTCCTTTTTTACTTTATTTGCCGTAAATGTGTTAATTCCACCCGGTAATTTTTTACACCTCTCAATACGATTATTAATTGATGCCTCTTCCAGATCAAATTTTAGGTCGTTTAATTCTTTTAAATGCGTCTCTGGAATATCTTCAGTGTCAAAAAATTGTATATCATCTGTGGTAGTATTGTGAACTGCACTTATGAAGATTGTATCTTCTGGTATCACGATACCATTTTTTTTGATTTGTTGGCGTACATTTTTATTATTAGCAATTTTAGTAAATAAACGAGAGTTTGGCTCTCCAGAATTGCCTCCACAGGCTCCGCAGTTCAGCGCTGCCTCATATGGATTATTATCAGATAAGCTTGTATGACCAGTCACCAGAATAAGTCTTGCAAAATTTTCTGTTAGACCGATAGTCCTAAGAGCATCCTCTATATAAGAAACCTGCTTTTCGTGGCTAAATTCCTGGTTAATGCCCTCTAAGTTTGGCAAAATTTCTGTGTTTACAGGTGAGATCAAAAAATTTGTTAACCGTTTCTGCCACTTCCTGTAAATACCTGGATAAAAAGTTCTCTCAATTAAATGCCAACCAAAAAACCAGCCAAAAGCCTCAACAGCTACAAAAGGAGCAATGAAATGATTTTTCACATTTTTGAAAATGTCTTTAATTAATTCTGATAGTTTTTTAACACTCTTATTTTTCGTATCTTTGTTTTTTTCACCATCCCTTATGACCTCATGAACGACATGCTTCGGCTGAATAATTGCCGGACACTGGGCAGAAAAATGTTGCGTATCATGGGCGCAAAAACTTATTGGTATGCCAAAAAAACCTGCAAAACCATATGTTTCATAGTTTCCCATTAATTCTAAATTTCTTCTAAAAGGCTCTGACCTTACATCTATACAAAACATCAATTGCGCTAAAGGTCTTTGAATTTGGACATTTTTTTCTTCTTGATCGTAAAAACTTGTTTTTAGCTTACAAATTAGCTCATTGATATACCCTTGCTCGTAAGCATCAAGCCAAATAGGTCCATGTTCTTTCTCTGACAACTCATTGATCCAAAGAAGTAAGTTTTCTAATTTTTTTGGTGAAGCCTCCAGAATTGTATGTTTACCTATTCCTAGGGCATCCGCTAAACAAATAAGTTTCCAAGCAGCCTCAAGTTTTTCATTCTCTATTGAAGAGTTTTCTTTAAATTTATTTTCTTCAAAAGATACAATTGTATCAAAGTTACCCTCTTCTTTTATTTCATTTTGGCAAGTTTGCTCAACTAATTCACATTCATAAAATAATCTTACAGCAAGATATTGAAGCAAATCGATGGGATATACCTTTTGCCATTCATATTCGTTATTTTTTGACCTCCAATTAATAAAACTAGACCATCCATGCAGACTCGCGAGATGACGAGAAATATAATCTTGCCAATATTCTTTTGGAATACAAAGCCTATTTAGTTTCTGGAGAACGGTAGCAACAGGATCAATAGACAATGCCCTAATTTTGTTATTGCTATTTCTTATTCCGCAAGTTGACCACTCATTCATTGCTAAAGCTCGCCAAGCCTCATAAAAACCTTTTTCTCGGCCTGGCATAGACCATGTAGCGTGTCCTTCATCTAAAAAAGCCTCACACCATTTTATAAGTTCGTTATTTAAATGGACTTCTAGATTAGAATCAAAAACCAAATCACACCATTCAATTGCGGTCATATTTTTGTAAACTAATGAAGAGGCAACTCCTTTGTTATGTTTTGCATGTATTTTTTTGGCAAGTAATCTTATTGCTTTTTCATCTGGATGAGCGTCTATGAATTTACCTAAAAACTGAGAAAAAGGAGCAGTTATGCCTATTAAAAGGTGAGTGCGAATGACTAAGGACTTATTTATTTTTTTTCCACTTAATTCTATGCTGTCATCGATGCCAGTTTTTGAAATATATGACTTGATTGCGGCATCAAGATGGGTGAGTTTTATTCTGCCTGCATTTACCTCGTTTCTGTAAGTTTCATTAGTGAGGTAACCTTGGCTACCTAAAAAACGGTTGGCTAAACGAATAGCCTCATGAAAATGTAAATTCTCAAGGCTATTTATTGGATTATGATGAACAAAATAGGTTAACGGCCAATTATATCCAATAATATGGCTTGCTTTTTCTACTAAGTTAACCAAGTCCTCAAATTCTTGTTTTTGAGCCAATGTCATATCTAAATACCAAGTATTAGCATGGATGAACTAACCATAAGATTTAGCCAATTAATGAGTATACTGACTGGGATCATTAACAACATGAGAACGACAGTTAATACTGCAATTTCGATAAAATATAGGTCTTTATAATGAATATCTTCTCTTGCTACTCCAAAAAGTAAAGACTGCATTATTTTAAAAAAATACCAACAAGACATGAACCAAATTATAATTATTCCAACAAATTCAAATGAAATAACAATAGAATGACTTATTAAAATGCCTACATAACCAAAGAAAAGGCTAAATGGAGGCAACCCTATCGCAGCCATTATAAGTAGCCCAAAAAGTAAAGTAAAATATGGCATGGTTTTAAAAAGGCCTGTGATAGTTGTTAACTTGAATTCGCCATAACGCATAATTAATTGACCCACTGAAAAAACCAGTCCCCAAATGACAATGGTTAAAGACCAAATATAAGCAATCGAATAATCCGAAATATATCCGTTTAATCCTATAACCAACCAAAAAATAGAGTAGAGCGCCAGTCCACTATATGTAATTAAGCTTAAAATGGAAACTTGGGTCAGCGTTTTAATTATAGCCCAAGAGGCTCCAATAGTTGCAAAAACAGTTATTGCAGGCAGTATCTCTTCAGGTAATCCAGATATTACTGAATCTAGAAAATAAAAACCAACAGTAGGAAAAATGAGTGCTAAAACTAGCCTAGAAATCCTAGAAGTTTTGGTTATCCCAATTACATATAAACCATGGAAAGGAAACAGAGGAAGACATAATGCTGAAGCCACTAATTTGATAGCTGTTTCAATGGATAACCCTGAAAAACTAGCCTTTTGAAAATATAAAAATAAAAATGAAATAATCAAAAAAATCGTAAACATAAATCGATTTTGATTCAACTTTTTACCAAACATTCTAAGGAAATTAAATAACTGTTCAGAAAAATGATCAAAATATAAACGGTTTAAAAATAATAAATAGATGTTTCTTTTTAACCAAATACCAAATGGAAAAGTTAAAATGTTTGAAAAATGAAATAGAGAAAAAAACCAACTTAAAGAAATTGAAAGAATTATTATTGTTACTAAAAGTAAAAAGAAATGGGATGGTAATGCACCCGCAAGAAGATATCTTTGAATTTCAATCGGACTTGTAATGAGAAAATACGCGAAACTCTCAGCCGCAAAAAAATAAACTGTCCCAACAAAAGAAATACCCAATAACATACCAATTTTAATTTTTAGCGGTTTTTCAAGCCTTACAAGAGTAAGCATTGCTTGGGATGTGGTGGCCCAACTAAAAAGTAAAAAAATGATCAGCGCATGGTAATCTAAAAAGTGGACCCCAAGAAAGATATGAGACCCAAATAAAATTGTTATTGGAAAAAGAAAGGAAAAAACAAACGCAGATATCAAGCTTGAGTAATTAGAAAATTTAAAATGGTTAGTTTCAACAGGTTTAGAAGGATATAGCCTTGCGTTATGAATACCTTTTCCGATATTGAGAAATATATCAGCTTTAAAAAGTCCGTGGGCCATTAGGTGAAAAATGGCAAGATGGAATGCACCAAGCCCACATTCCATCATCATATATCCCATTTGACCAATAGTTGAGTAACCTAATGTTTTTTTTATGTCGTTTTGTACCATCATCATCGACGAAGCTAAAATTGCTGTAAGCAGCCCAATAAAAAGAACAATATGCAAAGTAGTTGAGCTCAGTGAAAATAATGGTGCTAAACGAGCAAGCAAAAAACCACCTGCATTAATTAATCCAGCGTGTATAAGTGCGTGTATAGGAGTGGGTGCAAAAAGAGAATCTGGCAGCCACATATGAAGTGGTATTTGAGCAGATTTACTCATGGCACCAACAAAAATCAAGATAGTAACTAACGTTACGCCAGTTATTTGCAACCCTGAGCCAAAAATTGAAAAAATTGTTTGGTCGATAGACGCACGTTCAAAAATAAGATTAAATTCTAGAGTGCCATATAAATGATAGGCAATTGCAATTCCCGCAATAAACGTTAAGTCCCCTGCTCGTAAAATAATAAAAGTTCGAAAGCTACTTTTAATTGTTGGACCATGTAAATAATTATGCGAGAGCAAAGAAAGAAACCAGCCCAATAGTTGCCAGAAAATAAATAGCATAATGAAATCGGCACATAAAACCATAAATAATAAAGAGGAGATGCAAAGCGCAAATAGGGTGAGATATCTATCATGCCCAGCGTCTTGTTGGAGATATCGGACAGAATAGCGATACAAAAGAACACCAAATCCTGATATAAATACCATCATTACAGAAGAAAGCCGGTCTACAGACATGGCAACCTCTGGCAAGAGACTCCATCCCCAAGAAAATAAAACTATTTGATTAAATTCAGGTTCCTGTATTACCCGAACAAGCTGCAACAGAGACACTAAAAAGCTAACAATCATTAACCACCAACTTAAAAGATAGTTAGGTAAAATTTTATTCCAAAAAGGAAATGCAGTAATCAAAGCAGCAATTAAAGGTGCAAGTGGAATTAATAATGGATATTGGTTAATGGTCATTTTAAACGATATGAATGTTATAATTTAAGCAATTTTATTCTTTACCTTCTCGACCTTACAGTAATTAAAGCTAAAAACCTGCATAAATATCATTAGAAAATTCTCTTGGGAAGAATCTACCAAATTTTTTTATTTATCAGTTACATCTGTTTAAGCCAATAATTTAATAACAAAATATTCTTTAGTTGGAAATTTTTTAAAATTTTAATTGTAAGCATTTAAATTTAATAAAAAAATTAAAAACAATTTTTGAAAGCCATGCGTAAATTTTTGAAAAATTTTATCAAATAATACGCATTAATTTTACATGTTCCCAAATATAGTATTATCTAAATTAACCAAATGGACAGGAATTTTTTAGATGGGTTTTAATGATTGGGGTGCATTAATCGCAATCTGTGTAGCGGGAGCAATTTCGCCTGGACCAAGTTTAATTGTAATTATATCTATTTCTTCAAAATTTGGACGAAAAGCTGGTTTCCTAAGTGCAGCTGGACATGGATTAGCTGTTTTTATTTATGCTATAACTACAGCTGTAAGTATAAATTTTCTTTCCGATGTAACAAATAGCTTTTTTTTCTTTGTAAAATTAGCAGGAGCATTATTACTTCTTTGGATGGGAGCATCGATGATGATTTCTGCAAGTAATGCAAATAACGATGCAAAAAATCCTAAAGTTCCAAAAAACCTTGTGTTTGCCTTTAGAAATGGCTTTCTGATCGGTATACTTAATCCCAAAATTGCGGCTTTTTTTGCATCTCTTTTTAGCCAATTTGTTGAACCAACACAGGGTTTTTCTATTAGCTTAATAATGGCTGGTATAGCTGGCTTAATTGATATGACGGCTTATTGTTTAGCTGCACTTATTTCAAATACACTGCTAGTCAAATATCTATTTTTAAACTATGCTCACATTCGCGATTATGTATTTGGTTCATTGCTAATCATTTTAGCCTTATCTGTCATCCAAGATAGTCTTTAAATTATAAAATTGGTTTTTCTATTTAAATGTTAGAATATAGCTCCAGCTACTTGAAAACAATATTTAAAGAATATTTACGAACACCTGTTGGTTTCTTAATTCTTGTGTCAATAGCGATGCCAATAGCAATGTCAGGATGGTTAGCATTGCTCAACAACTTTGTGATAGAGAGAGCAAATTTTTCTGGTGCCGAAATTGGATGGTTACATACTGTTAGAGAAATACCTGGTTTTCTTACTTTATCTATTGTTTTTGTTTTACCATTTATCCGTGAACAAAGACTAATAATTTTATCTCTTATAACTCTTGGTGGTGCTGTGGCAGTGGTAGGCTATTATCCTATTTTTACTGGGCTTATGATAACTACCTTAGTAAGTTCAATTGGATTTCATTATTTCGAGGCTGCTCAACAAACATTACAATTACAATGGCTAGACAAAAAGAAGGCTCCTCAAATCTTAGGCTGGTTACTAGCGGCATCATCCGGCGCATCTCTTCTAACATTTGGAACAATTGCAATAATGTATTCTCATTTTGATTTTACTTATAAACAAATGTACATTTATTGCGGCAGTATCACTATTTTTCTTGCTGTTATTGCTTTTATATTTTGGCCAAAATATCCGACCCAAAAACAAATAACAAAGAAGTTAATTATAAAAAAAGCTTATTGGCTTTATTACGTTTTACAGTTTATCTGTGGAGCAAGACGGCAAATATTTTCTGTTTTCGCTGCATTTATGCTAGTTGAGAAATTTGGGCTAGAGATCCACCAGGTAAGTTGGCTCCTTTTATTAAACTTTTCTGTAAATCTAATATTTGCTCCCTTTGTTGGTTGGCTAATAGGACGTATTGGTGAGAAATGGACATTAATTACCGAGTATTCGGGACTATCCATAGTATTCTTTGCTTATAGCCTAATTTATTTTTTAGATTGGCCTGCTTGGGTTGCTGCAGCCTTATACATAATTGATCATCTTTTTTACGCGATGATGATTGCCCAAAAAACTTATCTACAAAAAATTGCATTAAAAGAAGACTTGGCCTCGACTACAGCCGTTGCTTTCACAATAAATCATATTGCGGCTGTTTTTTTACCAGTTATTTTAGGTTACGTTTGGATAATATCACCGCCACTTGTTTTCATATTAGCAACATTTCTAGCATTATCATCTTTGCTTATATCTTTTGCAGTGCCAGAAAATCCTTTTCCCGGCAACGAGACAATATTTTCTAAAACTTAAATGTTATTTCATGGACAATGTAATCGCTAATGAAATATAAATGGAATTATAAATATGCCCAGAGCACGCAGCCACTTTTCGGCGAAATTCCATCGTTAATTTGCCAAGAATATAAAAATTTACCCGCTATTGATCTAAGCCCATCTTTATTTATTGGTGATGGAGAAGGAAGAAATAGTCGATTTATAGCGAATTCAAATATAGACGTGACTGCTATTGATTTTTCAGAAGTGGCAACAAAAAAGGCGCTTGATGAAGATAAAAAATTAGGGATTCAGGTCAAAAGATACATTGCAGATGCAAAATATTGGAATGATAAAAATAAAAAGTTTCAAAGTTGCTTTATGATTTTTTTGCATGTCCCTGAAAAAGAGAGACAAGCTATTTTTTCCAATATTAAAAAGAATCTTCATATGGGAGGAAGTTTATTTATAGAGGGTTTCTCGATCCAACAGATGCTATATCACTCAGGCGGTCCGCGTAACCCAAATTTACTATATGACACACAAACAATTATAAAAGAACTATCTTCATTTACATTAATAAAGTCGATAATTACAGAAGAGTTTCTCAATGATGCACCGGGCCATGTTGGACTTGCATCTATAAACAGACTACATTTTACTAAAACAATACCTTGAAGTTATTTTTAAAGGAAAATTTCTATGAGCAAATATGTTTTTATTCTCTCTGCATTGCGCTCAGCTATTGGAGGTTATGGCGGAGCATTGAAAGATATGTCTCCAATCGACCTCGGCACTAGAGTTGCTAGCGAGGCTATTAAAAAGTCAGGTCTTAGTCCAGAACATATAGGACATGCTATCTACGGCCATGTTATCCATACTGAACCGAGAGATATGTATTCTCCAAGATGTATAGCAATAGGTGCTGGTTTATCAGAAACATCATCCGCTTTTCTGGTTAATAGATTATGTGGTTCTGGATTACAAGCTGTGGTGAATGGCTGCCAACTAATCGAACTTGGCGATACTCAAGCTGCTTTGACAGGTGGGGTGGAAGTGATGTCACGCTCTGGTTATCTCCTTCAAAATCATCGCTTTGGTTCCAAAATGGGTGATGAGCCTATAAAAGACATGATGATGGGAGCACTTCATGATCCATTCAGCAGCATTCATATGGGAATAACTGCTGAAAATGTTGCTTATGAATATAATATTTCTCGTGAAGAGATGGATAGGTTTGCCTTGGACTCACAGAATAAGGCAATGGCAGCTGTAAAGGCTGGTATTTTTAAGGACCAAATAGTTGGTATTGAAGTAAAGAAAAACCGTAAAATAACAATATTCGAAGAAGACGAGCATATTAAACCAAATACCACCATAGAAAATTTAGCAAGTTTGAGAGCTGCATTTAAATCAGGTGGATTGGTAACAGCAGGAAACTCCTCAGGTATTAACGATGGCACTTCCTCAATTGTATTGGCAAATGAGGAGTTAAGTAAAATGGCAAAAAGTGGCCCATTGGCTAGAATCGTGAGCTATGGATTTGGAGGTGTTGCTCCGAATATAATGGGCATGGGACCAATACCAGCAAGTAAAATGGCACTTGAGAAAGCAAAGCTTAAAATTAGTGATCTGGATTTAATTGAGAGCAATGAAGCTTTCGCTGCTCAGGCTTGTGCTGTTTCCAAAGTCCTAAAACTACCTCAAAAAATAATTAATCCAAATGGGGGTGCTATTGCTCTAGGGCATCCTATTGGGGCGACAGGCACAATAATACTGACCAAACTTGTTCATGAGTTGATACGCACAAAAGGAAGATACGGTATGGCAACAATGTGTATCGGCGGTGGCCAAGGAATAAGTGTGATTATTGACACCGCGGTTTAACTAATTAACTCTGTTGTAAACTAACATTTTTTTTAATGGCTACTCAGTTTATCATTGTATCTCATTGAATTTTACAAGCAAATTCTCTTTGGCAAACTGTTTTGGGACTTTCAGTTGAGACAACAATACTGTCTTCAGGTATTTGGGCCTTATAATAACAGGATGTGCTTGAAGCCGTTCTTTCTGTCTTACTTAATCGACATATTTGATACTTTACTTCTTTCTCCCGCTCCTTTTTTGACACATATGTTCTACCCTCTGCATTTGCATTCATAGGTGCAGCAAAGCAAAACAATATAATACTAGATACTGCTAGAAGCCATTTTTTCTTTGTCAATACTTCAAACCTCCGAACTTAAATTTTGTTTATCTTCATCTGACCCGGGCAAATAAGCCTTTCCCTGCATTGCTCGAGCCCCAAGATATTTCATTTCCTCTGATTTAGATTCAGCCAAAATATTTAACCTATTCTCTATTAACTGCTCTGCCTGTTCTAATGTTTCTGCCTCTATTTCTGCAATTCCATCTATAATCCAGTGAACTTTTACTTTCATATTTTTCCCATCCTTCACTATTGAAACTAAGAGACTGTAAAACTAACGTCATGTATCTATAATACTATATCATTTATCCAAAGAAAGTTTTTCAAATATCGTACCTGCTCTATCTTGCAATTCAACCAATGATTTAGTTTCAACCTTACCCGCTGCCTCATTACGTTCTAAAATTGCCCCTTCAAGCAAAAAAGCACTAGCTATTGAATACCATAAGTATGCTTCTTCAAAATTTGGTTCTTCAGAAATTTCTCTATAAAAGAGTGCTAATTCCATAAGGGCCGACCTATCTCCTGCATTTATTCGATCCGTAAGCGTTTCAATTAATTTTTCTCTGGTCATTTTCAGCGAATCTTCTGGTAATATATTTTTTAAATCTTCGCTAAGTTCTTTTGCAGGCTCTATACCCCCGAGGTAAGCCGACCATGCCCAAAAAAGTGCTTGCTGATAATTTTGTGGCCGCCCTTTTCCAGATTGGAGTAATAAAGCAAGATTATATTGGGCGTCATGCTGAGCTGCAAAAGCTTGAAGTTCAAATAAATTTACTGCGTGCTGATAATTCTTATCTTTCACCGCTTGCACTGCTTCCGCAAAAGTCACATTACTGGTAGTGATATCGGCTAAGATCGATTTTGAAGGTAATATAAAGAATAAAAAGATTACTAAAAAATTGGTTGGTTTAGCAACTGCTTTTAAGCACATAGGCTTACCGGCCGGCCATCATAACAAGCTGAAGGTAAAAGATACGAGTTCGAAATTTAGATTCTCTACTTTTTTCATAAACAACAATTCTTGGACGCGAAGAATTTGGCTTCTGAAATTCAACGTCCATAGTTTCAGGTAGGAAAACACCATTAGTTTCCAATGTTCCTCTAGGGTTCACAGAAAAATCATGATGAAATATCTCATCAATCCATATTCTTGCTAATACTCTACCAAGTATATCAGGCAGTTGTTCTCTTACAGCTTGCCGGTCTGTAAGGTACAATTCCTCTCTTACCAAAGATAAAGTAGGTAATTCTCGCTTTTTATTCACGACCGCAGGTAAATTTCCGTTCTTTAACGGAACTAAAGCATTAGAGTTATTGCTATTCATTTCTGCTTCCAAAACATTTTATAACCTATATAGTTATGCCATAAATTCGCCAACAAGAAAATAGTGTAATTCAATCAATATGAAAATTACAAAAAAATTGGCTAAAATTTTTTAATTTTAGTCCATTCGGCATGAATCTTGAATTACTTAAACACAAAATAAAACTCATTTATCTTTAGGAAGCCTTTTTATGATCAATATCATTCGAACCGGACTAGATGCCTCTAATAAAGAAATTTCAACAATATCACATAACCTCGCTAATGGTTCTACTATTGGATTTAAAAGAAGTTCTGCAGGTTTCACAGACATGTACACAGAACAAGTGGAATTAAGAAATAATTTAGATTTAGGAGTTGGAACAAGGTTCGTAAGTGCGCAGCGTAATCATCAACAAGGAAGTTTCATACAAACCAATGGGGCACTTGACCTTGCTATAAACGGCACAGGTTATTTTCTTGCTCAAGGTAAGGACGGTGCTGTTTCATACACCAGAGATGGCTCCCTATCGATTGATAATGAGGGTAATATAATTTCAAGTGATGGCCAATTTATTCTGTCAGAAACTGGCCAACCCCTAAGAATTCCATTTCAAGTAAAAAATCAAAATAATCAGATTGAGTCTCTCGCCGAAGTGAGAATAGATGAAAGTGGAGCAGTGAATTCAATTTATAGCAATGGCTCAAGTACTGTTGTGGGAATTGTTGGAATGGCAATCTTTGCAAACGAAACTGCACTTAAAGAAATAGGGATGAACCAATACTCCCCAACACCGATGTCTGGGGCTCCAATAATTGGTAGGGCAGGTGAACCAAATTTTGGCCGAATTCAATCAGGAGCACTTGAGGCGTCTAACACAGATGCAACGGCAGAGATGGCTAAAATGATAAAAGCGCAACAGGCATTTTCGGGATCATCAAGAATGCTTCAAGCTGAGGCGGATATAACTAAACGACTGATGGGATAAACTCACCTTAGAGGAAATATAAAGTCAATATGATTGATAAGAATTTTTCGTGTATCTTCGATAAATAAGTCCCCATTTACGCTTACACTTAGCTTTTCATCGAGAAAAATAGTAAGAATTATAGGCCTCCCTACAGATTGTATTGAGACAAACTTTTCATACAAGGCCTTGAAGGCATTTGGTGGAATTAAACCTTCACATTCCATTACGGGCCGTTCTTTTGGGATAACAATATTTCCATAAAACTTGTCTTTTTGTTGTTCGTTTGAAATGCTAACAGACGTTTCTATTTGCGGCCTTATTTCCACATTACATTTTCCGCGTGCTATTGTTAGCAGTGTACAGGATAAGTTTAGTTGTTCGTTCTGACTTTTATTTAATAAGAATAAATCTGCTGTTTGAACAGACATTTGAATTGAATTGGTTTGACTCCATTCCAAATTTTCAGGCGACATTTTGTTGATTTGCTTTTTGCATGAATTCTCGTAATTTTCGTACTGCTGACTTCTTGATTTGTGACACTCTCCCAGTTGTGACCTCTAGTACCTCAGCTATTTCATATACATTGAGTTCCTCAACGTAATAGAGTTGAATAACTAGAGCCTCTTTTTCAGGAAGTGTTCTAAGAGCTTTTTTGAGAAGCTCTTTCATTTCCACTTCATTAAGTTGCTCTTCTGGCGTATTTTCGTCCGATACAAACCATATTGAGAATTCGTCATAAACGCCACTTAGAGATTGGTGCACATTTGCCTGAAACGCCTGTTCCCAATCCATCATTTCCTGGTCTGAAATTCCTAAGTTTTCAGCAAGCTCTTTGCTATTGGGGTCCCTGCCAAGAACTTGGCGTAAATTGTCTTCAGCTACTTTAGCCTTCTGTTGCATTTGGATAGTAGTTCTACACAAATTAGATGATTTTCGAAGGTGATCTATAATTGACCCACGTACCCGTATGCTTGCATAACTAGAGAAGCTAGCGCCTTCCTGGACTGTATAATTTTGTGCTGCAAGCACAAGACCGTAATAACCTGTCTGAATCAAATCCTCTATTTCGACAGAGGCGTGAACCCTTCCATAAATGTGCCAAGCTATTTTTTTAACCAGTTCGAGATTACTGGAAACAAGATCCTCAACATTGGGTTTTTGTTCAGGATAACTCGCACGCATCAGCCAACTCTCTTGTTTTGAACTATTTGCTGATCAAAAAACCGTATTCCGCCTGTTTCATTCTTGGGTGAATTCAATAAATTTTTTGTTATTTTCTGGAAACAAGCATTTTCTCTACTATCTTTGGCATCTATAGTGATAGGTTTTCTCGTAACAATTGATTGCCGAAGACGAGTAGATAAAGGCAAATGACCAACGTAATCCAAGTTTACATCCAAAAATTTTTGGACAATTGCATTAAATTTCTCAAAATGTGCTTTTGCCTGTGTTTCACTCTGGGTCATATTTACCACAACAGAAAAATTAGATAAACCAGCCTCTAAATGTGCTACCTTAATAAGTGAATAAGCATCGAGAAAACTTGTTGGTTCCCCGACTAACACAACCAACACTTTATCCGCTGCTGAAACAAATGCAAGTGAACTATCAGACGCACCCGCTGGCACATCAGCAACAAGAATATCTGTATCATTTGCAATTTCGTCAAAAAGTCTAATTGTCTGATATCTAGTCTTTTTATCAAGATTAAGCATATCAATTAATCCACTGCCACCAGATGCAAACTTGAGTCCCTTTGGTCCCGAACATAATGTCTGAGAAATAGATACAGTTCCCTTTAACGCATCACTAATGAAATAGTCAGGTTTAACACCTAAAAGAATGTGCGCGTTAGCCATGCCAAAATCAGCATCTAATAGAGTAGTTCTTTTATCCATTTGCGCAAGTGTGAGGCTCAGATTGACCGACATACTGGTCTTGCCAACTCCCCCTTTACCACTTGCAATTGCTATTGATGTTGCCATAATTTATCTCTTTCTACTTTTAGCTTACCAGTTCAACAGTTTTCTTTCAAATATTGTGATAAAATAGCCTCACTCGCTATTGCTATAGCACCTACAATTGATTTAGTTCCCGTCAATAAAGCAATTTGCGCCCTTGCTGAAATAAGAGCAGATAATTCAATAGGTGATAATTCGCACTCATCTAGTTTAGTGAGTGCAATAAGCGGCTCTAACTTATCAAAAAGAGCAGTTTGATGGGAAATCATTTGTTTATTAAAATTACCTGCTAATGTTTGAACAATCTTAAATTCTGATGGAGAAAAAAGATTGGTTGCCTCTTCTAAAAATTTTATAGTTTTTGAGGTCTCCATTGAAATATCTAATATGTATTGTGTACCTTTTTCTTTCAAAAGATTTGGTAGGAATTTTATGCCAACCTGCTTTACGGGCATGTTAAGTAACCTTCCAAATGCTTTTAAATCATCAGTTGATTGAGATGACGTTTCAGTAACCGATACCAACACTGGTGTGTCAAATTTCGCTGTTTCAGCACAACAGGCTGCAATCTTCGCGGCCAGAGTTGTTTTTCCTGAACCACTACTTCCAATCAAAGCAATAACTCTCGTATCGTAAATATTTTCTGCAAACGGCGCAACTAACCTGCGAGATAATGAACGTAAAAATGAAAATCTACCTCTTTCCTCATCCAACTCATTAAAATTATTTGAAAATGACTCAATTAATTCTGAAGAAAAACCAGCTTGCATTAATTGTACTGGCAATGAATAACCTAATTCAACTTTGAGACCGTCACGTTGTGTAATCATTAATCCTCTCATCATAGATTTTAAGGAGGAAATCTCATTTTTGAGTATTTCGAAATCATCCTTCGATACTGGAGATATTTTTTTTGAGGATAACACGTCCTCTGTAGAGACAATTTCAGAGACGGCCTTTTTTGGTGTTAAATTTGGATCAATTAATTTAGAATCAAAAATTTTAGAAAAAGCCTTCACAGAAGAACGGTTTTTTTCTTTTAGAAGCAGTGAATCATTAGTAGCGTGCATAGAAACTTTGCCATTTTTTTTGGTGGTTTCAATGATGTAGGCATCGTCACCTAGTTGTTCAAAAACATCTTCCATTGCAGATGCGGTGTCTTTCGCTGTTACCGTTATTGTTGCCATGTTGTATTATCCTTAATTTTTAACTTTGATTTTTAATTATCAGATTCAGGTTCACCAGTTATGGTTGCAACTACCTCTATTTTCCTTGTTTCAGGTAATTCTGTGAATGCTAAAACTACAATATCATCAATATGTTGACGTATTATTTTTGAGAATTCTTTTCGAATAGCGGGAGATACCACAACAACGGGTTGTCTTCCCTTTGCAGCAAGCGAGTCATTTGTGTCAGAAATCTTACGAAGCAATTGTTGAGCAAGGGTATTATCAATTACAAGACCCTCTTCTCCACTTTGACGGGCCATAGTAATTAGCATATGTTCTAGTTCAGACCCGAGTGTAATCACTGGCAAGGGCTGGTTAAGAGGAGAAACTTGTTGAATCAGCAATCCTGCAAGTTCTGGGCGCAGCATTTCTGCTGTATCAATTATATTCAAATTTCGGCCTGCAAGTGACGCAAGATTTTCTAAAATCCGCCTCAAATCACTAATTGGCACTCGCTCTTCTAGTAAGGCGCGTAATACTCCAGTTAGTTGATGTAGAGGTACTAATTTAGGCACTACAGACTGAACCAAATTTGGCGCAGTTTCTGAAAGATTGTCTAGTAAAGACTGCACATCATCTTGTCCAATGAGTTGACCAGCGTATTTATACAATATTTGACTGAGGTGTGTAGTCATAACGGAATCAGGTGCAACAATTACAAAGCCTTTACTCTCTGCTTCAAGAACATCCTTCTCCAAAATCCAAACAGCATCCATACCAAAAGTTGGGTCTTTTACCTCTATACCTTCTATCTTGATAGATGCATTTTCCCCAGGTATAGCAAGCTTTCTATCTGGATAAACATGATCCTCACCGACGATCGTCTGACCAATTCTTAATCGATAGGTATTTGCTTCTAAAGTTAGGTCATCTCGGATTCTGACAGCAGGAACAACAAAACCAAGTGATTTCGATACTTGTCTTCTGATGCCAGTAACCCTGTTAACCAAGGTGCCACCATTTTCTTCGTTCACCATATCAACAAGACCATAACCAAGCTGAATAGATATGGGAGAATTATCAGCAATTTCAGATAGTTCAATCTGTTCAGGCTTCGCTCCATCACCTTCCAAACGCATTTCACCCTGTTCACCGTCAACAAGATCATTTTGAGAATGAAATTGTAAATTTCGATTGACTAAGTAGGCAACACCAGCTGCAACAATCGCTGCGATCAGAAATAATAAATTTGGCATGCCAGGAACAAACCCGAGAATTAATAAAACTCCAGCAACTGGATACCAAGCACGTGTAAGACTTACCTGTTCTCCGATATGCTGAGCCATATCCTGAGTTGAAGATACCCGGGTCACAATTACTGCAGTAGAAATAGCTAAAAGGAGGGAAGGAATTTGTGCAACTAAACCGTCACCTACAGAAAGAAGTATGTAGTTCTGGGCAGCTACCTCAAAGCTAAGAGAATGCTGTGCCAAACCAATAATAAGACCACCGACAATGTTTATAATTAGAATTAAAATGCCAGCTATTGCATCTCCTTTTACAAATTTTGAAGCACCATCCATCGCACCATAAAAATCTGCTTCATTACTTATTTCTTGTCTGCGTAAAGTTGCCTCCTCATTAGTGAGAACTCCAGCGTTTAGGTCAGCATCAATAGCCATTTGCTTTCCAGGCATTGCATCAAGAGTAAACCTAGCTGAGACTTCTGATACCCTCCCAGCACCCTTGGTAATTACCAAAAGATTTATAATCACCAAAATTACAAATACAAAAATCCCAACAGCATAATTCCCTGCGATTACAAATTCACCAAATGCTTTAATAACCTGCCCAGCTGCGTCCGGGCCAGTATGCCCTTCACTTAAAACAATTCGGGTTGATGCCACATTTAATGCAAGACGCAAGACAGTTGCTATTAGCAAAAGAGCAGGAAAACTTGAAAAATCTAATGGACGGTAAGTTTGTAAAGAAACCATTAAAATGACTAATGAAATAAGTATATTAGAGACGAAAAAGGTATCCAACAAAAAGACTGGAAGTGGTAATACCATCATTGCTACCAACATTAAAATACCCAAGGGCAACGTGGCCGACGTCAATATACCCTTTAAATCTTTCAAACCTAGACGCTTAAGTGTCATTTCCATGACATGTGCCTTTCATTGAGAAAAATTTCATAATTAAATGTTAAACATTCTTTGAAATCATGGGACAAATGGCCAAATTCACTTGGATTTCCGGGTATGTGGCCTAATTTTTGCATTTTGTCATTTTACCTTAGTTTCGTAGTCAAAAAAGTGAACGTAAAACACGAACAAAGAAATAGAGGCAAAAATCGTGCCAATTATTATAATTTTATGAATAAATATGGCTTTTAAAACAAATAGTAATTCGCTGGCATGATTAATGCATGACAATACGAAAATTACGGTTAACTATCTTAAGAGAGTCCAGAAATGAAAAAATCGTTTTCTATTTTATTGCCAGTAGTCGCATCCATTGCATTAAGTAGCTGTGGGCATGTCTTATCAACTAATAACGCTAATTTACAGACGGATACTAATTCGATTATAACACCCGCAGAATTAGCTGCTAATAATGAAAATTCACCAACATCATCCCTTAATTCAGTACGCGAAATTTTCGACGCAAATTCAGAAAACATTCCTACCCTTACAGCTGTGGGATATGCGGTTGTATCATCTCAGCCAGGACAGTCAGAATCACAACGCCGCCTTATGGCAATACGTTCAGCAAGGATGGCCGCAATGCGTGACCTGGCCGAACAGATACATGGACTTCAGGTTGACAGTTCGACTACGGTTATAGACCTTATGGTTCAGAATGATACTTTCAGAGGTATAGTTTCTGGTACAATTAGAGGAGCACGTACTGTGCGAATTAATCCTACCGGAGCTGATACATATGAAATTGTATTAGAAATAGACCGCGAAATGATTAACTACCTGCTCAATACCGGACGCAGAGTTGTCTGATTTTTTAGGGTATGCTCATAAACATAAAATAAGAATTACAAAGATGTTTAAACTAACTTTAAATACAAAATTTTTGACAGCGTTATTGGTGTTCGTCAAAACATCTTTTTTGCTAATGAACGCTTCTGTCGCGAATGCCAACAATGAACAATCATTCAAATTTACAACAGCTACCGGCAGAGCTGCGATCACCCAAAATGTTACTGAGGAAATTGGCAGATTGAGGGCTCTAGAAGATGCTCTATATTTGGCAGCATTGCAAGGTGGCGCAGATATTAATGGATTTACTTCTGTTTCAACTGATACCTCTCTTCAGGATCATTTCGTTATTCGCCCCTCAAGTAAAATTTTAGATTATACGATTTTATCAGAGAATAAATCTGATTCACAGATTGAGGTAATTATTAGAGCAGCGGTCGGAAATCTACCTCCCAAAAAATGTCAAAGTTCAAGACCCCTTAATTTCACGCTATACAGGCCAACTACCTCAATAGATATGAACGTTCCTGCATGGATAGAAATTTATCATTCGAAGTTATTTAATGAAATTTTATTTCTGCTTAACAACAATACTCGCCTCTCCGTCAATAATGCAATGAATGTTGTGCTCTCTCCCAAAAAATTGGGAAACATCGATGAAAGATACGATTATGCAAGTTTGATATCTCCGCAGGTTCGCGTCAGGAAAGGTGATTTTGCAGTTGTTCCGACATTATCAATTTCAACTCGTAACACGGCAACCCGTTTTTCTAATTCTAATAACATTGAAATTAAATTAGGCTTGAATGTTTTTAAAGGTGAAACTTACGAATTGATTGAAAAATTTGAGGAATTCAAGACTTTTGAAAATGACAAAATTACAGTTTTTCAGACACTAGCAGACCTAGACAAAAAAAGCAGGGAAGACTTAATTAATACAATGAGATCCTTAGTTGAACCGCTTATCTCAGAAATGACGGAAACTCTTGGCTGTCAGACATTAAAAGACACACTTTTTTTTAATTCTGAACAGCTTTTGGCACAGATAGGGTATAACCAAGGCATCAAAACAAATATGCTAGCTGTAACATCTGGTAAACATACACCATGGACTATGTTAAGAGTGGTGTCAGCTTCTGCCAATGCGTCAGTACTTGAACCCTTGGATAAAGCAAGAGAATTAAGTGAACTAGATGGAAAAACAGTTGAATTTATGGAGCTAAACTAATGCGAATCATGAACATAAAACTAATCTCCAGCGTTTTACTAGCAAGTGCTTTGATTTTATTTCTTCCTGCAATTGCATATTCACAATCTCAACCGATTGTAGTTTTAGAATATCCAAATTTTAGAAATAATTCGCAAATAAACTCAGATAACGCATTTGTTCAAGATCACAATTATTCAGCAACTCACAAAGTACGACCAGACGAAACTCTGAGTCATATATTAGAGGACTATTATTCTGGTAGTGGACTAAACATGAAATTCGTTGAATTAGCAATAGTTGCAAATAACAAACACGCATTTGTCAAAAATAATCCAAATTTCTTATTCGCAGATAAAACCTTAAAACTTCCTTCTCTTAACCAAATTCAAGCGATGCTTTTAGGAAAAAACGCCCCTAAAAGTATGCAAGAGCCTCAAAATGGAAGAATGAGGAACCAAGAAATTTACTTCATTGGAGGATAATTATGGCCCGCTACATTATCCTGATTATCACTTTTCTAGCTCTACTAAATCCGTCAAAGTTGACTGCTGAAAATAAAATACCAGGCAACATAATAAAAAAGGCTGTTGAAAATACTCTTGCTTTAAACAACGTCAATGCCACACCAGTTATAAATGAAAAAAAACTATTCCCAAAATGCGCACATGGTTTAAACGTAAGCCCAATGCACCAAAACTGGAAAACGGTAAGTGTTGAATGTGATGGAACATTTCCTTGGAAAATAATAATAAGAAATAAATTTAGCTCTACTCAAAATGTTTCTAGTTTTGATTTAAACAAAAAATCCCAAGCAATCGTATTAGAAAAACGCACCATCAAAGAAGTAAAAGTTGCTGCTATTAAAAGAAGTATAAGACGAGGTGATGTGATAACGCCAACAGACGTTATTGAGATCAGTATTCCAGAAAATAAAGCTACTGACATTTTTCCAAATTTTAAGGATTTAATTGGACGACGTGCAAAAACAACTATTAAGGCACTCACACCAGTATACTCCCGACAGCTAGAAACTAATTTTATGATTGAAGAAGATATGCAAGTTGAAATCATCCATCACAGCACTCATATTTCTGTGCAAATGGAGGGAATCGCTCTAGAAAATGGTCAATTTGGTGACTGGATTAAAGTAAAAAATATAAAAAGTGGTCGAATTATTTTGGCAAAGGTAGTTGCCGAAAAAAAAGTGAACGTATAAACTAACATTTTAAGAAAGCTGGTCGTTACTACATCTGAGGAGTAAAAAAATGGTTGATTCAATAAAACATTCAATGAATCGAATCGATATACAGCGTTCACGTGTTAGTGAAAGTGACATAAAGTCTGACTCTAATCCCTCTACTTTAAGTAAGGGACTAAAAGTAGATAATGCTTCTGCTGACACAAGTAAGGTAGAAATATCTGAAAAGGTAGCTCAATTGGCGAAACAACCGCCAATTGATACAGAAGCTGTTGCGCGCATTAAAAACGCTATAGCTGATGGCAAATACCCGATTGATATTGACGCAGTATCAGATGCATTAATGGACGCATATCGCGATATGAAATCATAGACATATATTTCTTTTAAAGGGGAAGTATATGTCCGAACATAATTTAGATGTTTTTTTTGACACTTTCGAGTCGAATCTCGAGAGTGCTTTGTCATGCCTGGAGAATGAAAACCTTTTTAACGAAAAAATAAAAGTACTCGAAAAAAACTTGTTAGATGCTTCTCCAAATCTAATAGCTGAAATACAAATGGAATCTCTAGATAATTCTCAGGTTGAAAAAATGAGAGGTATATTGAAACTTTTAAAAACTCTTGAATTAAAAACGAATGCCAAATTGAATTGGTTTCAGGATTTAGATCAGCATCTGAAGCAATCTCTTGCAAAGGAAATTTAATCCAAGTCAAATGAAAAAGACTAAATGGGGAATAAGATGCAACAAAATGCAGATATCACATATTATTTAATCACCCAATTCATTGGACTAGTAATCCTTGCGGTCGTAATGATCTTATTCATTTTGTTCATGCAGAAAGTTGCCAATAAATTAGCAAAACAAATAGAAACTCAGACTTCTGAATTGAATGCTTTAAATAAAAACTACCAAGATAGTCAACAAGTTCTGGTTTCACTTTATACAAATAGCGAGGAATTATCTGCAGAAAATGCGGAGTTAACAAAAAAACTCACATCCTTGCAACAAGAACTATCCTTATTATCTAGCGATTATTCAGACAACAAACAAGTTACCCAGGCAATTGAGCTCGCTCGAAAAGGTTCAAGTACAAAATTAATAGTTGAAAAAACAGGGCTTTCTACAGAAGAAGCAGATGCCATAGTTAAATTTCACGGCGATAAAAGTCTAAAATAAATAATAAACCAGAAAAAATACAAATTTAACACACATAGACAACAATTTAAACAAAACTAGTTACATTTTAAACTTATCAATAACGCAGCTAACACTTTCATAAATATTGTCCTTAAAAACTTGAGTAAAGCCTGTTTGCCTATCGACAATAAGACGCAAGCTTTTGGATTCAATTATAATTTGTGTTTTTGTCAACGATGTAATTTCAGCTTTTGATTGGTCTTTTGCGTATAAAATATTTGCAAATGCACCAGGTTTTGGTTGATTAACCCTTATTTCGTGAAGGGATGATAATTTAGGTTGACAATTATAATTTTCATAGCTGAATCTAGATAATTCATCGCATCCTGTTAATGTGATTAAAAAGACGGTCAAACATATAAACGAGTCTTTCGAAGATTTCATAAAACTTCCTTAACTATGCCCCACATTCCAACTAAGCTAATAATTTTTCCTTTTTCTTCTTTTTCCTATGAAGATTTGTCTTCTGAGTCTGGCTCCGCATCAACTTTTGCTTCTGTATTTACCGCCGCATCTGCTTCTGTATTTACCGCCCCATCTGCTTCTGCCTCTGTATTCGCCTCTGCTTCTACTTCTGCTTCTGTATTTACCGCCGCATCTGCTTCTGCATCATTTTTTTCTTCGGATGATTCAATCACTTCTGCCTTACCGGCTTCGATAAGGGCATCTGCCTCCTCATGATGAACGTCAACGATTACTCCTTTTGGAAATCGGACCCCTTTCACAATACTGTTTTCAGTAATTCGAACTCTTATCCAACTTTCATTATCGCTCGCGTCAACTTCATCCTCTGTATCTTTTTCATCATCATCATCAACAACACCTCGAGTTAGTGCCACAAATTGAGATGTATCAGATGCATCTTCTTTTTCCTGAATATGAGAAACCCGCTGTCTCAGAACTAATACACGCGCAGCCAATATTCCCAATCTTTTTTGTTCATCTTCTTCTTTATTGAGTAACTGTTTTAAAAATTCGATTGTGTCAGCAAATGTTTTACCATCACAGGCCTCAATTAATTTTGTTCTTATAGCAACTATTTCAGGTGAAAGAAGAACAGAACTTCCAGCACCTGCACGGTTATCTTCTAATGAGAATTCCATTTTTTACCCTCAATAATTAATTTTGGCATCTTACTTGCAATTTCCACACCAAGTTATGGGATATCCATATTTAAATTATTAGATTATTGGTTTGGATTTAAGAGGTCCACAAAAAATGAAAAGTATAGGCGAACATTTAAGTTTTCACGCGTCTGCATTGCAATTGCGTTCCCGAAGAAATGATATTCTAGCTTCGAACATAGCAAATGCTGCCACTCCAAAGTTTAAGGCACGCGACCTTGATTATGAAAAACAAATTCGTCAAGTAGAAGGGTCCGGTCCTTTAAAGGCAACTGATAGTAAACACTTCAAGATAGCGGTAAAAAACCCACATCAAACACTTTTTTATAGGCAACCAGTTAATCCTTCATTAGATGGGAACACTGTAGAATTAAGTGTCGAACAACTGGAGTTTTCTGAGAACTCTGTTCGTTATCAAACATCTCTTGAATTTTTGAACAAAAGAATAGCGGGCCTTATGTCAGCTATAAAGGGCGAATAATGGCTGATATCAAAAATGTTTTCGATATTTCTGGGAGAGCTATGGCTGCACAATTGGTGCGCCTCAATACAATAGCCAGTAATTTAGCAAACGCAGGAACTCTCGCTGCTTCAGAAAAGGAGGCTTTTCGCGCTTTGAAGCCTGTTTTTGAGACCAAATATGCCGATGAAGTAAGAAAAAATGGCATTGCCACTACGCAAGCTGTTGAAATTGTCGAGACAAATAGATTGCCAGAAAAACTATATATGCCAGAGCACCCGAGTGCAGATAACGAAGGTTTTGTGTATAGCGCTGCTGTAAATATCGAAGAAGAATATGTTGAGATGATGGAGGCAAGCCGTCAATACCAAAATAATATTGAAGTAATCACCACTCTAAGAACACTAATGATGCGAACCATAAGTATGGGCAAATAAAATTAATGGAGAAAATTATGAGTAGCATAGACTCAAACAGCCAAGCACATTTAAACACAATCCTTGACAAAATTGGGGTCAAAAACGCAGAAGCAAAAAAACCTGCTTCTAAGGATAATTTAGGTCAAGAAGATTTCTTGAAACTAATGACAACTCAACTACAAAATCAAGACCCCTTTGCTCCAATGGAAAATGCTGAATTTATTGGTCAAATGGCACAATTTTCAACTGTTACAGGTATAGCAGAAATGGGAGAGGCCCTTAAATCAATTAGCTCTCAATTAAAAGAATTTCGGATTGCTACTGCCTCAAATATGCTAGGAAGCTCAGTAATGATACCTGGAAATTATGCCCGAATTGACTCTGACCAAACAATACATGGCATGCTCGATCTTCCAAAGTCCTCTGCACAAACTGAAATTCGTTTTACTGACGCAACAGGTAATATTTTGCACAGCAAACAACTTGGTGCGCAAGCGTCAGGTCTAGTTGGTTTCAGTTGGGAAAACATACCAACGGACGTTGTAGACATTAATGAACCGCTAAGAATTGAAGCCTTCGCTGATTTTGGAAATGGTATGGAAAGTCTAACCCCATCAATATTTGCAGAGGTATTAGCAGCATCTACAGGAGATGAGACAAGAGGTGTTGTTTTAGACGTTCGCGATTATGGCGAGATTCTTGCATCAGATGTCCAAAAGTTTAGACGATAAAATAAAATAAAGACCAATGAATTAGAAATTTAGGAGAAAGATGAAATGTCATTCTATACCGCGCTTACAGGATTGAACGGCTCTCAGGCAGATATATCAGCCTCATCAAATAACATAGCCAACGTTGGTACTACAGGATTCAAAAGAAGTCGTGCAGAATTTGGTGACATTTTTGCAACATCACCATTACAGAACGCATCATCTTCAATTGGTTCAGGTACAATCCTTAAAGGTATTAAACAACAGTTCACACAAGGTAACATTGCGGCATCCTTGAACGCGCTTGATCTCGCTATTTCAGGCCAAGGATTTTTTGCTTTGAAACCATCTCTTACTTCTACTCAAACGGTTTATACAAGGAATGGTTCACTCAACGTAAATAATGATCGTTATGTGGTTGACTCCGCTGGTCAGTATTTACTTGTTTATCCTGTTAACGAGGATGGCTCAGTTACAGCCAAGGATTTGGATAGTGCTCTTCCGATGCAGCTTCCAGTTACTTCGGGTGACCCAAAAGCTACTGGAAATATTCAATTAGGTGTCAACGTTCCTGCGGCCGCAGAGGTTGTGCCTGATAAAACTCAATTTGCTGATGGATATTCATTTAATCCCTCTAATCCAGAGACATATACAAATTCAACATCAATAACAATATTTGATGATTTGGGTAACCCTACTATTGCAACAATTTATTTTATAAAAACTCAGAATGCTTCTGCTGAAGACCCCACTAATAAGTATGATACACGCTTAGTAATTAACGACACTGTTATCGACCCAGACCTCGTAAGTTCTGTGGACGATGCAGGCAACCAAATTTTTATTGACCGGTTTGGAGCTCAAACAACTCAAGTTCCTGATGACAACTACTTCCTAGAGGGGAAAGGCTCCCCGCTGTATAAATTAGATGATTTGCAATCCTTGGTGGATTCAGAGCCCACAAAGGTTCGAGGCCAAATCTCCGCTTTTGATTTTGGTGATGAGGGTGACAAATTAGTTGAAATCGTAACAGACCCTGTATTATTCAATGCAACACGTGAGTCTGGTGTCGCAGATAGCCAAGTATTCTGGGGTAAAAATTTTATGAGTATCAAAGTTGATGATATTGATACTCCAGTGAATATTGATATACGGCCAGGAAAGTATAACGCTGAACAACTTGCTACTGAGGTAACGAGAGCAATAAACCACAAATTCGGCGATGATAGAAAATTCCAAATTGTGCAAAACGTTGACGACACACTCAACTTTAATTTTTTCAAACTTCTTGCTGATGGAACATCATCAGGATTATCAAATGGTGAAATAGAGGTTGATTTACTAGACCGCTCATTTGTAACCGATGTGAATGGAATAGATTTAGACGGAGCTTCTCCAGACTTTACAAAAGAACAATTTTTAGCACATGCACAAGCAAGAATAAATGATGCCTTAAATGAGTATGCTGTCTCATCTTCAGATGACACGGTCCAATATGCTACGGCTCTAGGTGTAAATGATAAATTGTTCGCGCGAACACTTGGTACTCAAATGTCTGACGTTTTGGAAGCTACCGAAGTAGTGAAGTTTAAACACTATTCTTCATCTTTAGATAATCCTAGTAAGTTTGTTATCACAGACAACACAAATATAGAGGCAACGGATATAGCTTCCAATGCTGATGATCCTAGTACATTAAAAAGTTACAATTGGAGTGTTTCCAACGAAACCTTTGACAGTGGGGACTCATTTTCTATAAATATTGGAGGAGATAATTCCTACACTTATACAGCTAGCTCTGGAGATGGCAGAAATGAAGTAATCTCTGGTTTGGTCAGCCTTATAGGAACTGAATTAGACGGCGAATATACTATTACTACTACAGAGGACGGTAACAATAAATTGTCTAATTTCATTGTTACGGCAGATGATGTAACAAATAATTTTAGTTTTACCGCAACTTTTTCAGATTATCTTCAAAATTCCTCAACTAACACATATTTTACAGGCACCGCCATGAATGGTTCATCCGCAGCCGCAGATGAATTCTCAGCAACTTCACACATTTTTAATTTAGAAACTGATTCTGTTGCAAATTATGCTATTGGTGACCAACTTACATTTTCAGCTGTTATAAATGATGTTCAGGAAACTGTGTCTTACACTGTTACAGCTGATGATATCGGAGCAAATTCGGCTACAACGGCACAATCAATTGCTACTAATATTGCCACAGACTTAAGTCCGTCAAGCTTTACAATTACGCAAGATGGTGCAAATTTAGGTCAACTTACAATTGCCGCAGCCACAATTACCGTCCCTTTAACCGAGATTGAGGCTGGAGCCACAATAACCAAATCTTCAAATTCCACAAATGATATTTCAGTATCAGACAAATTTATGGTGCATTCATATTATGGCTCACGCCCGCAATTGAGCGTGTACGATAAAATGACCGCGGTAACAGCTGCAGATGACGGTCAAACAATCGAGTACGATGGAACAGACACATTAAAAATTTACGTTGCTGATGCATCAGGTTTCAACCAGCTAGAAAACATTAGAATTGCTGGAAATTTTAGCGATGACGATATAGACAGTGGTGCTAACAATCTCATTAATGGTAGGGAATTTACAATTGCCAGTATAGATACCACAAATAACTTCATAACCATATCTACTCAAGGTCTTGGTTTTGAGACAAATGCGCAAACATTGATGTTTACCTCAACAGATGTTCATGTCTTAAGCGATGAGTCGACAAGCGTTGAAGCTTATTTCGAAGGTGCAGAAAATGTTTACGAAGATGCCCCAATCGCATTCAATAGTCAGAAAATTGTTTTGAGAGAAACCGGAAATTCTAATAAACATGCCTACACAAATGATGATATAGCCAATATTACTGGAGGTAATGGTATCTTTGAAATTACAGAGACTGTTTTTGATTTGAACCAAGATGTTGATGGTTCGACTCAGACATCATTAAATATTTTAGGCTTGGATAACCTAGCTCAAAGTGACACCAAAACAGTTTGGGTTGATGAAAAAAACCCCCCTTTGAGAGTGAATTACGACGCACTGTCTCAAAAACTTGAATTTTCAGTTGACCGAACAGTGCTTGGAACTGGAACTGACAGTAACTTTAACTCTTTTACAGTGTTTGGAAGTGACGAAGCCCAAGAGACAAATAATCTTGGCATTCCTGCAAGAGATGATGCAACAGACGGGTTAATAAGAGGTGGAGAAAGGTTGCTTACTGGTACTTTTGTTGCTTCTGGAGCGGAACTAGCTGCAGATAAAAGCTTTGGCCTTTCTGTTAAATATAACTCAGACACAAAATCTTTTACCTTTGCAAGTGGAACGACTGGTGAGGAAATTGCTGCCAATGGGGCTTTAGGTGTGACTTCAGACCAGAAGGCATCATTTATCCAAGTTGGAAGAACAGCTCTCACTAACGAAGAAATACTTTCCTCTCAGGGAAATGCCGATTTCTTGGGTGATAATCTTTTGATGGGTATTGGTGCAACTGCAGACACCGTTTTCACCAATGGAACTGGCCTTCGTTCAGAACCAGCTATTTCTGAAGGAGCAACTGCTCGAGAGGATTTAACCGAAGTCTTTCGACTTGGAACGGACAATAACGAAAATATTTTTAATGTTTCTGTTAATGGTATAAATGGTCTAATAGAAATTCCATCGCAGTTTTATGTTGGTTCTACTTTAGCTGAAGCACTTGAGGAAAGAATCAATCAAATTGTTGACCCTAATACTGGTGAGACTGTTGGTGGTGTCACAGTTAAATACAATTCAAGTACCAATAACTTTACATTTACGACAGGAACATCTGGGTCTGACTCAACTATTAAAGTGAAAGGGACTGCTAGATTAGGACTTGATAATGTACCACTTGGGGTTGGATCAGTTCCACAGATTTATAACCTAGTTCAAGCAACTAATGCACAAGGGGTAGCGCTTTTCGTTGATGCCTCAGGGAATGTGGTAGAAACACCCCCAGAAAACATGGTCGATGGATATTTTCCTCTATATATTGATGAGGGAGAGCTTACTTTCGATAAAACCGGTAAGTTAATTTCACCAAAAAATAATGTTCACTATGAAAAGCAAGAAGAAGGTTTTTCAATCGCGCTGGATGTTGATTTTGGTTCATCTACTCAATTATCCCAGCCCTTCTCTGTTCTTTCAGTCGAACAAGATGGTTTTACTTCTGGAAGATTGGATGGTCTGGAGATTGATGCCTCTGGAACAATTCGTGCAAACTACACAAATGGACAGAATAATCCTTTAGGAAAAATTGTGGTTGCTAACTTTAACAACCAAAATGGCTTGAAACAAATCGGTAATGCTACCTATGTTGAAACCGCTGTTTCAGGAACACCTCAGGTGGGTGAAGCCGGTGCTGAGGGATTTGGCAACATTCTGTCTGGTTCACTTGAGAGATCTAATGTTGATATCACAGAAGAGCTAGTTAACCTAATCACAGCACAAAGAAACTTCCAAGCATCTGCAAAGGCCATTGAGACTACAACGGGTCTAACGCAGACTATTATTAATATAAGAATGTAATAAAAGAATAGTTTTAATTAAATATAGGGCTCTAATATGGATAAGTTAATTTATACGGCCTTCCAATCAATTAATAATGCATTGGATAATAAAGCTATACGCTCTCAAAACCTTGCAAGTACAAATACACCTGGGTTTAAAGCGGATATGCAAATAGGTAGCTCAGGTTCTGCTTATCTTGAACAGTTTGATACACTTTATAGCAAGGTATTTCCCGTTGTTGATGACAGAAGTGGCTTCGTTTCTGCACCTGGCCAAATTCGACAAACTGAACAATTTCTTGATCTTGCGATCCGAGGAAACGGTTATTTCTTAGCACAAAAAGATAACGCTGCACCTTTTTTGACAAGACGCGGTGACATGCAAATAAATAACGAAAATATCCTCACCAATGCAGCCAATGAAGTTATTTTAAGCAACGAATTAACTCCAATAACTATTCCACCACATCGGAACATGACTATATCTGACGATGGTAGCATATCGATTGAACCGATGAATAGTCCCCCTGGGACTTTTGTTCTTGTTGGAACAATTGGTTTGACATTAGGAGGGGAGAAGCGCTTGGTAAAATCGACCGACGGTAGAATCAGAGATGAAGATGGTGGTATACCAGGCGCAGACCAACAGCCTAGAGTTGCTCAGGGTTATATAGAAGAAAGTAACGTGAATATTATTGAGCAACTAGTCGCATCAATTGAAGAGCAGAGGCGTTATGAAGTTAATGTGAAAATGATTAAATCTGCTGAAGCGATTGACCAAGGTGGAACTAGCCTTTTAAGAATGCCTTCTTAGAAAAGCCATTTTAAATTTAATTCCTCTACATAACTCCGCTTCATTGGCATGGCAATTGCTTATTGTAACTTGTAATTTTTTTGCAGGAGAAGCACGAGATGTCCACAAATTCAATGCATGTAGCAAAAACTGGCCTAAACGCACAACAAACTAGAATGCAAGTGATTGCCAATAACTTGGCAAACGTAAACACAACAGGGTTTAAAAAAGACCGTGCTAATTTTGAATCGCTTCTTTACCAAGTGAGACGCAACTCAGGAGAGCAAACATCAGCCGAGACTAATCTTACTTCTGCATTTGCCGTCGGTACCGGAACACGTGTATTAAATACGCAAAAACTATTCACACAAGGTAGCTTGATAACTACTGATAATGCCCTGGATGCAGCGATTGAGGGCAGTGGTTTTTTCCAAGTACTTCTTCCAGACGATAGAATTGGTTATACTAGAAATGGCACTTTTTCTCGCAATGCAGAGGGAGTTCTTACAACTGGTAGCGGCTATGTGGTACAACCGGAAATTCAAATACCAGAAGGAGCTTCCCAAATAAATATATCCGGCAATGGTATTGTTTCTATTGTGGCTGATGGTGCTGTTGTAGCAGAGGAAGTTGGACAGCTTACCCTTGCAGATTTTGCAAATCCTCGCGGCCTACAGCCTGTTGGTGAGAGTTTCTCAGTTGAAACTCAAGCAAGTGGACCGCCTATCATAGCAAACCCACAAGAAGAAGGTTTTGGCAAACTGGTACAAGGTGCTCTAGAGTCTTCAAACGTGAATGTCGTGCAAGAACTAGTTGATATGATAGAAACTCAGCGTGCTTACGAAGTAAGCTCAAAGTCAATTTCATCTGTGGATGAGATGCTTCGCTTCCTCTCACAGAACCTTTAGTTAGAGCAATGAGCTATTAAAATGAACTTTCGTAATTTCACATTAGCGTTGGTTGGCTCTGCATCCATTGCATTTACAAGCTGCAGTACATACGTGCAGGAAAAAGCAGCATTAGAATTCGAGCCAATTTATCCAAGCGATCTTGAACTTCCGGTGCAATCGGAACCTACTGGAGGAATTTATTCAGAGGCAAAGGGGGGTCTCTTTGCTACAGATAAACGAGCAAATGTTGTTGGTGATATATTAACAGTGAATTTGTCTGAGTCTTTTTCAGCAACAAAAGCGCAAACAGCATCATCTAGTAAATCAGACTCATTTGACGTTACTATGCCTGTCGGTCTTCCAAATATGTTAACTGGTGGATTTAGCACTCCAAACTCACTCACAAGTGGAACAGAGCAATCATTTACTGGTTCAGGAGCAGCTGCACAATCCAACACATTATCTGGATTTCTAGCTGTTACTGTAGTCCGCGTTCATAGTAATGGAAATATGGAAATCGCAGGTCAGAAAAAACTTAACTTAAATAATGGTGACGAATATGTTCGCCTAACCGGGATTATCCGCCCAAATGATATATCTGCTGCTAACCTGGTTGAATCCAGCCGCATAGCTAATGCTGAAATCACATATGTAGGTGCAGGACAAGTTGCTGATACAGGCAAAAAAGGGTGGTTAAGTAATGCAATGAGAACAATTTCTCCCTTTTGAGGAACTTTTGAATGTTAAAATTAGTTAAATACATTATCTCCATTACGCTTTTTATTTGTATCGCTTTTTTGAGTATCTCAAATTCACATGCTGACAGACTTAAAGACTTAACCTCAATCAGCGGCGTTAGAGATAATCCATTAGTAGGATATGGAATAGTAGTAGGCCTAGCTGGTTCTGGTGACGGAAACTCTGGTTTGCTTTTGCAATCAATGCAAGCAATGGTTAGCCAATTTGGTTTAGTCACTAATGCGTCAGGTTTGTCTGGTAAAAATGCAGCCGCTGTAATGGTGACAGCAGAACTTCCAGCTTTTACGAAGCCCGGACAAGCCATCGATATTACCGTCTCTACACTCGGAACAGCAAAATCATTGCGGGGTGGCACTCTTTTAATGACACCATTAAAAGGTGCAGATGGAGAAACCTATGCAATCGCGCAAGGTAATTTAGTCGTTGGTGGTCTTGGGGTAGAAGGTGGCGATGGCTCATCTATTATCGTCAACATTCCAACAGTCGGTAGGATTCCCAAAGGTGCAACAGTTGAAAAAATGGTTGAAACACCTTTTTTGAATAGTGATATTCTTATTTTGAATCTAAACCAATCAGATTTCAGCACTGCCAGCCGAGTATCAGAAGCAATAAATGATGTTTTTGGACCTGAGGTATCTGTGCCGTTAGACTCGTCTTCTATTAGAGTGAGAGCCCCAATAGATAAATCTCAAAAGGTGACATTTATGAGTTTACTTGAAAATGTTCAAGTAGAGCCTGCTAATCCTGCAGCTAAGGTTGTTGTAAATGCAAGAACGGGAACCATTGTTATAGGTGGGGATGTGAGAGTCACTCCTGCTGTTGTAACACACGGTTCATTAACCGTGAGAGTTAAAGAAGATATAAATACTGCACAAGAACAGAATATTTTAGCTGCCGGGCAAAATGCAATTGTGGCTGGCGGAGATATTGTACAAACACCAGATTCTGACGTTGGCTTTGAAGCAGAAACAGCAAGAGCTTTCGTATTTGATACTGGGGTTGAGCTCTCAGATATTGTAGATGCAGTTAATAATGTTGGAGCATCTGCAGCAGACCTTGTTTCTATACTGGACGCACTTCGACAAGCAGGGGCACTAAGGGCTGAAATAGTGGTTATTTAAGATAATTAAATTAGACGAGAAACTTATGGAACTTCCTTCCTTATCAAAAGAAAATATATTTCAGGACCATATGCTTAAAAAAATTCCTGACAGAAATTCAGATTTGCGAGAAGTTGCTGAACAATTTGAAGCTATCTTTATTAATCAGATTCTTAAGCAGTCTCGTGAGACTAAACTCGCTGACGATCTGTTAGGTAGTTCTGCCACAACTACTTATGAGCAATTACTTGATTCAGAGACGTCAAAAAATATCGCTTCACATGTTAATATTGGTATTGCTGATGCTCTTGTTCGACAGTTTAAAAGTGACTAGGAGCAACCCATGGCAAGCTTAATTGATATTGGAAAATCTGGGTTACAATCCTACCGTCAAGCTCTGGCGGTTACTGGCCAGAATATATCTAATATTAACACAGAGGGCTATAAACGCCGCTCTGCAGACTTAGAAGAGGTAATTGCAAATCAAGGCGGTATTTCTAGCACTAATGCTCAAACCGGCCTTGGAGTGCGAGTTTCTGACATTAGACGCTCTTTTGATGAATTTCTTCTGAACAAAGCTCGTAGTGCAACGTCCTATTCAGAAACAAACGAGCATTTTGTTGAGACATTAAAACAATTAGAGGATATTTTGCTTCCTGGAGATTCAAATTTAGGAGCTATGATAGCAAATTTCTTTGACGGCCTTCAGGAAATTGCCTCCTCCCCCGCAGATTTAGCTCCAAGAGTTGCCGCCCTAGAACGTGGTCATGCTGTTGCAAATTCGTTTAATCAGCTAGCTTATTTAACTAGTGAATTAAAGCAAGGAGTGGAATTTCAAATTCAACAGGACATTAACGATATAAATGTTCTCAATGAAGAGTTGTTTAATCTTAATTCTCAACTAAGTGGCTCTCGAAATAAGAATGCACCTAATGCTTTGCTAGACAGTAGAGACACACTTGTAAATAAGTTAAATGAGTTTGCAGAAGTTACAACAACCTTAGAACCAACAGGTGCGGCTGGGTTAACATTAGGAAATACTGGAAAAGGACCTCAACTTTTAACACCACTTAAACATGTAAAATTAGGTTTTGAGCTCATTTCTGATAAGCCTACTTTTGTAATTGAACCAGGATCCGAAAACACTCCCACTTCTCAAATTACTAATGGCTCTTTGAGGGGATTAGCAAATGCTTATGAGACGATACAGGCTGTGGAAGCATCTATTGATAATCTTGCCTACATTTTTTCTCGAGACTTAAATTCTCTCCATATGAATGGATTAGACTTAGAGGGAAATGATGGAAGGCCACTTTTTCATACCGTATCAATGAAGACTGAAGTTAACCCCACCAATATGGGTGTTGCATCGGCAGAGGTAGAAATCACTGATTTTAGAAAAATTGAGAACCAACCAGTAACCTTTACTTATCAAGAAGAAAAAAACCTATGGATTGGCAGAAATAATTCTAATCAAATTATTGCTCAGGGAAGAGGAACTGTAAATTTTTCAGGGTTTATTGTTAATTTTGCTGGTGACGCAAAAGAAGGTGACCAAATTTTTATTCGACCTGCTTATAATTCTGCAGCAAACATAAAATTGGCTATTAACCGAGCTGAAGATTTTGCCGCTGCATCTCGTCAATTAGTATCCTCTGATTACCGGAATGCAGGAATGGCAGAAATGTTAGCAGAAATAACTTCACTAGAAGTTCCAACGGATAATCTACCAACTATTGAGGATAGTTTTAGTAATAACCTTACAATGAACGCTGCGACAAACTTTATTCGGAATGGTTCTGTAGCAATTATTCCAGCAAATACATCCAATATTGATTTAATAAGTATGATACAACAATCCCAACTCAGCTTTTCACTTACAGATGACGAAATTTCATCAATAGCTTCCATGACACTTGTTGTATCATCTGAAAATGAAGGAAGTGATGGCTCATCTCTGACTTCACTGAAAAAATATGTTTTTACAGTTACTGACCCTGATGATATCGATGCTGTAATTGAAGAAGGTGCTTTATACGACGCAGAAGCTATAGCCAAATTGTTAAACTTTGGCCTAATAAGGGCTGATGGATTTGATTTAGTTTCTGCTGGAGGTGTAGAGAATTGGGTCGCAGATGGAATTAGTTATAGCATACAAGATTTTGGCGGTTTTGCCTCAGGAAAAGGCAATCAACTTACCTTCGCCCTCGCGAACGATCAATTTACACAAGATTCAGAAATATATGCAAACAGCCAAAATTTAAATGGGACACTTACATTAAGAAATGATGATATTTCATCCGTACAAATCTTTACAAGGGAAGGTCGTCATGTAGCTGGCAGTCGCCTAGATGATATTCAGTATAAAGAACTATTTGTTCCTGAAAATGGTTTTAATGAAAATGCAACCTATAGGAGTGATTATCTAAACCTTAGCGAAGAAAAAGGTTACCTGGGTATGACCAGCGTTTACAAGTCGAGTGAAAATAACCCATTGATAAACGTCTCTAACACTGAGCAGGATACTGTTATTTCTTTTAACATAGATTTTGTGGATGGAGTGGACACTACAGAAACAAGCTTTGATGGAAAGAAAGCAGGTGCAAGTGCTTCTTTCTATCAAATCACTTTGGACGATGGCGTAAACACCCCGATTAATAAAACCATTTATCAAGGGCAAGTTGCTGGTAACAGCTCTACAGATATTGCGAAAGCTATGACCTCTGCGCTTAGAAACGAAGCGCCCATATCTGTTCTTACTGGCTCTGCTATTTTACTTGATGAGCAACAAATCAATCCGCCTAGCGATTTTATAGCGCCAAATGATGGAGAGACCACATCATTTCTTACAAATAACATTCGATATAGTCTTACCAACAATAATGGGGAAATATCAGTTTCCGGCGGTCCATCAAATGCTTTATCAACTCTTACCTATGATAGCGATAACAATCAAGTCACCTTTGTAGTTTCAACCGAGCCTGAGGATGGAGATAGTGTAATTGTTCAATTTGAAGAACAAGAATATACCCTTACTATGGTTAATGGTGAGATTGAGGTTACAGGGGGTGAAGAGGATAGGTTAACAGCTTATTTTAATTCCAATCTGTCGATCTCTGTTACAGAAGAAGTTAGCCAGATGGACTTAAATGAGACTAAAACTGTTCGATTTGAGGGGGTTGATTATAATATAATAAAAGATGCTAGTGGAAGTTTAAGCGTCACAGGGGGAACCGATAATGCCCTTAGTTTGGATATTGCATATGATAGCACAACTGGAATTGCTGAAATTAATTCAGAGATAAGGCAGATAAAAGTAATTTCAAATGATGGAAGTCTTACCGCTGCTAAAATTTTAATACCAGGAGTCGATGCTGAGGCTGAAGATATAAACGGAAATTTTGAAGCAGCCATGCGATTTGGTCTTGTTACAAATACCCAAGTTCCATTTAAAAACTATGGTTTTTACGATAATTCCTCAACGGACACTACAATCTCAGAAACAAAGTCAGAATTGGAGACTTGGACTCTGTCAAGTTTTGACGAAGATTTTTTCTCCGACCTCGCCTCAGATGGTGCAGGTGGAATATTAAATATAGATCTTGGAGAACTTGAGGAAACACGTATTTCATCTCAGTCTTTAAATATAACTCAAACCTCTTCTGATAATTTACCCATTATTCAGGAACTTACAGGATTCGGTGAGAGTGAAATTGCCTATTATGCTGGAAAAACGCTAACACTAAATGATGGAAACGGTGCACAAATTGAAGTAGCTTTTCCTATTAGCGGGACAATAGAAACCCTTGCAGACGTTGTTACCGCAGTCACTAACGAAATATCGGCTTACAATGCTAATAACAGCACTGATCTCAAGTTTGTTGCTACAGCAGGAACAGACTCTATAATTTTAACAGACGTCGTTAACGGCGGAACAGCAAGTGCGACCGCTACATTGACACAGGATTTATCATCATTTTCTGTTTACATTCCAGCAGGTGTAAACACTAATGCAGAGCTTGCCGACCTGTTGAAAAACGAAATTTCCTCAAAACTAGTAGATTCATCGGGTATGTATATAGACTTAGATGGTAATACTATCTCGAACTCGTCTGACGCAATTTCAAAATGGAGCCCAATTGATAATTTAGGCGTTCAGCAAGATGATACAAATATTCTTTTAACCTTCGATCGTGAGGCAAATAGTGAATTTGACGATGCAGAAATCACTTTTACAGTCACAGGGGATAATGGCTTAGTTCAGGAAGCCCCTACCCGTACAACTGGAATACGTGTTATTTCAGATTTCAATGACGACAATATAAGTAATTTGGAGAATAAGGCATTAGCAATAAGCAACGGTTCCTCTACTTTGTTATTAGAGATTGACTCTCCACCACAAGATTTAGAAACACTCGTAGAATATATTCAGGCTCATGAAGACTACGACCAATTATCAATAGTCGTGCGCGCAGGAACTGATACACTCGTTTTTGAAGATGAAAACTCAGGTGAGCCTTTAATAGAAAAATTGAGCGTAAAAATCATTGACGGCTATCCACTAGATTACAATATTCGGAGGGAAGATGACCAAATTATTACAACCTCTCCAACTGGGAATACAGCTGATATTAATGTTTCAGCAACCTCCTCTAGCGTAATTGGTGAGCGCATAACCTTATCTGATTTACCTGACGAAGATCTAATATTAGTTCTATCTGGAAGTGGAACAAAAAAAGTTTCAGCTACTTATGATATCAATCCAGAAACGACTCCAACCATCGAGCGCGATGTTACAGTAAAAATTGTATCACAAGTTGATATTCATGAAGTAATTATTCCAGATGTTACCATATTAAGTGACCTATTCGTGCTAGATAAAATGGTAGTAGACGCAAGCTCAGTCACAGATATGGAAGAATTAGTTGAGGCTATTCAAGACGACGATAATTATCAAGATTTGCCATTTTTTGTCTCATCAAATGACGAGTCAACAGGTCTAATATTTACATATAAAATGCAAGGACTTCAAGAGCCTGTTTATGTTTCGAGTGATGATAAGATTTTCTATCCTGACAGAATCACAGAAACAGAGACTACCCCTATAGTCGAATTCATTGATACTGAGACAAATACATCTTTGGCAACAAGATATTTAGATGCCGCTGGTAGAACGGAAGCAATGGGTTACAAAATTGATTTAGATGGTAAGGCTGCTTACGACGATAAATTTTTCATTGCCTCTAACGAAAAAGGGGTTGGAGACAATAGAAATATTAACGCTATAATCGCACGCCAAAACTCAGATGCAGATGGCAGTAATACGGGTGGTTTCCAAGAGATATTCGGATCAATCATAACAAGCCTCGGGTCAAAAGTTCAAACTAGTGAATTTGCAGCCGAGGCAGCTGCTTCTGTTAAGAATGCAAGTCTAGAAGCAGAGGCTTCTTTTTCTGGTGTAAATCTTGATACGGAGGCTTCGAAGCTGATTGAGTTGCAACAAGCTTATCAAGCCTCAGCTCGCATTCTTTCTACTGCTAGAGAATTATTCGATACCCTAATCAACTCTGTCTAGGAATTTTATTATGCAAATCAGCACTAAATTATTTAATCAGCAAACTCTCGAGCGCCTTAGTGACTTGCATGGCGAAATACAAAACCGTCAAGCGCGAATAGCTACAGGAAAAGATTTATTAAAGGCTTCTGACGACCCAATAGCAGCAGTTAACATTTCAGTCGCCAAGGAACAAAAACAGGAATTGGCTCGGTATTTAGATAATATCGATAGAGCAAAAAATAAACTTGAACTTGCTGATGGCGCAATGGAACAAACCGTAAATATCCTAACCCGAATTTATGAACTTACGATCCAAGCTGAGAATGATATTCATGTGGCTTCAGACCGGTCAGCCATTAAAATGGAAATTTCACAACTTAAGGATGCGATGTTTCAGGTTGTTAATACTGAAGATGCCTCCGGACAGGCACTATTTGCAGGATATAAAGTAAATAAAAATGCATTTGCCAAAGACCTTGATGGCAATATCCAATATATGGGTGATAGAGGACAGAACTATTTAAAAATTGCTGAAAATATGACAATCATTACTGGTATTGACGGTGCCACTGCTTTCCTCAGAGTTCCCTCTGAAAATGACCACAAAAGTGTTTTTAGAGTTATTGAAGCAATTGAGGATGCTTTTGATGATGGAGATTTCCCTGACGTAGCAATTACAGACCTTCAAAGAGGTATAGAGCATTTTAGTCTTCAACAAACATATATCGGCGCACAATTAAACAAAGCTAATATTCAAGAAGAAGCATTACAACGCAGACAAATTGTTATGTCTGAGAACCTCACAAAACTAGAGGATGCCGATATAACCAAGCTAGTAACTGAATTACAAACAATGCTTGTGAATAGGGACGCAGCTACACAAGCCTTTGCTAAAATCGGGCAGCAAAGCCTATTCGACTTTCTTAGATAAAACTGAATGATGGCACAATTTTTGCAACTTTTTTATCGATAAAAAATAGTTTTGCAGAGAGTTTAATGTTTCACATAAATTATGAAGAACAGTTAAATGCGTTTGAAAATGACCTTCAAGAAAAACTGCGCGGTCATTCTATGGAGAATGGTTTTTTGAATTTATGGGTACCTGACCCAGATGTCGTAAGTTCAATTTTAAATATGTGGGACGCTGCATCATGTGCAGAAATAGATAAACTTAGAGTAGATATTAAAAATGAACTTATTAATGAGAAACAACTTTCGGAGCTAAAGCAGTTTCTCAGTACTAATGCAACTGTAAATTATACTTTTAATCAAAATAAAGAATGTTACGAAGTTACTATGGAGAGTATTTGATGAATGCTATCACTGACACTCGTCGCATAAACGAAACAACATATACGCCAATTTCATTTAAAGTTGAGAATGAAAATATTTGCATTGAGGTTTCAGTTACTGATTCTAGAATTCATGAATTATCAATAAAAGGAAAAACAAACCCGTTATCAAGAGAAATTGGAAAGATATTAACTCATGAGTTACAAGGATTACCTTTAGCAGACTTTCTTTCAATGGGAAGTATGATTCTGCTTGAAAAAAACAAAGAGGAATTCTGCAATGAAATAGTATCCGGGATCCAGCTTGTCTCAAATAGCCCTGACATTATTCAACAAATCGATAAACTGATTAAAACAGAACTATCCCAGAAGATTTCAGCGTCAGAACTAAGAGGAGACATATCTGTAGAACCAGTTCCTCTGTTCAAACCAGACTGGTGGGTCGAAATTTCACCTGAAGAAAAAAAAGAAATACTTCAAACTAAGATTTCAAAACTAACAAAAACAAAAAATAAAAAAAGTACTAACCTCAACGTTGAAATTGTAGACCGTCATGATCGAATTTTTTGCCATTTCGATGATGAAATAAATGTAAATGAAAAACCAAATATAATTTTTAATATTGAACGTCAACTCTCAAATAGTCTTGGTTTTGAGCTAGAACTTTTCTGTTTAGAAAAAAAAGATGTACATAAATTACGTCGCCTTTAGGAACTAAAAATATGTCTGAAATGAATGAACACGTAGACCTAATATTAGATGGCACCAAGGTCGCTTGGCACAGAGAACGCATAAATGATTGGAAAAATGGAAAAAGAATTGCGCCAATCACTATTGATATGGCTCTTACCAGAGCGTGTAATTATGCTTGTCACTTTTGCTACGCAATGTTGCAGGAAAATGATAGAAAAAAAATCACATCTGAAGTAATGGATGATTTTCTAGAAGATTGCAAAGAAATCGGCGTCAAGGGGATAAGCTTTGTTTCTGACGGCGAGAGTACCATATCTCCACATTTTATGCACTCTTGTAAAAAGGGGCATGAACTTGGTTTATCTATGGCGGTAGGCACTAACGGTTTTGTGCTAACTAAAAGAAAACTTGAAGAATTACTCCCAACACTTACATATTTACGGATCAATATTTCAGCTGGCGAACGTGACCGCTATGCAGAAATCATGGGCACAAAGCCAGAGTATTTTGATCGTGTCTGCGAAAATATTAGAGAAATGGTTTCTATAAAAAAGGAGCGTAATCTTGATGTTACTATAGGGATGCAAATGGTATTGATGCCAGAGTATGAGGATCAGATACTCCCACTAGCAAATCTTGGAAAAGAACTTCGCCCTGATTATTTAGTAATTAAGCATTGTTCAGATAATGAAGATGGTGACTTAGGTGTAGACTACTCTGCTTACGAAGCGTTGAAAAATAAACTTAGGGAAGCCGAGGCTTTATCTGACCAAGAATATAAATGCATAGTAAAATGGTCCAAAATTAATGCAAACGGTGCCAGAAGCTATAAACAGTGCTATGGTGCCCCATTTATATTGCAAATGTCTGGAAGTGGACTAATTGCTCCCTGTGGTATGTTATTTAACGAGAAATATAAAAAATTTCATATTGGTAATATATGTGAGAATCGTTTTAAAGATATCTGGAATTCAGATAGATACTGGCAAGTGATGAATCATCTCTCAGGGCCTAACTTTAATGCTCAAAGAATGTGTGGCTCATTATGTTTGCAACACAAAACAAACGAATTCCTAGACAAATTTGTTCAAAACTCCTTCCCAGATGAGATGCTCAATGTCTCAAAAGAGCCCGCACATGTTAACTTCATTTAATAACCAAAAACAACAAATAGAACACTCACAAACCTTGTCTTTTGCAGAGCGAGGATTCGCTATATTACCTTCCCTTTATGAAAAGGAATTGGAGGTTCTGCGTACTATAATTCGTAAAAAATATATTAAAACCTTGGAAGATTTCCATATTTTTGATTTTACAAATGATGAATTTAAGCAACCATTTAACTATCATAATCTATCTATTGAAAATCATTCGGAAATTTGGGGGAAACAACAAAGAATTTTTTCTGAATATGAAAGCGAAGAATTTTTAAAATTTTCACTATTTGATTACCTTAAAAATAAGTTTGGTTTTTTGAAAGTTGCTGACATTGAGGGTATTGGATATCCAGAAATTTACTGGAGGATTGTTAGGCCAAATAAAACAGAAGATGTTTCAGGAATACATGCAGATAGTTGGTTTTTTACTCATACCAACAAAATGACACCTAAAGAGCAAGACAATCTATTAAAAATCTGGATACCAATTGAAGTTTTGCCAAATGAAGGTGGTTTAGGGGTTTACCCAGGGTCCCACTTAAAGGAATGGGATTACGATACCGTTAAAAAGGATGGTCGTATCAAACCTAAGTTAAATTATTTACCAAACCATGAAAAAATATTATTGCCATTAAAACCGGGAGAACCCGTGATTTTTGACAAAAACCTTTTACATTATGGTGTCTCTCATAAAGCAGACTACACTAGAGTAAGCATAGAATTTGCCATTCAAGTATCTTAAAGAACTTCTCTTGAAAATAATAAGTATTTAAAAAAGAACAATATGTTCCAATTTTATCCGCAAAAAAGAAATTTAGTTTTAAAAATAAATTATATTTCAAATATGTATCGTTTTTAAAGAACAAAAAATATAATGTTGCTCTAAAAGATACTCACATCACTGAAACTGTTCGGTTAAGTGAGAACGAGTCTTTTCTAATCTCGCCAAAGTTCCTATGTCACAAAAATAACTTTGTGTTTCAAAGGCAGCAATTTTTCCATGCTTGTTCGCAAGTAAATCTCTGGCTATGTCTTTTAATCCCGTGAATTCCTTCTTTAGGGATTTAATATACTTACTAGAGAAAAAATAAACAGCTCCATTTGCTAGATTCGTTTTTGGGTTTCTAACTTTTTCTTCAAATTGTAATACTTCACCATCGTCTTTAATGAGCATTGTACCACAATTTTCCGGTTCATCTGTTCTAAATGCTAGAATTGACATGTCAAAATTATAACAATTTATTTTTTCTAAAGAGAATTTGAGAAAATTATCTAAATCCTCTTCATAATAATTATCACAATGTATTACCAACAAATTTTTGTTATCCCGATGTTTAATTAGATTAAAAAATGTACCACCAGTTCCAATTAATTCTTCTTCAATAATCGGTATAATTGGGAATTTATATTTTTGTTGTTTAATGAAATTTTCGACAAGTTCTTTTTTATAATGCAAATTTACAAAAACCTCTGAAGGGTTAATTTCACAGTTATCTATTTTTTCTAACCAATGTTTTAACATTGGTTTTTCGCCTATTGTTACAAGACATTTTGGAGTGGTCTCTGTTAACGGTCTTAATCTCGTTCCAAAACCTGCTGCTAATATCAAGACGCGCATGAATATATAGCTTCTATTAGGTTTTCAGATGATATTGGATTATTCCCCACAGAAGATACTTGAATACCCGCTGCAATAGAACCAATGAATGCTGCATGCCAAATATCTGCTCCAAGGCCCAAAGCCAATGAGGCTGCTGTAAACATTGAGTCCCCTGCTCCAGAATTATCACGGCAAACACTGGCAAATGCCGGAAGCCTGTCTACACCCTCCGCATTTTCAATGTTTTGACCATTTTGAATCAAAACACCATCCTGACCAAGTGTGATAAACGCATTTTTTGCCTCTGATTTTTTAATCAAATTATAAGCTAAGGACACTATGCCTGACTCTTTATCATTGAGGGCTAATCTTGCTTCGTGTTCTGTTGGTGTTATCAAGTTCATTCTTTTGAACCTGCTGATATCGCCAAACTGGGATGATGACTGACTGTCTGCCGTTATAACTATCTTATTCTGATTTGCTAGTTCACTGAGCTTATTTACTAATTTATTAGGCAATATCCCATAATTAAAATCTGACAAGATAATGATGTTCGCATGTTTTAAATAACTTTTAACTTCACTAATTACCAACTCAATTAATTCTTTTGAAATATTTGCCTCAACTAAATCTGATAACCTAAGAAGCGTTTTTCCTTCACACTTTAGTCTTGTTTTTGTAGTAGTTTTTCTTGAGGTATCATAAAGTATACTGTTATCCACATCATATTGTGATAAAAATTTTGTAGTTAATTGACTATTAGTATCTTTTCCCACGACCGAGATTAAACGAGATTTTGCATTCAATCCTCTAGCATGAGCTGCCACGATACCAGCGCCCCCAAGAAAACTCTCGTCTCTAGTTGGTTGAACAACTATTGTTGGGTCTTCTTTGCTCATACCTAATGGTCGGCAATATCGATAAACATCAAGAATAATATCACCAATTGTTAAAGCCTCAAGTTTTGAAAAATCTTCTATAATTTTTATAATGGCTGACTTAGAAATATTTCTTCTGTGAATATATTCTTTTATCTCTTGTGAGTCCCACGGAATACGAAATTCTATTTTTTCATTTTCAATATTTGCACCAGTCTTTTCGTTTCCTGCGCTAAATATAAGTTCTCCACCCCAAGATTTTACTATTTTTTCAATATTATCTGCATCTCTAAATTCAGGGCCCTTAATGATTAGTGACGGTTTTAAATTTGATAAAACTTTTTTCAAATTATCATTAATTAAAAAAACTCTTGCTTTTTTTGAATAAGCCCTCACAGCAGCCAACCTGACTTCCTCCGGCATATAGGCCTTTTCGCCAGCAAAGCTATCTGAAAAAACACCAATTACGAGATGTTTTTTCTTACTAGCTGCAAAATCAAGAAACCGCCTATGACCGGGATGAAGAATATTAAATACACCTGAAACAAAGGTAGTATGTGCCCCATCATCAATAAAAGAAATCTTTTTTACTTGACCCATAGTTTTCAGAGACTCCAAAAGTTGAATTTAATCGATGTCTAAAAATCTTCACTATCTTTCAAAACATTTTGCACTTTTCATGCCAATTACCATTTCCGTTTAACCTCCCGTCAAATATTTTTGGCATTAATTTTGCACATAATTATTTAAATCTTTGAGGTTGTAACTATGAAAAAGAATATATTTATTACTGGAGGTTGTGGTTACAAGGGTAGCAAGATTGTACCGACTTTATTAAAGTCAGGACATAGAATAACAGTCTTTGACACCACTTGGTTCGGAAATTATCTTCCCTCTAACGCAAATTTATCTGTTAAATCTGGTGATGTAAGAAATTTAAAAAATCTATCTCTCGAGGGGTATGATACTGTCATTCATTTGGCGTCAATAGCAAACGATCCATGTGGGGACTTAAATCCAACACCTACATGGGAAATTTCAGTATTAGCCACACAACAATTAGCTGAACTTGCCATTTCAGGCGGGGTAAAAGATTTCATTTATGCTTCTTCCGGAAGTGTTTATGGGTTAAGTGATTCTGAAAAAGTTACTGAAAAAGAAAAATTAGTTCCTCTTTCTATTTATAACAAAACTAAGATGTGTGCGGAAAGAATTCTACTAAGCTATTCTAAAGCCTTAAATCTAAAAATTGTAAGGCCTGCAACAGTTTGCGGTTTGTCTCCGAGGATGAGGCTGGATGTGGCTGTAAATATGCTTACGGTGCAAGCATTGCAAAATAAGAAAATTACGGTACTTGGTGGCGAACAAATTAGACCAAATATTCATATTGACGACTTAGCAGCTCTTTATAAATTTTTCGTTGAGGCAGAAGAAAGTAAAAATGGAATCTATAATGCAGGCTTCGAAAATCTTAAAATTATTGAAATTGCAGAGATGATTGCAGGAAAAACTGGTGCAGATATTCAAATCAAAGAATCAAATGATCCAAGATCTTACAGGTTGTGTTCTGACAAAATTCTAGAAATGGGTTTTAAACCTCAAAAAACTGTTATGGATGCTATCTCAGAAATTTCTGAGGCCTGGAAAAAAGGAATTATCACAAATAAACCAGAGTGGCATACCGTAAGTTGGATGCAAAAAAATAATTTTGGCCCTGAAAAATTCTCACCTCAGTTTGCCTTAAGCGCTTAAGAAAGGAATTAGAATGCCAAATGAAATAAAGCACCTTGATACTTTCTCTGGATCAAAGAATATACTTGGATATATAAATGGAATGAAATCTCTTTTGACCAAAATAGATATTGAATCCGTTGTTTCGTTGCGTGATGCTCTCTTTGAATGCTGGCAAGGCAACAAAACTGTTTACCTTGCAGGTAATGGGGGAAGCGAATCTAACGCAACTCATTTGGCAAATGATTTTATTTATGGCCTTGAAAAAAGCACTTTTTCGAAAGGACTAAAAGCTGTTTCTTTATCAACAAATTCTTCAGTTTGTTCGGCTATTTCAAATGATGAAGGATATGAGCATATTTATTCCAAACAATTAAATGCCCTTGCAAATGAGGGTGATATATTATTGGTTTTTAGCGGCTCAGGCAGTTCTAAAAATATTATTAATGGTCTTAAAACGGCAAAATCACTTGGCCTAAAAACAGCAGGTTTTCTGGGTTTTGATGGGGGAAAAGCAAAGAAACTGCTCGATATCTGTATTCACACAGAAACTTACAATATGCAATTGAGCGAAGATATTCAAATTATTTTAGGCCACGCAATCTCTCTAGATTTAATAGATATTTTTAAAAAAGATAAAAGCTAGAGCCTAAAATGTCAGAAAAACAAGAAAAATATTGTGTGTTAGGCGCAACGTCTTTTGGGGGACGAGCTACTATAGAATCTCTTCTTAAGGAAAAACATGAGGTATTGGCCATTGCGAGAAGAGAAACACCAAAAAAACCGTTCACCATCAATAATTATGGTTCAAAAAAATTGAATTGGATAGTAGCAGATATTGTTACAGACACTAAAAAGATCATTTCAAGTATTAATAAATTTAAGCCTGATTATATTATAGACTTTATGGGCCAAGGCATGGTTGCACAAAGTTGGGAGTCACCAAATCAATGGTATAATACAAACATAGCAAAAAAATCGGAAATGCTTAAAGGACTCAATTGGAAAGAATTTCTAAAATTATACGTAAGAATATCTACCCCAGAGGTTTTTGGTTCAGTAGACGGCATAATAACGGAAAATAAATCTTTTAACCCTTCCACTCCTTACGCTCTATCGCATGCCACCATCGACCAACATATGAAATTGATGGCAAATCAAACTAATTTTCCTTTTATAATTGCTAGATATGCAAATTTTTATGGTCCCGGGCAACAACTCTACCGGATTGTTCCTAAAGCAGCTTTTTTTGCCTTAACTAATAAAATGCTTACCCTAGATGGTGGAGGTATCTCCGAGCGAGCATTTATTTATAAAGATGATATTTCTTCCTCCTTGAATGCCCTAATAGCTAATGGAAAAATTGGAGAATCCTATCATTTTTCAGATACAGATTGCGTTTCTATAAGACAAGTTGTGCAGCAAATCGCAGAGTGCTGTGGAATCGAATTTAAAAATTTTACTAAAAACGGCGCTGAAAGAACAGGTAAAGACCAACGCTATTTTATGGACATAAATAAAGCAAAAACCGAACTTGGTTGGAAACCCAAAGTGTCGCTTGAAAATGGCATCAGTGAGACTGTTGAGTGGGTTACAAAATCTCTTAATTGCATTAACCCCCATTTACTAAATTACCACCATAAATATAGAGAATCTTATGAATAAAATTAGAAATTTTCTTCCAGAACAATATGATATGGACCAGTTATATTCTATTAAACATAATTACTTATCAGAACAATTTTCTGATTACAAAAACATTTTTGAAAAAATTGAAAACGTTGTTTTAAATAATGACTTTACGCTTGGTAGAGAGGTTGACGAATTTGAGCAAAACATAAGCTCGATGATTGGAAGTAAATATTGTATTGCGGTTGGAAGTGGAACCGATGCTATTAGACTTTCATTATTAGCTTTAGGAATTAAATCAGAGGACGAGGTTATTACCACGCCCTACACCTTTCATGCTACGGTTGGCGCCATTGCTACTGCAGGGGCTAAACCTGTATTTGTAGACTGTGACGAAGATTTCAATATAGATGTAGAAAAAATAAGGGCCGCGATTACTGAAAAAACAAAAGCCATTGTCCCAGTTCACTGGGCTGGGAGACCGGTGGACCCGCAATCGTTTCAAAAAATATCATCTGAATTTTCAATTCCAATTGTAGAAGATGCTTGTCATGCAATTTTGGCAAGTCGATCTGGGATAAATGCTGGAACTATTGGACAAATAGGCTGTTTTTCCCTTCATCCTCTGAAGAATCTCAATGCCTGGGGAGATGGTGGATTTATTTGTACTGACGACAAAGCGATTGAAGAAAAACTTCGTCTAATGCGTAATCATGGTCTTGAAAGTCGGGATTCCTGCGTCTTATTTGGATATAATTCTCGTCTCGATACCTTGCAAGCTGTTGTTGCAAATCATTTGTTATTGAAACTTCCAAATTTGACCAAAAAGCGAATTAAAAACGCCCATATGCTTGATAAAATGTTAGGTAAAATAAAGCAAATATCTCTACCATTACGGTCAAAAGAAATAAATGAAGTTTTTCATCTTTATTGTTTTCAGGCCAAAAATCGAGATGAATTAGTAGAATTTCTCATTTCTAACGGTATAGATGCAAAAAAACACTACCCAATCCCTATGCATCTTCAAAAAGCCGCAACCTATTTGGGATATAAAAAAGGTGACTTCCCTATCGCTGAAAGGTTAGCGGACTCTACAATTTCACTTCCAGTTCATGAGTTTGTATCGCCTGAACAAATTGAAAAAATGGGTAATTTGGTTCGGAGTTTTTATTATGGATAAAATCAAAGTTCCTTTTGTAGACTTAAGCAGATTTTACAAAAATCACAGAGATAAAATTCTTGAACTTACAGATCAAGTAGGTAATTCTGGAATATATATTCTCGGAAATATTGTTGAAGAATTCGAAAGAGATTTTGCCACTTATTGTGGGGTAAATCATGCGATATCTGTTGGCAATGGCACAGATGCATTGGCTCTATGTCTTCACGCACTTGATATTGGTCCAGGTGATGAGGTAATTATTCCAGCTAACTCATTTATAGCAACTGCAGGAGCGGTTGTGGAAGTAAGAGCAATACCAGTCTGTGTGGATGTAGACACTGAGCAAAATATTAGCATTGATGCCATTGAAAAAGCAGTTACTCAGAAAACAAAGGCAATTATTGTTGTTCATCTAAACGGTAATCCTGCTAGAATTGAGAAAATTGAACAAAGATTCAAAAACACAAATATCAAGATCATAGAGGATGCTGCCCAATCAATTGGTGCAGAAATTAATGGTAAAAGAACTGGTTCATTTGGTGAATGCGGCTGTTTTTCTCTTCATCCACTAAAGAATTTCCATATGTTTGGAGATGGCGGAATGATCACTACGAATTCCACCGAGATGAAGATTAAATTGGATAGGTTACGAAACCACGGGCTTATAGACAGAAATAAGTGCGAAGAATTTTCAAGAAACTCTAGGCTTGATGCATTGCAGGCTAATTATGGAAAATATCTCCTTCCTTATCTTGAAGACTGGACTGAGAGGGTTATTAAAATTGCAGAGTATTATCATTCTGAATTTAAAGAGTTTTGTTATGTACCCAAAACAAGAGAACACGTAAGGTCAGTTTATCATAATTACGTAATTCAAACCCAGAATAGAAATGAATTATCGTTATATCTTAAAGAGAATGGCATAGAAACAAAAATTCACTATCCAATTCCAATAGTTGAACAGCCAGCCTGGCAAAAATTATCAGTAAAAAGCGAGCCTGTACCCTTCGTTAAAAAACAAAAAGAAGAAATATTGAGCCTACCCATATATGCAGAACTAAATGATATAGAGGTCGAGTATGTAGCTCAAAAAGTCAAAGGTTTTTTTTTGGAAACTCAACTAGTGAAGGAAGCTGTATGAAACAAGAGCCCATCACTATTGAAGATTTCAAAGAATTTTTCTCTAAAATTGTTCGAATAAGGACAATAGAACAAGCTATAGCAGAACGTTATCACGCTCAGGAGATGAAATGCCCGATGCATTTATCCATAGGGCAAGAGGGTCCTGCAGTTGCTATTTCCATGCAATTAAATGCTTCGGACAAAATGTTAAGTACCCATAGAAGCCACGCACATTATCTGGCTAAAGGCGGAAATTTAACTATGATGATCAGTGAATTTTTTGGTCGCGAAACTGGTTGCAGTGGTGGAATGGGCGGGTCAATGCACCTAATAGACAAATCATGTGGATTTGAGGGCGCAACAGCAATTGTGGGGAATACAATTCCTATTGCTGCAGGGGTGGCACTATCCCAAAAACTATCAAAATCTAAAAATATTACCGTAGTGTGTTTTGGTGAGGGTGCAACTGAAGAAGGAGTATTTAGTGAAACGCTAAATATTGCCTCTGTTAAAAATTTACCCTTAATTTTCTTCGTTGAGAATAATAGCTACTCTGTATATTCACCACTAGCACCCAGACAGTCAATTAATCGTCATATCACTAAAATATCAGAAGCTCATGGAATAAAATCTCTAAAAGGAAATGGTAATAATATTGAAGAGGCTTTAGCAATTTCATTAGAAGCCACAACATATGTCAGAGAAAAAAGAAAACCATGTCTTATTGAATTAGAGACTTATAGATATTTAGAGCATTGTGGTCCTAATAATGATGATCATATTGGATACAGAACAAAAAAAGAAATCGATTTTTGGAAATCTTATGATGTAATTGCCAACGCCAAAAAAGCGATAAAAGAACTGGGGGTAAGTCCTGACTCCCTAGAAAAATTAATACAGGAAAACACTAAAGAAGAGATTGATAATGCCTTTAGAGAAGCAACGCTGGCACCGTTTCCAAAGATTGAGAGGAGTATATCTTATGAATATGCTTAACAAAAACAGCGTAAAGGAACTTAAGCAGAATAAGAGAATAAATAATTTTGCAGATGGAATTGCAGCTGCTTTTTTTGACTCAATGAGATATGACCCAACAGTTTTGGCCTTTGGATTGGGAGCGACTGACCCAAAAAATATTTTTGGCACTATGGCAGGCTTAGAGGATGAGTTCGGAAATGAGAGAGTTTTTGACACCCCAATATCTGAAAATGCTATGACAGGAATGGCAATCGGACTAGCTATTTCTGGTTATAAACCGGTATTAACGCATCAACGTTTGGATTTCAGCTTATTGTCAATTGACCAAATCGTTAATGCCGCTGCGAAATGGTATTTTATGTTTGGCGGACAACAATCAGTACCCCTTGTCATTAGGATGATTATTGGCCAAGGGTGGGGACAAGGGCCCACTCACTCTCAGGCCCTTCAAAGTTGGTTTGCTCAAATACCTGGATTGAAAGTCATAATGCCTGCTTTCCCAAAAGACGGATATAATTTGTTTAGAAGTAGTATCGCTGATCCAAACCCAGTCATATTCATTGAGCATCGTTGGCTTCATCAAATGAGTTGGAATGGAGAGGGCAGAGTTGTTTCACCAACCCAACTGGGAAAATCTAATCAAATTTCAACTGGAAGTGATATCACAATTGTCTCAAATTCAATAGGCTCTGTATATTCACATCACGCAGCAAACATATTGAAAAAATATAACGTCGGTGTAGAGGTAATTGATGCCTTCAATCTTAGAGATTTTGATATAAATTCCATATCTAAGAGTGTTGCCAAGACTGGGCGTTTGCTTACAGTTGATTTTAGCCATCAATTTTGCAGCATTGGAACAGAAATTATCGCGCAAGTATTACCTTTAAATTTTGCTGATCTAAAAATCGCACCTGAAAGAATTGCTCTACCCAATTTTCCAGTGGGGACATCTTTTAATATTGAGAAAGACTTCTATTTTTCAACAATCGATATATGCAAGAAAATTGAGTCTATGCTAAATGTAACGTTTCCTAACATTGACGATGAACTAAAAGAATACCAGTCCTCTTCAAAAAAACGTTTTGATGGTCCTTTCTAGGATGAAATATGTGTTTTACTTTTTAAGGAAAAATTAATGAACGCAATTAACTCAACATTCATATTCAATAACAGAGAGAATTTACTCAAGAAACTTAAAATCAGACTGTCAAATTCAGATATCAGAGGCGCTCTTTCTGACATAAGAGAATATATCCAAAATTTTCCGACTGAAAAAGATATTCTCCTCTCATTATATGCAACAATGCTAAATGATATAGGGAGCACCTCTGCGGCTAAATCTATCGCAAAGCTGTATGCAGACGTAAATGATAAGACATGTAAATTTGCAAAAAACTATTTTAATTTGGACCCTGTGGTCAATACAAGTTGGATGCTTGGTCGCATAGGTGAAATGGCTGACCAAACAGCTAGCATACATCATCTTCTAACACTTAAACACATAAAAAAGAAGCCTATTCTGCCGATTTTGCAGACAAATACTCTATCAAACAGTGCCTTTTTACCCTATTTAGAGGATGTCTTTCATGTTTTAAATGGCGGGGAGGAAGCACTTTACTATTCACAATATGCAAATATCTCCTCGTTTAATACAACATTCATTAAATATTCAAATGATGTATATGGACACTACTCTGATGCGGCACCAGGAGTTCATAAGATTTTGACTGATCAAAACCTGCCTCATTTTGCATTCACATTAAAAGAAGTTACAAAATTCAGAGCATTAGAATATCTAAAACAATTTGGTCTAAAGGCTGAAGATAATTTTGTCACGCTTCATTTAAGAGAGAGTGGTTTTGTTGATGGTGAAAGACATAATTGGAGAAACGTTAACCTCCAGGACCACATAGAAGCCATCGAGTATTTAACGAAGCAAGGTATTAAGGTTATAAGAATTGGTCATAATAAGATGACAAAAGCTCCAGAAATATCTGGATTAATCGATTTAGTAAATTTTGCTAGACCACCGGAGGTAGATATTTTCCTAAGCGCATCTTGCTTGTTTTATTATGGAAATCCATCTGGACCATGTAGCTTAGCATACCAATTCGGAAGACCCATGTTATACGTAAGTGTTTTTCCTTATACACATGTGAGAGCAAATTCTTTAAATCAAATAGTACCACTACGTGAAGTCAGTTCATCTAAGGTCTTATCTCTCAAAGAACTTTTGGAGCGAGATATCTCAAATATTTTTTCACCTATTCCATATAAAAGAAAGGGAATAGAAATTTGCAAAATCAGCTCTCACGAAAACACAAACGCTGTCAAGCAAATGCTTAAAAATATTAAATCACTTAACAAAAGACTGCCTACTGATAATTTAGCGGGAACAGGACTTCCAAATAATATTTGGATTACAGAGGAGTCACAACAGTTGATTTAATGAAATTTAAATTATCAATTTTTATACATTAAATTGTTCTTCAGTATCGATGTCTAATGAATCTGAATTATTCATAACATAACCAAGGGTTTTGCTTCCTATTAAGCTTTTATTTCTATTCAACCAGTCCACATTACAGATATATATTGCTCCATTTAGTCTGTAAATAGCTGGCAAATCTTGCCTACGGCTTGGCAATTTTCCTTTTATCAGAGGCTGAATCTCTTGATTTTTGTCAAGCGAATACATCCAATAGGGATTCTGACTTACCTCAGTTACGGATGCGCAAGACATTACTCCTTTATTTTTACATAGAGTGATTGCTTCATCGATATGAAAGCTGGTTCTAAGTGGTGAAGTGGGTTGAAGAAGAACAATCCAATCAAAACTTGGATATCTTTTAACAGCATCAAAAATTACATCTATCGAAGGAGTTTTATCTTGTGAAATAGAAGCTTCTCTAATGAAGGGCACCCTACAACCATATTCCTTCGCAACGCTGATTATCTCAGGGTCGTCGGATGATAGAATTACATCATCAATTAACGTTGACGCCTTGGCTGCATTTATAGTCCAGGAAATAAGCGGTTTTCCACGAAAGTTACGAATATTTTTTTTTGGAACCCCTTTTGAGCCACCTCTAGCAGGAATAATAGCAAGATATTTCATCTTCACTGGGCTACATTATTTGTTTCACTATGGTTTTGAACATAGTTTTCAGCAAGTTTAAAATCATCTGGACGACCAACATCTAACCATGGTTCATGCATAGGATAGGCGACTGTTCTATTTCCAGATTTTCTAATTCTCTCAAATAGCATTGGCATATCACATTTTTCATTTTTTTTCAGGTAATCAAAGGCCACTGGGTCAAGCGCATAAATTCCTGCATTAATATGACTTTTATCGATTGGCTTCTCTTCGAGGCTAATAATATCTAAACCATCTATGTTAACTACACCAAAAGGGTTCTGCCACTCATAAGTTCGTACTGCCATTGTTGCCTCAGCATGATGATTAATATGAAAATCAAGGAATTCTGAATAGCGCATGTGAGTTAAAACATCACCATTTGTTACAACAAAAGGCACGTTTATATTTTTCTTTAAATAGCAAAGTGCTCCTGCGGTGCCTAGAGGTTGTTCCTCGTGTATGTATTTAATTTTAACACCCCATTTTTTACCATCACCAAAATAACTTTCTATCATTTCAGATAAATAATTTACTGAGACAAAAAAACTTGTAAATCCTTCAGAAATAGCCTGTACGAGAATATGCTCCATTATCGGTTTCCCATAAACAGGAAGTAATGGTTTTGGACACTTTTCTGTGAAAGGGTGTAACCGTTTCCCTTTGCCTCCAGCCATAATAATCATGGGGTTTGAGAGTTCAGTTTTAACAGCTAAATTTTCCCAAGTATGAAGACCAACAACTTTTCGCTTATTATCTATTATTGGTATTTGCCGTATACTATTCGCAGACATTATTTTCAGAATTATTTCATTTTCCATAGACTCAGGTACTACAAAAGCCTCACGTTGTATCACACCTTCAACGGGACTATCTAATTTTAAACCATTTAACAAGCCTCTACGAATGTCGCCATCTGTAATAGTTCCGTAGAGTTCATTTTTTTCATTTACAACCATGACGATCTGCATAGCCGCTTGGTCAAGACGTGTTATAGCCTCCTGCACAGTTGCCTTGATTGGCAACAATGTTTTCTTCCAATTATTATCTAATAGTCCAGCCTTTGCCTTACTTTTATTAGGCTGACTGCAAGCTCCCAAGGCTACTTTTTTAACAACAGTCATTTATTCTCCTAAACTTATGTATTCTACGTTTAAGCAATTACTGTGCCTTTCAGGGAAAATCTCGTTGAAAATCTATTTCAATTCGTTGAATTTAATTTACATGCTGATCAAAAAATTCCTTTATAAAAAGTTTTGAAAAGTCAGAGTTTTCTAAAATTCTAACGATTTTTTTTGAAGCACCACCTCTTCCATATGGATTATTGGTTTTTTGGGTTTTTTTAATAAATTCAGGTGAGAGAGCTTTTTGAATAGCCTGCTGTATGTTTTCTTTCTTTGCTTCACAATCTATTACACTCTCTGCTTTAAGCCTTCCTTTTTGACGATCGCCAATATTTATCGTTGGTATCTTAAAACTTGGGGCTTCAAGCAAACCGCTTGAAGAATTCCCAATAACAGCGTCAAAATTACTCAGACAAGAAAAATATTTTTCCTGTCCAAGAGACGAAAAATAATAACTATTTATATGCGCATCTGCGAATGTTTTAAGAGTTTTTGCTAATTGCAAACCATCGGCATCTGCATTTGGCATGGTAAATATTATTGAACAGTCTTCGTATTTTTCTAACGCCTGTAGTAATTCTGAAAGTTCTAGGTAGCCAGTAGATGGATTAGCTGTAAGAGGATGATATGTGACAAGAAACGAGCGTTTTTTTAGTTTTATGTTTAATTGTTTTGAGAGATTTTCCTTACTTAAGATGGGAACTTTTTTTAGAGCATCTACCCCTAGCCCGCCGACACAAAATACATTTTTAGGATTTTCCCCGAGTTGAATAACTCTCTTCTTATAGGGAACCGCCGCAACAAAATGCAAATGAGACATTTTAGTAATAGAGTGTCTAAACATATCATCGATAGCACCCTCTGTAATCTCACCACCATGCAAATGCACAACAGGAATATTAGCAATAGTTGCTGAAATTGCGGCAGCTAAAATCTCATATCTGTCTCCTAATATTAATACAGCATCTGGGTTAAGACTTGCGTATATTCTTGAAAAGCTCTTAATACCTGAACTAATTGATATGCTAATATCAATTTGTGTATCATTTTTTTGGGTTATATCTACCTTTTCATCTATTTTAAAACCATCATCAATAATTTCATTGATAGTCATTCCATGAAAAGAAGAAAGATGGCTTCCACATACAATCAATTGTAAGTGCAAAAGTGGGGAGACTTTAATTTCTTTTAATAAATGCTTTAATAGACCATAATCAGCCCGTGAGCTTGTAATAACGCATATTTTTTTCATAGACTGATTAATTCATCTTTATTATAATCTTTGTTTGCATATAAACCCATCACTTCATCCCATCTCATGGGGGAAACGCCAGTACCAGGTCGCTTTACACAAAGATTTTTTTCACTAAACCTTTCTCCCTGCTTAATGGGACAGGCAGTAACTATGGATTTTCTAACAATGGGAATGTTCAATTTTTCACTTATTGAAGGCTTTTTTATACTGTCTCCCAACGCTTTCTCGATATTTCGGATTGACTGCACCATTCTAATCAATTCCTCTGGTTCCAGACTAGCATGATGGTCTGGCCCTTCAAAATTTCTATCAAGAGTAAAATGTTTTTCAATAACTACTGCTCCCAGTGCTACAGCTGCAATTGGTACTTCAATTCCTAATGTATGGTCTGAGTAACCAACTTGAGTATTAAATTTTTGAGCCAATGAAGTCATTGCCAGAAGATTCACGTCCTCCATTGGAGTTGGATATTCTGAGTTACACTGTAAAATGATTATATTTTTTTGCTCTGTTCCTTGCTGTATTAGGATTGAAATAGCTTCCTGTATTTCATCAATATTTGCCATGCCCGTTGATAAAATTATCTTTTTTTCCATTCTTCCAACATATTTCAAATATGGCAAATTAGTAATTTCACCAGAGGGTATTTTAATCATTGGCAAATCTATACATGACAATAAATCTAAACTATCAAAGTCAAAAGCTGAGGATAAAAAGCCAATCTTTTTTTCCTCACACCTTTCAAGTAAGACTTGATGTGCTTCAAAACTTAATTCTAGACGGCTTAACATTTCGTACTGTGTTTCATTAGGGATATCGGATTTTATTTGATAGAGCGCTTTTTCAGCTTTCTTTGTTGCCAAATTAGCAGCCTTGAATGTCTGAAATTTTATATAATCTGCGCCTGCATTGGCAGCTGCGTCAATAAGTTCTAGTGCTATAGATAAATCACCATTATGATTTACACCAGCCTCTGCAATGATTTCAACTTTAGGCCTACTCATAATATCACCCTCACAAACTCGCCCTCTCCGACATCTTTGGATATGATAGCTCCAGCGGCGATTATAGCATTTTTCCCAACACTAATGTTTTGGTGCAGCACTGCTCCACTGCCAACAAAGCACCCATCAGCAATGTTCACATTCCCATTTATACGAGCGCCAGTTGATATATGACAATGGTTGCCGATGTGAACATCGTGTTCGATTAAAGCCATCGAGTTAATAATTACATTTTTCCCAATTTCAGCACATGCATTCACGATGGCACCATGCATTACAATAGTTCCCTCTCCTATTTTGGATTGGCTTGAAATAATACTAGATGAAGCTTGAATGATTGGCATTTGGGCACCCAATGTTTTTATCATTTCAAAAAGGTTCTTCCGAACTTCGTGGTTCTTAATTTGTCCCACTGTTACTAATGCCATTTTAAATTTTGTTAAAATGGCTTTTAGGTCTTCATCACTTCCAATATATGGAATACCCAAACATTTATCATCTGTTGTATATTGATTATCTACAATGCCTTCTATTCTGTATCGACCATCAGAATTAATCACCTCTATACAGGACTTACAATGCCCTCCTCCGCCAACAAGAACTATTGAAGTCATACCAACCCCGCACTGCTTGGAATATTGATTATTCTCTCGGATAAATTATTAGTAATAGGTAATGAAGATGCAGGTGAATTTTCGTACATAGAGAGTTTATGTAAGGGTTTCCAAACTGGCCTAGTACTTATACCATCCTCTATACAGTTCTCTATAATTTCCTTTCGACATGACATAAATTCTTCGTTCAAAAGTAATGTCTGTAGCCAATAGTTACTTTGACATAAAGGGGGTTCTTGAAAAAGACTCACCTCTGATATTTCAGAAAATGCCTTTGAGTAAGCCCTATATAATCGTCTTTTTGAATTCAATAATTCTGGCAGTTGTTCAAGTTGAGCACAGCCTAGAGCTGCATTTAAGTTTGGCATTCGATAATTAAATCCTATTTCAGTATGAATATAGGCAAATGGATGATTTGATTTCGCAGTTGTTGACAAATGCTTTGCATGAGTGGCTAACTCGACATCATCTGTCAGAATTACACCACCACCACCAGTGGTTATTGTTTTGTTTCCATTAAAACTAATTACACCAAGGTTACCAAATGTTCCCATATGTTTTTTATCATAAAAACTTCCAAGAGCTTCCGCGGCATCCTCAACAACCTTAATTTTGAACTCATTACACAGAGGTAATAATTCCTTTAGATTACAAGGATGACCAAAAACATGCATTGGAACAATAGCTCTAATCACTCGGCCCGTTTTCTTGTTTACGCAAACCCCATTCTTAATCTCTGAAATCTCTTTGAGATAGGCTGTCAGCTTTTTTGCATCTATTCCAAAATCTTTAGCATTAATATCTACAAAATGTGGTTTAGCCCCTATGTAAGATACAGCATTTGCTGTTGCAACAAACGTAAGCGAGGGGACTAGAACTTCATCATCAAATTTAACTCCTGCTACAATTAACCCTAAATGTAAGGCTGCAGTGCCGTTAACGACTGCAATTGCATACTTTGCACCTGTATACTCAGTAATTTTATTTTCGAATTTTTCAACATATTGCCCAACAGATGAAACAAAACCGCTATCAAGACAGTCTTTTACATATTCCCATTCTTTGCCTTTAAAAGTAGGCTCATGAAGCGTATTTTTTTTCTCTCCGATGACTGCACGAATTGCCCTAACAATTTTGCTTGATATTAGATAACTGTTGTTTATAGGTTCATGATTATTCATATCGTATATCTATCAGTTTTGTAGAGGGAAAGATTTTCTGGTTCTGAAAACCATGTAATTGTTTTTTTCAAACCTCTTTCTAAACCATCAAGCCCACAAAAGTTGGGTTCCCAACCTAATAAAGATTTTGCTTTTTTGTTATCTGCCCATAATCTTTCAACTTCACTTTTTTCAGGCCTCAATCGTATATCATCCGTACCGACATTGACGTCCTTACTCATGATATTTGCAATCATTAAAGCAGTATCTGCTATAGATATTTCGAAATTACTTCCTAAATTAATGACCTCTCCGTAAGCATCAACAGAATTCATAGAAGCTATGAACCCCTCAACTGTATCTTCAACAAAATTAAAATCTCTTGTAGGATGTACAGACCCTAATTTTATGTTCCCTGCGCCAGATGCTATTTGAGAAATGATCGTTGGAATAACCGCCCGTGATGATTGTCTTGGACCATAGGTATTAAATGGGCGAATAATTGTGACTGGTAATTCAAAAGAACTATAAAATGAAAACGCAAGCTGATCAGCAGCTATTTTTGTAGCTGAATATGGAGACTGCCCTTTTAGAGGATGAAGTTCAGTTATTGGCACAAAATCTGCCGTTCCATAAACCTCACTAGTAGATGTGTGAATAACTCTTACATTTTTTTCACGTGCTGCCTGCAGAATATTCAAAGTACCTTTGATATTTGTATCTACATAACTGTCTGGAGAGTGGTATGAAAAGGGTATCGCTATTAAAGCTGCTAAATGTAACACAACGTCGCATCCAGTTATCGCCTGTCTCACACCATTTGGATCACGAATATCACCCTGAAATACATCAAAATTTTCTTTTACATCTGGGGCGCATTTGTCTAACCAACCCCAAGAATTAAACGAGTTATACATCACGAATGCTCGCACATCGTATCCTCGTCTCACAAGCTCTTCCACTAAGTGAGACCCAATAAATCCATCTGAACCTGTAACCAATACTCGCACATTAAATCCTTAAATTTTATGCTGTAGATTTTTGACCAAATACTCTATAATTTCTCACACTTTTTTCTTTTTAAAATCTTTTACAAACGAATCTAGTCTCGCGTTAAAATCTTCTATTAATTTTTGATCTTTATGGGCAGACTTGGTCACATAATTTTTCATATTTGGAAGCAAAGGATGTTCTATAAATTTTCCATTTCTACCAAGCATAAAATGAGAAGAGGCACTATAAAACCAAGTTTCCAAACCTAAGGCTCCAGCTAAAGCGTAGGGAGCAGACGGGGATGTTATAACAAGATCAAGATTACTCATCAATGCTAACGCACCGTCTACATCATCCATTTGGTCTAGGAAACCAGTATTCATAAAGTATTTTGAAATTTCAGAGTGATTTTTTGAGATGTCCTCGTAATCGACATCATATTGTAAACTCACAAAATCTATATCTTTTCTGCTTAAAACTCTCTCCCAATTGTCCAGTTTTGTATGGTGAGTGTGTCGACCATCACTAAGGATAGAGCTTGACCAACAAAATCCAACCTTTGGCTTATTATTTTCTTTGTTGAGTTTAAATCCCCAATATTGCTTTCTAAGTTCATCTGCCTTTAAATAATCAAGATTTTTTAAGGTTTCCCCAGCTTCAAGCTTCTCTATATTTTTATTTAGAAACCAAAGAAATATATCCCCCATAGGAACGTGATATTGAAAATCGTTATAAAATGGCTTTAACGAATTGTCGTCAAAAAGACCCGTTCTACAATGAATTTCTGGAAAACTTCTAGTCAAAATCTCGGTGGCTTTAAAATGAGTTTCAAAAATTAAATTTGGAAATTCTTTCGCAAATGAGTTTAAGGCAGTGGAAAATAAAATCTCATCCGCTAAACCTTGCTCTGACCAAATTAAAATTCTAGAATATTTATCAACACCCTCATGCCATTTTGGGACGTCAAATTGTCTTTTGGGACTTGGAAAATTTTTCCAATCAAACCTTACTTTATAATTTTCTATTCCCTCTCTTATATCTCCATATCTGAGTTGAGTTAACGCAAGATTCCATCTTATTTCAATATTATCAGGTTCTATTTCTAGAGCCAATTTGTTTAATTTAAGACTTTCCTCAATATTACCATTGGATTGATGGGCTATTCCCGCAAATGCGGCTAATATTGCTTCAGACTGCCAGTCATAATCTGTTGTTTCGAAAAAATTAAGAACCTCCTCAAATCTATGCGTTTTTATGCATGAAGATACAAAAGACATAACAACTACACTAGAAAGATTATTTTTGGCTATTTCTTCTTTTGCAATCTCGTACTGCTCATCGAGTCTGTCAATCTTTCCGAGACTTTTTAATAATAGACTTGTTGTTAATTCTGTTTTGCTACCAAGTTGTCTTGCTTTCATCAGATTATTGGCAGTCTCTTCTGGCTGAAGCAATTCTGCATACGCAAAACCTGCTAACTGCCAATAAGTAAAATTTGATTCTAATGTGACTTTTGATTTTTCTAGATGAGGTATAATCTCCGATACACAGTCAGTTTTAGAGTAAAGCTTCATCAAGGCAGAAATAATATTTATATCGTATTTAATGGTTGCTGCTTTTTCAAAATAGAATTTTGACTTTTCAAAATCTCTTGAATTAAAGTAAATTGCCCCCCTGGCTAGAAGACTATCAAACCCTCTACCATTCTTTTTTTCGAATTTTTCTAGGTCACGAAGATTTTTTGATAAAGAAGTTTTATTATCATTTTCTTCAGCATTTATTTCAATTTTTGATAAGTCTAACGCTTCCATTATTTTCTCCATAAGATCATGAAGAATTTGCAAATTTTATGCCAAAAAAAAGCGGGCTTTCGCCCGCTCCTTTATAATAAAAGTTTTAAAAATTATTGTAACAGCGCTAGAATTGACTGTTTAGACTGATTTGCCTGAGCAAGCATGGAAGTTGCTGCCTGTGACAAGATCTGGTTCTTAGTCAAA
>CABYPW010000007.1 GCA_902520885.1 uncultured SAR116 cluster alpha proteobacterium
AGCTCCCGAATCAACGATAACTTTTTCTGCATCGTCAAGGCTTCCAGCAGAACCATTTGTTCCATTAACTTGGTCAGCGATATTCTGAGCTGTATCTTCAACGGCGAAATCTATATCTGCTGTAAAGGCATTCAAAATCGCACCATCAGATGCACCAACATTGTTGGTAACCTCTACCTCGATTCCTCCATTAGTAAGCACCTCGTCCCCTGCAGATATGATGTTAGCCGAATTATCTTGGATATCGTAATCACTAGCTGCTGCATTGTAGTTTGTAATATCTTGAATAAGTTTTGCTTCATCAACAGAGACCGATTTGTCGTAGTCCGGAATTGAGCTCCATACTACATCTGCACTTCCCTCTGCCGCGCTAATCCCTGGCGCACCACTAGTAACAACCCCTTGTTCATTTATTGTTTGATAGGCATTATGTATATCCTCAAAGACTACTGCAAAGCCCCCATTTTGGGTTGCGACAACTTCTGAAATTGTACCCACCTGAGAATTCGAAGGTGAGTAATTTGTTAAATTCAGCTCCCCAGTGATGAATGAACCTGTTGAGGGATCAATTACACGTGCGTATATATCTTGCACCCCATCTGTAATTCCTCCAGCAGTCTTGACAACCGATGCTACCCAAGCAACAGCAATATTTCCATCTGGTAGCTCTTTAAACTGAACCCCATTAATAGAAGTTGGGTTCCCATAATTATCCGTCGGCTTCGTATCATTTATAACAACCGAATTCGATCCTGAGCTCCATACTACATCTGCACTTCCCTCTGCCGCGCTAATCCCTGGCGCACCACTAGTAACAACCCCTTGTTCATTTATTGTTTGATAGGCATTATGTATATCCTCAAAGACTACTGCAAAGCCCCCATTTTGGGTTGCGACAACTTCTGAAATTGTACCCACCTGAGAATTCGAAGGTGAGTAATTTGTTAAATTCAGCTCCCCAGTGATGAATGAACCTGTTGAGGGATCAATTACACGTGCGTATATATCTTGCACCGCATCTGTAATTCCACCAGCAGTCTTGACAACCGATGCTACCCAAGCAACAGCAATATTTCCATCTGGTAGCTCTTTAAACTGAACCCCATTAATAGAAGTTGGGTTCCCATAATTATCCGTCGGCTTCGTATCATTTATAACAACCGAATTGACCGAGGGCTGAAAAGCCACGCTATCTGTAGCTATCAGATCGTTTGCTTCATCCAATTCTGTGCCATCGCTACCGGAGTCATTTATTTCTTGCAAAATATTTACAGCATTATCAGTAACGTTAAATTCAATGTCAGCCGTGAAAGCATTTAACTGGGCACCAATATTAGCGTCTACGGTACTTTCATTTGTAGATACTTGATCGACACCAGCTTGATTAAGAACGGCATCACCTGCAGAAATCAAATCAGCAGCATCGTCCTGAATATCTAAATCACCAGCACCAGTATATCCACTGATGGCTTGAATAGATACGGCGTCATCAACATCAACTGCACTTCCTGACAAAACCTCTATGGAGGCTGCGTCATCTAATCTTCCATAGGAACCCATATATGGGTCTACCTCGGCTGCTAAATTAGTGGCTGTATCAGCAACATCAAAATCGATATTAGCTGTGAAAGCATTAAGAATAGCTCCATCAGAAGCATTAGCCACACCTGTAGCTGTAACGTTAATATTTCCATTTGTAAGAGTGCTGTCAGAGGAGCCTGTTAAATTGGAAACAGAGTCACTAATTTGATATGAAACGCCGCCCTGCTGGACCCCTTCATCATAACCAGATATTGCTTGAATGGCGTCGGCATCAGACACATTTACCGTTCCGCCTGTAACAAAAATTCGTCCTGCATCATCCAAGTCTGTGGAGAAGTTACCAGCCCCAGTAACTTCTGCTGCAATAGCCTGAGCTGTATCCATAACGTCAAAATCGATATCAGCACTAAAACTTGTTAAAACAGCACCATCAACCGCAGTCACTTCATCACCGCCGTTAACACCACTGATAACCTCAACATGACGAACGCCTGGGTCATTCAATACTGTGTCTTGAGCCGAAATCAACTCGGCAGCGGTATCTTCAATTTCATAACTACTTCCGCTTGCGTCATACCCTGATATGTTTTGAATAGCTTCAGCTTCATCAGCACTAACATCGAATTCAACTTCAGCAGTAAATTCGTTTATCGCCTTAACCACGCCTGCTTCGTCTAATTCTGTGCCAGATTTTTCAACTCCTGAAACCTCAGCTGCCACATTTTCGGCCTTGTCTGTTACATTAAATGAAATAGCAGGATTTAATGCATTTAGTGCAGCACCTTCAGATGCTGTCGCAGGACCATCATCAACGCTGATGGAAGACACACCACTAACATCTAACACATGATTTCCAGCAGAAATTAAATTCGCAGCGCTATCACTAATATCATAATCGCTTTGTGTGCCTACATATCCTGAAATATCTTGTATTGCGTGTGCTTCTTCAGCTGTTACATCTGGCCCGCCACTTGCGACCACAACAGAGTTAGCTTCATCCAACTCATCCCCAACATTAGCACCAGCCACTTCCGCTGCTAATTCGGAGGCCGTTGCATTAACATCAAATTCAACTTCGGCTGTAAATGCATTAATCGCGGCCCCATCAGCAGCGCTAACCGGTCCGTCAGATACAGTGACAATATCGATGCCTAGATTATCTAAAACTTGGTCGCCACCAGATAGAATATTCACCGCACTATCCGATACATCCACATCGCTTGTTCCAGCAAAATTTCCAAGTGCGAGTATTACCTTAGTTTCTGCTACTGTAAGGTCAGGTCCGAGACCATTGGCTACAACCTCTGAAGCGTTAAAAATACCCGAACGAGCTTCACTACCGTTATTTTCACCATCTACGATATTTTTAGCCGTGTCTTCAATGCTGTAGGTAGGACCATTATTAAGTGGCGTTGCAAAATCGCTATTTAAAGCTCCAAAATATAGAGTTGCCTGTTCAACAGTAAGCTTATCAGTAGCAATATCTAGGGCACCTGAGACAGTGGTCTTTGATACATCATAATTACTAATCTCATAACCGTTAGGTGCATTCACGACTAAAGAAATATTTGAGGCAAGCGCGGAAAAATTATCACTTATCGAAAAAGAATCAACGCCACTGGTCTCTGCTTTATTTCCGACAACAACGGAGGCTTCTTCGACACTCAAATTACTGAAGCTCGTTCCAGGTGCATATTTGATGGTATCTACGTCCGCCATTGCATCAAGCTGGACAGCCTGTGCATGAGACGCACCTGTTGCTGTAACGTCCCCTGAAGCGAAGATAGCAAAACCATCTGAATTTAAAATACTAGTTGCGGTATCTTGTATTGTCAGCTGAGACGAGCCAGGAAAATTAGTGGCATGAACGAATGCTTCCGCTTCTGCAATAGTTGCATTTGTCAAGTTTGCAGATGTGAACTGGTTTGCAACATTAGTACCGTCATCTAGTGAGTAGCTAAAATTCACATTTGGGTAATTAGTATTTAAATCAATGGCTTCTGAAAGAGTTACGTCGTTTACGTGCACATCTTTGAACGTAAATGACACTGGTGTTCCATTGTATACAACATATGGGTTTTCCAAAATAGATGGGATAGATGAAGAGCCTAATCCTGCATTTACAGTTGATGCATCAGCTGCGGTTAAATTTGCATATGTATCTGAAATAGAGATATTGGGTATTTGTGACGCATTAGCTGCTTTCAATACAGAGAGAGCTTGAGAGACGGTCAATCCCATAAAATTGGCTTCGGTGGATAACACGCTGGTATCTATGGAAAATTTGTCAACCACACTGGGTAAATTTGAAGATGAAAAGGAGGTTGAAGATTGCTGTGTGCCAGATACAAAAGACTCTGCATCAGCTACATTTGATACGGTTGCATGAACCTCATGAACATCTCCTAGTATGTTTGAGTCCGTTAAATCTGAGATGTGTGTGTCTAAATTCGCTACGGTATCGACAATACTAATTACCGATTCGTCTGTTAAACCATTTGTTGCACCAGAAGTGCTTTGCAATAAAGCGAGTGCTTCATCCACCGAAGCTCCAGTAATAGAGGCCGCACCAGTTAATGACGTATCAAGAGTAAAATTATCAACATTTCCGTCATTTTTAAGAGAAAGGGCGTCTTCTTTAGATGAAACATCGGTAGCAGTTACATCGCCAGATACCTGGAGTGTGGAGGAAGATGCGGTTTTAATTTTTTCAGCATCGTCTGTAATATCGTAATTTGAGGAGACAGAACTGTAACCAGAAATCGCTTGAATGGCGGAGGCTTCGTCAACGGTTACATCTCCACCCGAAACGAAAACAGAGTTTGCATCGTCTAGCTCATTCGCATTGCCAGTGCCGACTACTTCAGCAGCAATTGCGTCAGCGGTATCTCTAATATCAAATGAGATATTGGCGCTATAATCAGTGAGTGTTTCACCTTCAGAAGCAGAAACAGGACCATCTGAGACAGTAACTACATCAACACCTGCTTTGTCTAAAATTGCATCCGTTGAAGATAGGATATTTGCGGCTGTATCTGTGATATCATATTCACTATTCGCGCCATCATAAGCACTAATGGACTGTATCGACACCGCTTCATCGACTGTAACATCTCCCGATGTAACCGCAACTGAGTCAGCCTCATCAAACACAGATGAACCAGTGCCACCCATCTCAGAGAGAACATTATCTGCCGTGTCAGCCACATCAAACTCGACCACGGCTGATAAATCAGAAATAGCAATGCCTTCAGAAGCGCTTGTAGGGCCATCATTAACAGTAATTTCATCGATACCCGAAATATTTAAAATATTATCTCCTGCAGAGATTATGTTTGCCGCAGAATCAGCAACATCAAATTCACTTGCACTATCTATATAATTCGAAATTGCCTGTATTGCCTCTGCATCTGAGACACTAACTGGTGCATCAGTAGGCACAGATGGCTTAACGACAACGCTATCTGCATCATCTAAATCGCCTGCGCCATTGGTTCCTGTAACCTCTGCCGCCACAGATGAAGCGTTATCTTCAACATCAAAATCAATATCAGCAGTAAAGGCATTTAAAATTGCACCATCTGAGGCACTTACATCCCCATCTGTAACATCAACATTTATATTTCCGTTTGTAAGAACAGAGTCTGTTGCCGAAATGATATCTGCAGCATCATCATCTATGCTGTAAGAACTGGTGGAAGCATTATAACCTGACAAGTTTTGAATGACTTGTGCTTGAGACACATCTAAAGCTGGACCGCCACTAGCCGTGATATTTGCTGCCTCTCCAAGTGAGTTAGCATTGTCATATATGTCTTTTGCTGTGCCCTCTACGTCAAACACAACTGCTTTTGTCATTCCATTTAAAGAAATACCATCAGTTACTGAAGAGGCACCAGAATTAACCGTTACTGTTCCAACTTCCGCAGAACCCAAGACCGCGTCATTGGCCGCCAAAATTTTTGTATCGCTATCTGCTATGTCTACGGTGCCAGAACCCAGCACAACATCGTCTAACCCTTTGAGAACACTTAATTGATCAACCGAAATAGGATTACCTGAGATAACATTTATAACGTCCGCATCCGCAACGGCAAGGTTTTCAAGTGTGTTTGAACTGGTAGCAAAATCAACGATTTGTTTGGCTGAAGCATTAACTTCAAGAGTAAATTCTGGGGAAAATGTGTTAACGACATCAGATAAAATCTTCATTTCATCCAATGAAATCGGAGAGGTTGTTCCAGATGTAACTTCTACACTCTCTGCATTTTCTAAAACAGTTTGCGTATATGAACCGTCAAAGAATAGCAAATTATCAGGCGTATCTTTGAAACTCACAGAGGTAGCAAAACCTTCGACGGCGCTTAAATCAGATACCGCAAGCTCAGTTATGGATACGTTACCAATTTTGGTAACTGTATCACCCTGCAAACTCGATAAAGTGAGGGTGCCTGAGGCAGAATTAAGGTCGGAAAAAGATGTTTCTAAGTTAATTGTAGTTACTAGCGACTCTGACGATAAATTCTCATATTGGGAAATTGTGGCATCCTCAACGCTCAAACTGCCTGGACCTGTAGAAAGACCATTCAATGCTGTGAGTTCTGCGCTAACCTCTGTTGCTGTATCAACGATACCATAGGATGCAGGGCTATTGACTACCTTGGTATCTTGAGCCGCGATTGCCTCGCTAACCGCTATTTTTTCAGAACCACTCTCGACAGCGCTTAAAATACTACTTTCAATTGAAATGCTCTGAACATGTGCTGCGCCAACTAAGTCAGCCAATTCGTCCATATGGGCGTTACCAGCGGTGACAGATGACACACCGTTTAATGCTCCTCCAACGCCAAAAAGCGCCGCGGAATCTAATATTGTGCCGGCATTATCTGAAATGCTTATTGTGCCCGGCGAAGGAGAATTAGTCGCATTAGCGCTCAACGCAAGTTCGGCGCCATCTACTATGATGTTGGTGAACGTTTCACCGGAGGCAAATGTGTAAGTAAGACCAACATCTGCATTTGCTCCATTATTCGCATTAACAAAATCTGTTGCGGCATCGAGTGCTATAATTTGGTCTACAGTGGCTTCTGTTGCCGAAAGACCTGTGATTTTTAACAATGGTGATGAGGTGTCAGGGTTTCCGTTCGCATCCACAATAGATTGTGGGTCCAACTGCATAAGATTGGCAGCCGTATCCGCAATCGAGGCCGAATTTATTATTCCACCTGTTATATCATCACTTGTGAGCGCCAAAAATTGCTCAACAGTGATGTCAGTTAAATCCTTCAAGGACCCTGTGACGAGTTCAGCATCAAGTGAGTACGAAGACACCGTACTGTCATTATAATTATTAAGCGCCTCTTGAATTTCTGCTGGTACAGGCGGAATCCAATAGCCAGCGTCTGTAGGTGAGGAAATATATTCTCCAGCATTACCACCTATCGTAAATCCACTGCTATTTATGTTTGACTGCGAGTCATATAAAACATTTTCGAAGGAGTCTCCTCTTAGAGAAGAGTTAGATATAGCAGCTTGAAAGTTTGCGACAGTATCTATGTATACCCCTTTATCTTGTCGGTCGGCAGAGGGGGATTGTGGACCCGCACCCGCCCCAGCCAAATAAGCTGAGCTGTTAACTTCATCAATAGATCCTGTTACGAAATAACCACCCCTATCAGAGGCTGATGTATCAGACCTGTTAATGGGACCCGAGTAAGGCTCTTCACCAGGCTTTAGTAACTGAGTGAGAGGATCTTGAAACGAGAAATATGTTCCATTTGCATACGATGCTGATGAGTTTCCCATTGTGTATCCGACTGCGGAGGTGCCAGACATTATTCCACTAATGCTCTCTCCATCATATGCCCTAATATTAGGCACAGTGTAGAAAGTTAAACCCGGGAACTCTTCAAATCGAACCTCATAAATATCGCTAATTCTAGCCCCTTCGTAATAAAAATGGTTGTTGATTGATTCCTCCAAACGATGTTCATCAATCCACAAATATCCATAACTTTGCTTCACACCCAAAAATGCAGAACTCTTGCCCGCGTCACCAATAAAGGTAGGCGTAGCGTCTCGAACCCATAAAGCGGTAGTGTAGCTAGACCATTCGTGAGAAAGCGAATGTTTCCAAGCACCTAAAAACTCGTCTTTAAAGGGGGGTGAAGGACGCTTTAAAACATCTAAACTCCAACTTGCGCCTTGAGATGCATGCCCCACTTTGTTCGAAGACATGTTGACTGCAGCGGCCGTTGTGATTGAAACAACCTCTGCAAAATTAGAGCCGCTATCTCCAGCTCCAGTCTCGCAAGACCAAAAGTTTATAACACGGGAATTTATATCTAAATCTTTAATCGCGCTTGATGATAATTGAGAAATGCCTTTGACCCACTGGCTCTCCCCAACAAATTCACCATTCACGTATATTCCGCCAGGCGCACCATGCGCTAGGATGTTTAATTCAAACGTCTCGTTTTCCGAAACAATGTTATTTATCGTCTCAAACAGCGTTTGTCGTTGAATGGGTATGGGTAGGTAGTTTTGATTTAGGCCCTCAAGAAGAGTGCTTACATCAGATATCGTAGGGTCAAATAATAGATAACTGTTCATTTTAATTACTCGCGATTCATAATTTAGATACACTACCCCCGTCGAGATAGCCTTTTCACCATATACGTACTTTTACATATGTCAAACTTTTTTTATCATTTTTTTGAAATTTTTCTGAATTAATTTTAAACAAACAAAAACTCTAAAAGTTTATCGTATCAAATTTGGAAAAATAAAGTAGATAATTATATGTTTTTGTTTATTATTTTGTATTTTTGGCAAACAAAATATCTAACTTTTCTTTTTAAATAAATGCCTATATTTTATGCAGTAAAAGACAGCCGTTTTGTGTCAATACGAATCAATTAAATTTTTAAAAAAGATGTATTTTGATACAGATTTTATTGATTTTTTAACACTGAAATGTAACATTTTTCTAAATCTTGAGTGAATTTTTTTGTATTAAAAAGAGGTTTTTTTGCCCTATTTTTGGTTAAATCAGCTCTGATTTTAGCTAGTTTTTTCGTATTTTTTGCAAGCTCTACTGCCAAATCTTCATAAGATTCGTTACTATGCGTTATTAATTCCTCCAACCCTACAGCTGACAACAAACTCGCGCCGACCCGAGCGGGAAAACTTTTTCCGATTTTTGTTACAATGGGCACTCCACTCCAAAGGGAATCACTCCCTGTTGTATGCGCGTTATAGTAAAACGTATCAAGCGTTAAATCGGCTAATTTGTGCCTCGCCAGATGCTCGGAAACAGGCTTTCGACTTGCAAACACCAGCCTTGAGGACGATACACCTCTTTTTTTTGCCTCCTTCTTCAAATTTGCCGATGCAAAATGATTACTTTCAAAGAGCCAGAGAACACTTTTAGGTACTCTTTTAAGTATTCTGCACCATACATCAAACTCCTCTGGCCCGATTTTATAATTATTGTTAAAACAGGAAAAGACGAAACCAGTTTTTGGTAATCCTTCGTCGATACGCGATACTTTCTTTCTAGAAATTATTTTCGTGCTATCATTAACTTGATAGGAATATGGCATCTGAATTATTTCTTCCGTGAAAAACGCTTTATCTTCAAGGGGCGTTACAAACTTATCACCAATAATATAATCAAGATTTTTATCACCTAAGGTCCCTGGAAATCCAAGATAACTAATTTGTATGGGAGCAACACCGTAGGCAAATATCTTGGGTCTGCAATCTGTAGTGTGCCCTTTTAAATCAACGCCGATGTCTAATTCTAATTCGCGTGCTAAGTTTGATATATCTAGGTCTGATTTTTTAGACACATCATAAAACGAGTGTACACACGCTCTTACTCGATTTTGAAAAGCGTCATCTTTTAATTCAGGACCAAAAGAAAAGGCTAAAATCTCAAATGTATTTTGATCATGAAGCTCTAGCATTTTTATCATCAAGTGCATAGTCGCGTGGTCGTGAAAGTCAGCTGAAAAATAACCAACTTTAATTTTCTTTTTTCCTTTTGGTTTTTTATATCCAATAAATGGCGTTCTTAAGATTTCACCTACTTTTGCTCGGGTATAATTTTTCGTAGCCCTAAGCTGAAATTCTGGGTCATCAATAAGGTTCAGTAAATTAAACGTCGACGGCGCAGGACGCGAATGGTCTCTCTCACTTAATTCAATAATTTTTTGGGTAAGAATAACGGTTCTTTCAGGGTTTCTACTCCAATCACATATTTGACGCTCGAGGCATAAAATCTTGCATAAAACATCAAAGGAGGTTGGCTCCAATTGAGCCACCCGTTTAAGAGCATTTAAGCTTTTTGAATATTCTTTTTTTATTTCGAAGCATGAGGAAATATTTTTGAGTGCCGGTACATAGTTTGGATCTATTTTCAAAGCTAACTGATAATCAGCGATAGCAGCAGATGTCTTTCTCAGGTGTTTTTTTGCATTTGCCCTATTATTGAGAGCTGCCATGTAATTAGGATTGATATCAATTGCCTTAGTAAATGATGCGATTGCGGGTTCAAACCGCCTTATCTTGAGCAATGCAAGCCCAAAATTATACCAGGATTCCATGCTTTTTTCATTGATTTTAGCGCACCTCTCAAAATTTTTAGCAGCATCAAATTCTTCACCAGAATTGAGTTGCAAAACAGCAAGATTAAACGTTAATAAGAAATGCTCTGGTTCAAACTGCAACCCTTTTTCCAAATAAGCCTTTGCCTGCTCAGGATTGCCGAGTTTTTGGCTAATATCTGAACAATTAATATAGATTCTAACAAGAACATCTTTTCTTACTGAACCTATTTCTCCTGCTACCTTTAATGCGCCTCTATAGTTTTGAAATGCTTCGTTAGTTTTGTTAGTGGCTAAGCATAATCTGCCCTTTGCTTCTAAAAGATAAAAATTTTTATCAAAATTTTTTTCAAGCACAGATAGTTCTGACTGTGCCTCAGAAAAATCTCTATTTAAAAATTTAGCTTCAAATGCTTCCAAGTTTATTTCTTCGGTCATAACTAAGCCTTGAAAATTCACATTTTTTTTATCGAAATTAATTTCGTCTATTGATAATTATTAAGTCTATACAGTATGGTGTTGAGAAGCAACGGTACGATTTTCGTTTGGGTTTCAACGCAAAGTAAGGGATTGCTCTTGATTATGAACTGGGCAAAAGAAACACCTCATTTATCACTGAGGATACTCAAATTCTTTGCGGTTTTTGTGTTTATTTCAATACAAACCTCGCCTTCATTTTCTGACGAAAAACAATATTCAAGAATTTCAGACATTATTGAACAACATTTGATGATCAAAGAGGATGTAATTCAATCTGTGAAAGCTGGAACAACTCAGCTTGAGAAGGCCTGTAGTTTCAATACAAATTTACCTCAATCAGATACAGCATTAAATCTAGATGAGGGCTTTCAAATAGTCCAAAAAGATCATGACGTTTCCCAACGCTTCTTTGCTGACCTAAACAATTCAATCCAGAAAATTCGGCGAGAAAAAACCTCAACCTACAGAAATAATTGCAGCATAATTAGCAATCTCTTGGGTAATGCCAGAGAAAAAGAAAAATTGTGTGAAAGCACAAAAAATGTCCTTAGCTTTCTCGATAGATTAAACATAAGCGTCGAGGCAGATAAAAAGTTAATTGATGAAAAATTAAGTGTGATGGAAAACCTATTCTCGATGAAAGCACAGGATTGTGTTTCTACAAATTTTCCTGATGAAATTTATGAAAACATGCAAACGATTGTTGAGCCCATTGACACTATTGTACGAAATGAATTCAGGCAGGCTACTGAAATTACAAATTAAAAGAATAAATCACTATGAATGTTCCATTTATAAATCCAAGAAACGTATTAGCTAGTTTTGTTGTTTTAGTATTACTAGTTTCTTCAATCTCTTCTATTTATTTGAGTCATAGATTATCCTCTAATAACGATTTATCAAACATTCAAAATATCCAGTCAGGATATCGGCTGTTATTCAATCAAAAGCTGGATATATTAGAAGACGAATTATCATTTTTCACGTCCAGAAATTACCAGTTCAAAGAATTAGATGAAAGCCTTATTGCCGGCAAATTTGTTTTCAATATAAGCACACGAACTGAAAATGGAATTGAAGTTAAAGATAAACTTTTATGGAGAAAAACAGAGGAAAATTTTAATTTACCTCCCAATCTATTCAAAAACTCTTTAATTGTTTTATTTGAAGCAAGCAAAAAATTTCTTGGGCGCCCACTTTACGGCCCCTCCTATCGCTTTGAGGAAAACAATAATGGGCTTCCAATTATTTATTCAGTAAAACTGGACGAAAACACCCACTCAACTTTTACTATTTGGCTGAATTTAGACGGATTTGTAGAGTACATAAACTCAGAATACAATAAAAATTTTAAAGATGGGGCAAAAATTGAATTAGTTAAAAACAATGAGCCAAAACATATCTTTACAATTGATAGAATCCCAAGCATCACACTCAATCTTCTGAGCGAAAAGAGTAACCATTATTTCAACATTTTTAACAATCGAATATATTACAATACCGTATTAGTAGCGCTTCTCAATGTTGTGATATTAACTCTAGTATACTTCTCTATTAAACGGTCGTTTAACCGTTTAAATTTAGAAAATTTTAAATATATTAGTTTTTGGAACCAGGAAATCCAAGACAAGATTTCTTCTGTCCGAGAATTATCATCTAGTTTGTCACACGAACTAAATCAGCCATTAGCAGCATGTGAGATTCTCCTGTCGACTCTAAAATCAGAGGTCTCTAAAAGTGACCCTAATAGTGAAAAAATCAAGGATGTGTCAAATAAAATAGCTGACCAATTAGACCGTTGCACACGAATAATTCAGTCAATGAATACATCAGGACGAGGATTTGATTTACATCCTCAATCATATTATCTAGAGGATCTGTTTAAGGGGCTCATGCCGTTAATTGAATTACAAGCAGAAAAATATGGTTTTAAAATAAACCTGGAGATTAATAAAAAATTTAAGTTATCTGTTGATAAAACTGCTTTTGAGCAAATTTTATTAAATGTTTCTCGCAATGCCCTGGAAGCTATGAGTGAAAACCATGAATCAGACAATATATTAAGAATATTTGCTGATTTAAAATCTTCACAAAAAGCTCCTTTGTTTAATGAAAAGTTAAAGATAGTTGTCTCTGACAGTGGTTTAGGCATTCCAAGGGAACTCAACGAACATATTTTCGAGCCATTTGTTTCAAATAAAAAGGATGGGGTCGGATTAGGATTAAATATTGTTAAATCATTAGTAGAGAGAAGTAAGGGAAAAATTTATCATGCTGCTAACAGCAGAGGTGGTTGTGATTTTACCATAGAACTTCCTGTTATGAGTTAAACGATGATTACACTCATTGAAGATGATAAAGGTTTGTCAGATGCTCTAATAGGTCTTTTTGAGACAAATAATCTGAAAGCTGAACACTTTGTTTCAGGAGAAGCATTTCTTGAAAGTTTTGATATAACTACAAAGACAAATAAAGAAGAAAATATTTCAGAGATATCGCCAGGAATTTATGTACTCGACATTAGATTACCTGGAATTTCCGGAATAGAAATATTCGACGAAATAAATAATAGAGTAAAATTAAATCATCGACCCATTATTATGATGACTGGTCATGGTGATGTTGAGATTGCAGTATCTTTGTTAAAAAAAGGTGCCTTTGACTTTTTAACCAAACCAGTGAAAACTGACAATCTAATGTCAACAATTAATAAAGCGTATTCCTCATCAAAAGATTTAGTAGATTCAAAAAATTTTATTATTAATTTTGAATTTTTTACGGCTAAATTGACTGCTAGGGAGAAGGAAACTGCTGATTTAATTGCAGCTAATTATACCAATCGTATTATAGCAGAAACACTAGGTATAAGTGTCCGCACGATAGAATTGCATAGAGCAAGGATTTTTGAAAAGATGGAAATTTCAACTGCGGGTGAATTATCTTCTAAATATGAAAAATATTCTTTTTCTAAAAAATTTTTTGAAAAAAAGTAATACTCAAGTAAAGCAACCAAAATGATCCAATCACGAATTTTAAAAATAGTATGTTTTATTTTTTTTGTGTGCACATCATATGCTACTTTTGCAAATGATAATGCTCCTCGAAAAATTACTGTAAATGAAAAAACTTCTGTTGCTAGTGGTTTTTTTGTCACCGACGACGGCTATTTAGTTACAGCTTATCACGCTATTGCGAATTTTAATGAAATAATAGTTCTATTGGCCAAAAACCGAGCTATAGAAGCACAAGTCGTAAAATACGACGATAAGCTAGATTTAGCTTTGTTAAAAATCAATTCTATAACGCCTTTTGTTTATTTATCCCATTCCAAATCTGTTCCAGCAGGCATGGATGTAGTAACAATAGGATATCCACAAGTAGCATTTTTGGGAATTACACCAAAAATTACGCGAGGAATTGTTAATAGTAACACTGGACTTCAAGATGATAAAAATTCTTTTCAGTTTAGCGCTGAGGTCCAGCAGGGAAATTCAGGGGGTCCATTAGTAGCACCCGGGGGAACAATCGTCGGTGTTGTGCAATCAAAGTTAGATGCATTAAAACTATCTGAAAAAACGAATGATCTCACACAAAATGTGAACTTTGCAACAAAGAGTGCAATTTTAATTGATTTTTTGTCTTTCTTACCTAATTTGCCCTCAACACAACCGCTAGATCCTGACCAACCTCTTAAGGCAATCCGAATTTATCAGGAATTGGAGAAGTCGGTTGTCCCAATTATCGCAAGGAACAAATAGATTAGGATACTGTCGGGTTGTAATTTATTTTGTTTGGGCTGTGTAAACTCCATCCCAATCTTTTGGCACTGGTAATTCTAAAAGCTCATTAAGTCTCTCATCCATTAATTTTGAAAACTGAAATATAGAGCTATTCTCATCTTGAATATTTTGTTTGATCGCTTTCTTGGCGTCTTTAAATTTTCCTTCTCTGAACAACCGTAGATAGTCCTCCACAATTTTTAATTCCGTTTCAGACGCGTCTGCCTCTAAAAGTCCAAAAATAGTCTCAGGATCTTTTTTTCCCTTCACTCTTATTTTATCAATCTCTAACACTATTTCTTTTTTATCCAGAACTGCCTCAGCCGTATTTTTACATAAAACAGTAGTAATTCCATAACCTTTGGTTTGTCCTTCTAGCCTTGATGCAAGATTTACAACATCCCCTAATACTGTGTAGTCGAAACGCTGTTTAGAGCCCATATTGCCTACAACACACTCACCAGTCGCAACACCTATTCCAATTCTCAAGTCAAATGACACTTGTCCCTGCGCACTGATAATATCATTAACTTTATATATAGTTTTCATCATTTTTTGAGCTGCTTGAACTGCTAGTTCTGCATGTTTAGGGTTTTCAACGGGGGCATTCCAAAATGCCATGATGCAATCCCCCATATATTTATCAATTGTTCCACCACATTCTAAAATATCATTTGTCAACTCTGTTAATAAAGTATTTATAACTTCTGCCAAAACTTCAGGTTTTTCCTTAAGAGCTTCAGAAATTGCAGTAAAACCTCTTACATCACAAAACATAATTGTCATTTTTCTCTTTTCACCACCCAGAGTTAATTTATCTGGGTCAGCAATCAAAGCATCAACCATGTCAGGAGCAAGATATTGTGCAAAGGCACCTTTAATCTGTCGTTTTTGTTTTCCTTCTGTAAGATAAGCGTGCGCCCCTGAAGCAACGAAGCTAAAAATAAATGACGGAAGAGCCGCGAATGAAGTGAGAAAATATCCTTGTTGCCATGTTATTATTGAGGCTCCAAAAGCCCCTGCTCCGGATACCAGCAAAATTCCTGCAGAAACAAAAGGGTTAAATGTTTGTGTGGCAAGAAACCCAATGACTGCCATAAAAGCCAAAAATAGGATTTTTTGCTCTATTGATGGATTAACAATCCAACTTTCGTTTAACATGTTATGGAGCATGTTTGCGTGAACTTCTACTCCTGGAGATAAGCGGGCATTAAACCGAGTATGTGGAGTAGGAAATGCGTCTACTTGACTCTGCTGAACATCTGGAGTGGCTTTTACGTCAAGTCCTATTAACACATATTTATTTTCCACAGCACCTTGTTCTATGCCATCTTCCAAAAAGAATTGATAATAGGAAAGATAGTTAAAGGAATGATCCTCTCCTATATAGTTAATTATTCTTGAGCGTACTGATGGAACCTCATCCATCTGTGCTGCAACCGAAGAGAGTGTTCCTTCAAATGACGGAAAATATCTAATTACTCTGTCATTATCTTGGTCAACTCCTGCAAGACCAACCCTTGCGCCAGCCTCTTCAAAATCAATAAAGGGCCGAGTTTCAATCACACCTGACATAAAACCATCATCAACAGCAGTAAGGTCTGATGCCAAAATCACATTATCTGCCATTGAGATTGCCTCTGCAAAATACCCATCTGATTCTGGTTCAGAGGGCTCTGCAAATACCACATCAAAAATAATATCACGGGCTCCTTCCTCAACTAAACGCTCTACTAGCATGCCATGGAGTTCTCGAGGCCAGGGCCATTGTGTTTCAAAAGCTGAAAATGAGCTCTCGTCTATCGCTACGACTACAATATCAGTTGCTGGCGCCGTGGATGGGCTTATTACATTTAAGACGTCTATATTAAGTCTCTCTGAAGGCCCGAGCAAAACAAAGTAGGAAAATATATTTCCTAGTAAAGCTGCAGCTAGGGCTATTTTCCATTGTTTGCCAAATTTCACTAAAAATAACTCCTGTAAGTAAGAGTTATTTTGTATTCATTAGGATCGGCATTTTCATAGGTGTAAGAATGTATTAAATCTGCAGCAAATTCCCCATTTCCTATTGCCCGTGTATAATTAACTTTCTGACCACTTTTATCGTAAGGAGTTCCATAAGCTGTGGATACAATACCCGTCATATGGTAGGCTAATCCCGCAATGAGAAAATCATCATAACGTTTAGTTATACCAATATGTGCTAATGTTTCTGGTATATCAGTTACACGTCCAAAAGCCCCCTCTTCATCATATCCAGGATGGTTAATAACCTCGGCATCTAAAAATTCAATTCCCGAATACATACTTAGTGTATCTGACAGTAATGACTCTGCTTTTATGCTAGAGGTTTTAAATCTTGCTGCCGCAAAAGAATTAGTAGGAGTATAAATCCTATTTGCATTAGGATTATTAAATTTATTTAGGGTAAAATTCTCTAATAAATCAGCATTCCATTGTTCTCTAAATATGATGTATACGGGGTTATTTTTAATCTCAAAATCATCAAAATTGGCATATAATCTTGTTTGTTCAGACATTTGGTATCTAAAATGCGCAGATGCCTGATTTATGTGCCCGCCAGAATTCATAAACTCATATCGTGTTGCAACTCCTGCGATATCATCTATATGCAGAGATGCTTGTTTTAGAGGATGATAGTCTTGTATTAGAGCGAATGAATAACCAACCTTTTCATTTTCATTTGAAATGCCTATTGCAGGTCGAAGCTTAATCTCACTAATATTAGATGTAACTCCTGTCTGAGCCACTGAATCTAGACTAAGTGTTTGTTTGAAGTCTCGGTCATATAAAAGACCCCTCACTCTAAATTCACGTATGTAATCAGCCTTTGTTTCCTTCAAATTAAATGAAACAACCCAATCATATTCATCATTTTTAATATTTTCTATGCGTTCTGAATATGCTGTTGAAAGATCACTGCACGCAGTTGAGCTTGTGGGATCTGTAACTGTATAATCAGATTCTGCCTGCCTGTAGGCCCCTTCTGCTGCCCAGGATAATTCAGTATTATCAAGTTTAACCCCAACTTCGCCAACCCCAAATTCTCCTGCAACGGTCTTCATTTTATCAACACCAGTGCAACCACCAGATACATTAATAGATATTTCTGCATCACCATTTTCTGCAGCTAAACTATTTAGGAAAATTGATTTATCTTTTCTAAAGGAAACACCAAAATCCACTCTGGAAGTTGTATCTTCAATCGGAAACGTACCATCGGTCTCGAAAGGAACAATATTCGCTGTAACGAAACGGTTTGTATCAAATCCGTCACGCCATCCCAGACCAAAAAATCCTAATCCAAATGTCGATGTATCTGTATCATCACTTGCATAATACGCGTCCCTCTGAGTTTGAAATATACCGATATCGGTAAGATAGCTAAATTCTTGGTTTCCATTTATTTTGCGTCCATTAGTTCCAAACTTAAGAGCTATGTCACTATTTTCTTCGCCAAAACCAACTTTTATTTCTCTATAACCATAATCACCAGGCCGAGCTATAACATCCGGACTGTCCCGCCTGGAACCAAACGTCTGACTATCTAGTGTGAAGCCCCTAATATATTGTGAATTTCTCTCTAGCGCGCTTGGCGCTGTTGCAGCCCTAAAAAGATAGCTGCCAGCCCATTTTTGATCTTTTGTTTTCTGAGCAGATTCTCTCGCATGATTTGGAAGTCCAACCTCCAAAAAACGTCTTCCAACGTTAGCACCACCTTGCTGATCGTTGGCTAATTGTCCCCAACTAGTTTCATTGGTGGTTCGTTCTATCGCTTGTCTGGCATGATAAATAGCCTTCCCTGATTCAAGCTGTGCTGAATATATTTGAGATGCAACAATGTGCGGCAACGGGTCTTTCTCATCAAGTTTAATCGCTCTTTCTAATTGAGTTACAGCTTGAGAGACTTCGTTTGCGTGGAGGTGCGCAATGGCCATAAAAACGTATGATTTTGCATAATTTGGTTCTAACGCTGATGCCTGCACAAAATAGTCAATAGCTTCTTGGTGCTTTCCATCTTTAAGCTCAACAATTCCAAGAGCAACCAACATATCTATCTGATTTGGGTCAGATTCTAATACTATTTCAACTTCTTTTCTTGCTTCTTCTAATTGATACCTATAACTAAAATATTGTGCCTTTCCTGCTGCTAGAGAGTTAGTCTTGCCTCCTAATTTTTCGGCAAGCTTTAACACACCTAAAGCATAATCATAATTACCATTAACTATTTCAATCTGAGAAATTTTAATTAGTGGTTTTTGCCAATAGGGGTCATATTTGTTAGCTAGTTTATAATAGCCCAATGCAGTTGACGCATTCCCTTTAGCTTGCTCTATCTCAGCCAAAAGTGAATAAAAACTGGCTTTGCTTTGTGCATCCTCTACGCCCTGCAACAGCATTTTTGTTGCTAAATCATAGTCTCCATTTGAAAAGTTAAATTTTCCTTCAAGGTATAATCTACCAGATGAGGCTGGTATCTCGTTCAGGATTTGCTGACCGGTTTTAACATCTCCCAAAGCAAAATTAGCGTCTGCTTTAATCAGTCTAGCCCATATATTCCACTTACCATCTGGCAAAATATTAGGGTCTATTTTTACAAGACAACTTGGGTCTCTGTTTTCAATACTTTCCAGAAAGCGTTCTGGTGTGACCATCTCGTTTAGCTCACAAGCTGTTGTTTTTTCCGATGGGTCAACAACAGAAAGTCTGCTTGTTTTCTCAAGTTTATCTCCAACATTCTCAGGAGCATAGGCAAATGGTTCTACCTCGTATTTAAATATGAACTGAAGATAATCAGCAGGATTAAGAAGTTTATTAACGGAGATTAAACCACTACTAGTAACGTTTGCGATTTGTCCATTTTTTATTTCTTTAGTTACACCTTCATTCCCAGCAAGCTTTATCTCGCCTTCTAAAACCGCCAAACTTGAGCTTGAATCCTCAAGTACTTCAATTACCCATTCGGTACCTCTAATAGACGCAACCGCATTTGGAGCTTTAACCGTTATTTTTGCAGGCTTTTTATTTGTTTTGGACCAAATTTTACCTAATTTTAGGTTCACCTGCGTTTGCTCTTCCTTTGCTTGATAATTAAGTTGAAATTCAGCATTCCGTGAAATTTTAGTTTGCGTTCTATTAGGTAATAAAATAATTGCTGAAGCTTTAGGGCCAGTTCTAATCCAAGAACCGGTTTTCACTAACTGCCCCTCTTCCACAATATTCCATAATTTTTGGTCGACTGAGGTTTCAACTGCGCCTTTAAAAGATAAGATTTTAAAGTCCTCAGATAAAGCAACACTGCTAATCAATGCAAAAATGATACTTATAAGAGTAATGCGAATATAATTCATAACATAATACTTTTTTAAACTTAAACAACGAGAAGATAACAGAAATGTACCATGCCACATAGAGTTATTTTTTATCTATTTGCATGTTATTTGAGATACAACTATTATAAAGCCCTATTTCGACTTACTAATTGGTGAAACTGTGTCTAAACTAGCGGGTTATTTTCCATATATCTTTGTGATTATTTTACTACTTTCATCCTGCTCATCTGCAAATAAAATTGCTAATAAACCTGGTTCCTCTCGGTTTCTTTCAGTTGAGGAAAATTTTGCACACTATCCTCCAAAAACCCGAAACATCTCCTCCCTACCTTTTAGTCATGAAAGTAAAATTATTATCTGGATGCATGGGACGAAAAGACCAGCAATTCCAAGCAATCAAAAATGTAATGATGATTTACCGCCAAAGAGTTTAATGCTCGCTGCTAATAAACTTGATTTTTCTGTGTATTATCTTTGTTCGACGGCTACTGATGGTGTGGAAAAGGGATCGTTTATATACAAACGAGTTTCTGAATTGGAAAAATTATTAAGCCAGTTGAACGAAGTGGGAATTCATAATGAAAATATTTTCCTTGCTGGTTTTTCTGCAGGTGGATGGACGGCATTGATGGCCGCTAGGGCTTTGCCAAACCGTTTTAATAGAGGTGTTTTATTTGCTCCAGCTTTTGCAGGCCCTCGTTATGAGACTAACATTTTCCCAATTTGGCGCAAAGTTTTAAGACCTAAACAAATCAATGAGATTTTAGAAGCTGACAGACTAGATTTCCTTATTTTTGCATATAGTGATGACCCGTTTAATAGACCTGAAGATTTAAATGTTTTTCTCAAATTGAATAAATTATACCCAAAAATAATTGGGTATACATGTAAAAAAGGTCACTTTACTTATAGGAAAGATTGCAAAAGTAAGAAAACTTATGAAGAAATTCTAAATTTCTTTCAAGAATCAGGTTCTTGATTGGCCGTTTCAATGTCTGATTTTGTTACATTTTTTTGTGTGGTGGTTTTCTTCAACAACCCACGAATTCGTGTGACCAAAACTCTGGTTAGACCAGTTATAAAAGGATCGGATTTGGACAATTTATCATTAAACTCATATTGGCTGATTTTAATCAAATTTGCATCGCTTAAAGCGTCTGCCCTTCCTGCGCGCAAGGATTTATCAATGACGCCCATTTCTCCAAATATTTCGTTTTCACCAAGAATAAAATCTGGTTTATCTGAATTATTGGTTGGAAGGAAAATTCCTATTTCTCCAGAAACAATTAGATAAACCGAATCAGCTTTAGCTCCAGATTCAAAAATTGTCTCATTTTTTTTTACAACAATTTTTTTCATAAAAAATCGTCCATTCTTGCACCAGTATTTTAATAATGCTTTTTAAATGATGCGCGACAATAAATTTAAACTGTAGACCGCGCTATTGGATTTGACATGTAGACCACACCACTTTTTTTGGTATGGAGTTCACATAGCATAAAAAGCTGATCAAATACATCGTCTTTACAAGCTTCTTCTGCTATTATCGTAATAATAGATGCTTCACCAAAGCTCCCAAATTGTTTTTGATCAAATAAATCGTTAGATCGACCTGTTGCAAAAAAAACATACTCTACACCTTTAACCTGAGAAATTTCATCTTTTACCAATTGGCCATATTCTTTTTCAACTAGCGCACCAATTTCTACTTTCATGATGTTCTCCAAGCAATCTATTCTATTGAATTTAAAACAGCATCGGGGATGTAGGTAGCAACTCTATCTAATTTGGTCATAAACATGATACCCTTGCCAGGTGTATCAAGTTTACCTGCTAGAAACATCGCTTCAAATATCAAATCAGCCTGATCATCTGATACGATAATTCGAATCACTTCCTTTTGCTCGTCAATAGTAACACCAAGTAATCCGAGCCGTTCACGCACTCCGGTACCTCTTGCATAATTAATAGTAGCACCCTGTGCACCACTGTTCTTAGCGGCTTCCAAAACTGTTTCTGCAAGATTATTTTGAACGACACATGTGATCATACATGCATTAGAAAGGTAAGTTATTGTTCGATTGCTCATGATTAGTCCTTTACAAGATCGTCTGACACAATTTCATCTTCTGTTGAGCTATCCTGGCTTTTACTCATTATTCTAATTACTACCCCCATTGTTAATACTGCTATAATGGGACAAATACTAGCAAGGGACAATATTCCAAAACCTTCTACAGCAGAAACAGCATTTCCTAACCCTAATCCCATTGCTAATACCAGCGGAACAGTAACAGGCCCTGTTGTAACTCCCGCGCTATCCCAAGCCACATTGACAAACTCCTCTGAAGATATAATTGTGAGCAGGATACCCACACCATAAAGCGGCAAAAGCAACATCATCAAGTCAAATCCTAAAACGAGTTTTGATATACCCAATGCTATTCCGATGGCAACACCACTCGCAACACTATACATCAACATTTCTTTTTTAAAGGCACCATTAGTTAAGTTTTGTACAGTTATGCCAAGTGCATTTAAAGCAGGTTCTGCTAAAGTAGCACCGAAACCCAGCAGAAAAGCAAATCCAATCACTATCGCAAGGCCAACCAACTCCGGATAAATTGGTGAGAATTGACTAACGGGCAACTCCATGAAAGCGGCAGGCAACACACTTCCTGTTTGAGCGCCAATAGCGCCAAGCCCATAAGTCAAACCAATGTTAAAAATACACATTCCTATTATGGAAAGTGCAAGACCATAAATTGTAATCATTCTGTTAGGTAATGAAGATTTAAGAACGAGAAATAAAACCGCCATCAAGAAAAGTACCAGCGGTAAAATAGCTCGCACACCAAGTACAATTTCAACAAGAGGCGTCTTTTCCCAAATTGATGGTTCAGTTTGTATGGTAACGGCTGACATTTTTGCTGCAGCTATTATCTCCTCCGGAGATATAGTCAGCGAAACAAATATAGCTAAAACTAGAACCGCTAAAATAGGGAAAAGGGAGGCCATAGTTACCACACCAAAACCAGAGAGAGATGAATTGCCTTTTCCAGCAGCGTTAGCAATACCTATACCCAAGGAAAGAACTAAGGGTACGGTAACTGGACCTGTTGTAACAGCTCCACAATCCCACGCTAACCCTAGAATGCTCTTCAGATTTGGATCCAACCATGCATAAATAGTCAATAAAACAACGGGGAACAAAGCCCCATAAATCATTGGTTTAAGCGACCATCCCCGTACAAAACGAATTGTCCCAAGGATAGCTGCAATACCTACTCCACCTCCAACCATAAGAACAAGCGGCATTGTCCAGTTGTTAAGGATTTCATATAAATAAGGAGCAGCGTTAACATCAACCGATGAGCCAAATGCTTGCAGAGCACCAATAGCAGGTTCTGCAAATGTTACACCAACCCCCAATATACCAATAATACAAAGAACCACTGGCATTGAAGCTTTCTTTGGCAAATTATCTCCAATAATTGTGCCAAATGGCATCAAACCGGTACTCAAGCCCTCCATGAATACGGCAAGACCTATGATTACTGCAATTAATCCAAGACACAAAATTAAAGCTGCATCGATAGGATGACGCAAAACTAAGATTTGAAAAATCATCAAATAGGCGGCTAGCGGTACAACAGCCTTTACTTGTTCCATAATTCGGGATGAACAATATGGAGCGAGCAAATCAAAAGCTTGCTTAGCAGAAAGCTCTATTTTTGGTGGGGCAAGCGAACCTTTGTCTTTAGACTTATTTTTTGATGTGAGTAAATTATAATTCACTGTTCTATGGCGAACATTCACTTGGTTCAAATAGTCTGAGTAGCGCATCTGTTTTGCCCTAACAATACATTTTTTTAAGTATTCGTCAAATTTTTAATAAAAGTCAATGCCTTACTTATTACCCAAAATCACGTTATTAGCTAAATACTGTTTCTCCTCACCAATATAAAACGTAAAAAGAAACATGATAGCGCATGAAACTTCAAATTTACATCAATTCAGTTTATTATTTTAATGAAAAAATAGTTTTAGGTATTAGCAACGTGCTGGCAATTACAAAACATTAAATTCAGGTAACAGACTAAATGAACAAATCAGTCGCAACAAATTTTCTCGCTTTCGTAGCTATTCTTGCTGGATATCTAATATTAGACTCAACACAAATCCTGTTTATGACTGGACTATTTGCGCTTTCAGGCAGCATTACCAACTGGCTTGCTATTCATATGCTTTTCGAAAAAGTGCCTTTGCTATATGGTTCTGGAATCATACCTAACAAATTTGAAGAATTCAAAATGGGTATAAAATCACTTGTGATGGAAGAATTTTTTAATAAAGAAAACATTTCCCTCTTTTTAAAACAAACAGAGGAAAAGTCGAGGGAGTCTATCTATTCAAAAATCGACTATGATGTGATCTTTGAGAACCTATCGGATGCGATAATGACCTCTCAATTTAGCAGTATGCTTGGAATGTTTGGGGGCAAAAAAGCACTTGAGCCACTGAGGAAACCGGTTATTAATAAATTATCTGAAATTACCCAACAAATTATCGAGGCACCGAATAATAATTTAACTTCATCTAACATTGAAGAATTTAAAAACCAAATAGAAACAATACTTAATAATCGTTTAAAAGATTTAACGCCAGTGCAAGTAAAAAAAATTATTCAAGATATTATTCAATCTCACCTTGGATGGCTTGTTGTATGGGGTGGATTACTTGGTGGAGTTATAGGTTTTTCCTTATCATTGATTCAAAGCCTTTAAAAAATTATTTGCTAACAAATTATATTAGTCCCCATTTATAAGCTTATTTCCTCGACAAATTAGCAAAACTTTTAAATTAATTAGTTAAACTAATTATGACAAAAATGTATAAACTTGATTTCTTTTGAAAAGAATTTCAAAATCGTACTTGCATAATTTTTTTTTTTCCCTGTAATACAGTTAATATTGATATAAAAATTTTAAAATGTTTTTTTGTCAAATTTAACTAGAAAACGAAAGAAAGGAAAGCAATGGTTGCCCTCGTTCAGTCATTAAGCCATTCGAGACCCCAAATACTGTCCATTATTCTTGCTGCTTTGCTTGGTTTGCTGGTTATTTACGTAGCTGGTCATTCACAATACCATATATTGCATGACGCTGCTCATGATGTGCGCCACGCAACAGGGTTTCCCTGCCACTAATTTAGTAAGCTAGGTAAGGGTTGTTTCTGCGTGTTTTTTCGAATTCTTGTTAGTGGTTTATTTGCGGGTTCGCTCGGTGGCTTGATGGCCGGTTTGCTACAATGGTATTTTGTACAACCCGTACTTCTTCACTCAGAGCTTTATGAAACCGGCATTTTAAAGCATTTTGGTGAATTTACTAATAGTGCACAACAGAGCCTAGACACACTACAACCAATTCGAGATAGTCTATCCCTCCTGTTCAGTATGATTATTTACATTGGCTATGCATTTTTACTTATTTCCGCGATGGCACTGCGGTTGCAAATATCAGGTGATAGGATTACATTTCATCAAGGTATAGTTTGGGGTATAATTGGATATATCGCTGTTCATCTTGCGCCAGCCATTTCACTTCCACCAGAAGTTCCAGGAGTAGCAGCCGCAGAGGTTCTACCTCGTCAAATTTGGTGGTTTACAACAGTTTTTCTAACCGTAATCGGGATTTGGCTAATTGCCTTCAAACCAAAAATCAAATACTTTTTTATTGGGAGCGCTTTGATTATTGCCCCTCATATTTTTGGAGCTCCTGAACCAAACGTGTTTACGGGCCCCGCACCAACAGAAATTGGTGCCCTTTTTGCCAGCCGTGCTTTGGGAATAGGTCTAGTTTCATGGGCTATTCTAGGAGGCTTATCTGCTTTTTTTCTTCATAAAGAAACTATGCGTGCTGTTAGCTAATTTAGTCCTACAAAAATTAAATAAAGGCTTTTATTACTAATGAGAAAAATAGACTTCCGTTTACTTGGCCTATGCGCGATTGGCTTTATTTTCAGTGGGCTTTTTGGCTTTATGATTGCTGGTGCGAACAATGTTACATTTGATGGTCATAAGCATAATATGAACCATTTAAACACTGCATACCATGGAGGCAAAACTAGTCACTCAGAAACCCATGCAGAGCCTATTGCGATCCCTAAAAATGGGTTGGAACCATCAATAAGAGCAGAACTCCTAATTGACCCTGTATCTGGATTTAATCTACATCTCATTACCAGTAATTTTACATTTGCGCCAGAATCTGCTGGGCTCAAACATAAAGATGGGAAAGGGCATGCTCATTTGTATATTGATGAACATAAAATTGCTCGACTTTATAATAACTGGTTTCATATCGACACAATCCCTGAAGATGCAAAGCAAATGCGAATAGCATTATACAGTAACGATCATAGACCATTTATGGCGGATAATATGATTATTTCAGCTGTTATTGAATTAAATACAAAACCCTAGATAGGAGGAATTTTTGCATGCAATAAGTGACGAAAAGTTCCGCAGTCTGTTGCATCTTCAATCCATCCGTCATCAGCAGCTAGATAAAGCTTACATGTTGCTATCAAATCTTCTTGGTCTTTTTTTAAATCAACGTTTTTGAAAACATAAGTTGTTCTATTAGGCGATTGAAGTGTCAAACTAACGGGTGATGTGCAAACACCTAAACAAGGTGAGCTAATTATATTGGCATTTAGTCCTGCTTTCAACAAAACAGCTTGAAGATTTTTACAATCGTAATCATCAGGAATACTTTTATGAGCCACAGGTAGACAAGACCGACATATTTGCAGATACAAATCAATCATTGAACAGCATATATTGATGCTAATATTACCCAACCCATTGTCTCACTAAGTAATTGACCAGCTCCACAGACATCACCTGTCTGACCTCCTATTTGATATTTTGCAATAATTCCCCAAAAAAGAGCAATTACTAACATTGAAATAATTACATATACAAAACTAAAAACACCAAAATAAAAAGCAGGTAATGCAACGATGGCTGCAAAAAAAAGGGAAGTTATATTATCTGCAGAGGCTTGATTGCCAAGCCCTTCTTGTTTTGCTGCTGGTAAAAAACATAAATATCCAACCATGGAGAATCTACTTATAACAGCACAGATAGTTATGCCAGCAGCAATTTCAGTTGTTGGGGGAAGAGATGACAATATTAAGATGCGTAATCCCATTACCAAAATTAGCGCAAGCATTCCAAAGCTTCCAATGGCACTGTCTGTCATAATCGTAATTTTTTTTTCTTTATTTTGACCACCACCAAAACCATCCGCACAGTCTGCAAGCCCATCCTCGTGAATGGCGCCTGTGCATAAAATCCCGAAAATTAATGCAAAAATAGCTGAGGCAAAGGAAGGTAGCATGAATTGTGATGTAGTTATGTAAATACCTGCGATAATTCCACCAACAACAAATCCAACTGCTGGAAAGGCCCATGCCGCATCTGTCAATTTAGGGACATTAGTATTGAGTTTGCCTACAGGAAAGCGGGTTAGAAGCAAAAAGGCTGTTTGCACCTCTGCTAAGCGTCTGACAGTCCATTTCATCAATTATTTATTCCTAATTCTTCAAAGGTGGTCATATGATTATGGCATGCTACAGCAGCTTTAAGAATATTTAAGGCGAGCGCTGCACCGGTACCCTCACCTAACCGCATATTTAGGTCAAGAATTGGTTTTTTGTTCATTGATTGAAGTAACTTTTGATGGCCTGGTTCAGCTGATTTGTGCCCAACAAGACAATGGTCTAATAAACTGGGAGAAAGTGCATATAATGGTGCTGCAGCTGCTGTGCATATGTATCCATCAAGTAATACTGGAATAGAAGCCGATCTTGCGGCTAATATTGCCCCACAAATAGCAGCTTGTTCCCTACCACCAAAAGCTAGAATCGCAGTTAAATCAGGGCATAGACCATGTTTTGCAATGCCTTCTTCAATAATATATATTTTATGAGCAATCCCTTTTTCATCAGAACCTGTTCCCGCTCCAACCCAATCAGCGACTCTCCCTCCGAAAACGCTCGCAGCAAGGGCAGATGAAACCGTTGAGTTACCAATCCCCATTTCACCAAGAAGAATAATATTTGCACTTCTATTAACAGATTTTATCCCTGCCGACATCGCATCGATTAATTCTGTCATGCTCATTGCCTTTGTTTGGGTAAAGTCCTGGGTTGGAGATTCCAGTGACAAAGGTTTTACGGTTAGCTCGGCACCACTCAAAGTACATAACTGGTTCATTGCAGCACCACCATTTTCAAAATTTGAAACCATAAGTTGAGTTACTTCCTGCGGGTATGGGTTTACTCCTTGCTCACATATTCCATGATTTCCAGCAAAAATAATAGCTTGTGCAGTTTCAATAACTGGCCTCTCACTATTCTGCCAACCTGCCATAAACACAGCCAATTCCTCTAGCATCCCCAGCGAGCCGGACGGCTTGGTTAATCGGTCTTGATAGACCGATGCAGCCGCTTCAGCTTGTATATTTTTGTTTGGCATAGTGTAAATAAAATCATCTACCATTTGTAAATTGGAAATATTATCCAAAAATTATCCTCCCTTAAATCACTAGGGCTTTAGTTTTAACGGTATACCAGAGATACATGTATAGACTTCATTAACAGCCTCAGCTACAACCTGATTAAGACGGCCAGCTTCATCACGAAACCGTCTCGCTAACTCATTTTCAGGTATTATTCCACTTCCCACTTCATTGGTAACTAAAATCACAGGATCATGACGAGCATTGATGGCTTCAATCAAAGAAGAAGTTGCTGAGGATACATCCTTATCTGCAAACATAAGATTTGAAAGCCATAATGTTAAACATTCAACAAGGCATGCTCCCTGCCCATCTAAGGCAAACAATTTATCTGCAATTTCTATGGGTTCGTTTATAGTAAGCCACTCATCTCCTCGCCTTTGTTTATGAATTTGAATTCGTTTTTCCATTTCTTGATCGTAGGCCTTTGCTGTTGCAATATAAATTACGGATGTACCATAGCTAAGAGTCTGTTTTTCAGCAAAACTACTCTTTCCAGAACGAGCGCCACCGGTTATTAATAATGAAAAAGCCATGACTTCACTCGTAGCCTAATCAAGCTCAAAAAGGAACATATTTTTGACTTTATCACCTAGTTCTAAGCTACTTACTTTTGTCAGACACGCCCCAAGCCAACCTAGTGGTTTTCTTTATGGTCGTTATGATGCAGATATAGGTGATATTTTACCAAATGATATTTTATTCCTTCGCACGCAAATATCAGAAAATAGCCTTATTGTATGCAGCCCAGCAAAAAGATGCCAAAAAACATGCGATGCAATATTATCTGAATGTCATCCTCGCCGAGCACATGATAACCTTTGGGAACAATCTTTTGGCGCATGGGAAGGAAAGGCCTTTTCGCAGATTCCAGATAAAGGAACGCTTACTGGAGAAGCGCTTGTAAACTTCAAACCTCCTGGAGGTGAGAGTTTTAAAGAACTTTGTGAGCGTGTGCACCCTGTAATAAAACAATTCTGCGTGAGTTCAAAAACTCAGAAGATTACATTTTTTGTTCATGCCGGAGTTATTCGTGCAGCTCTTGCACTCGCCTTTGGAAGCCATATATCAGCGCTCAAATGCGAAATTGATACTTTGTCTGCAACAAGTCTACGCCATTTAGGCAAAAATAATTTCTCTGTTGTATCAATCAATAAAAGTGCCATTGCATGAACATGCTTGCTTGCATAATTATTGCTTTAACAATAGACCGCATTATTGGATGGCCTAATTGGTTATTCAGGCGCATTTCTCACCCAGTTGTGCTAATCGGGAATTTAATTAGCGTTTGTGAGAAAACATTTAATAATGCAAACACAACTGCAAACATTAGGCGTTTTTGGGGTATCATTACTGTTTTAATTGTAACTGGAGTCTTTCTTTTAGCTGCCTTGTTTATATCTTCACTTATTCCTGATAACCGACTTGGGACCATTCTAACTTCATTACTTATTTGGCCTTGGATTGCCGCAAAATCTTTGAGTGAGCACGTGGAAAAAGTAGCCCTTTCCTTGAGCAAAGCGGACTCTGAATCCGCACGTGCTGCGGTTTCTATGATTGTGGGACGAAATGCAAAGACTCTTGATGATTACGGAATCGCACGTGCTAGTCTTGAAAGCCTCTCTGAGAATACTTCAGATGGGGTAATTGCTCCATTATTTTGGGCCGTAATATTCGGACTCCCAGGCTTGTTTGTGTATAAAGCGATTAACACTTTAGATTCTATGATTGGATATCGAACCCATACCCATGAAGCATTTGGTTGGGCAGCTGCAAAATTAGATGATTTTGTAAATTATCTGCCTGCAAGGTTAACGGGGACAATCTACGTTCTAACAGCAAAAAACCCTATCTATTCGTTTAGTGTTATGTGGCGTGATGCTAAAAAACATCGCTCACCCAATGCGGGTTGGCCTGAGTCAGGTTTTGCAGCTGCGCTTAATGTTCGATTATCAGGTCCGCGTTATTATGACGGTAAATTAACCGATGACGAGTGGTTGCACGAAGAAGGAGAAGAACCTACGTTAGAAGACATATTTCTTGGGCTAAAACACTATAACCGCTTACTAAATTGGGTTACTTTGTTATCTATAATTTTACTGTTATTTTTTTGGATAAATAAGGCTGGGTTTTAAATGCTAAGATGTGAACATGGCGGTAATTTAGATAGAGCAATCTCTAAGTTTGGAGGTAATCGCAAAGAATGGATTGATTTATCAACGGGAATAAATCCCTATACTTATAATGTTTTTGATCTCTCATCAGACATATGGAGAGAGTTGCCAGATCAGCAACTTATAGAATCAACAATTCATTCTGCCAAAATTGCCTATAAAGCAAAGTCTAGTTGCTTGCCATTAGCAGGCGTCCAGCAAGCGATTCAGCATCTTCCTTTTATAATTAAGAAAAAAACAAAAAATGTATGTATTTTATACCCAAGTTATAATGAATATGAAGTTCAATTCCAAAGAGCCAATTGGAATATAACCCGTTGTCAAGACGTTGATGAGATGAAAGATGCTAATTGCGCTATAATCGTAAATCCCAATAATCCAGATGGAAAGAAATTTTTGCCAAATGAATTGCTTGAGCTTTCAAACACTGTTGGTACGCTTATTATTGATGAGAGTTTTTGTGACTTATATCCTCATCTTTCAGTTTTACCGCATTTAACAGAACATCACAAAAACATTATTATTTTTCGTTCTTTTGGAAAATTTTATGGACTGGCGGGATTGCGACTGGGTTTCGTCTTTTCGTGTGAAGAAACTATAAATGAATTTTCATATGCTTTGGGTAAATGGGCTGTATCAGGTCCTGCTCTTGCGTTCGGAGTATGCGCTCTGACAGATGACAGTTGGCGCCAACAGACATTAGAAAAGTTAGAAGCTGATACTCTACGTCTTGATAAAATAGCCCAACAAAATGGTCTTGAATCTGTAGGTGGAACAAATTTATTTCGTTTATATCAATGTAATAATGCCAAAGATATACAGCATAAACTAGCTAAACAAAGAATATGGACACGTACTTTTAGCTATTCTGAATATTGGATAAGGCTTGGACTTCCAAAAGAGGATGGCTGGGATCGCCTTGATAGAGCCTTTAGAAGTTAAGTTGCTAAAGAAAAAATTTTATCAACATCAAGATATGTCTCTATATGTTCAGCCAGCCCGTCGAGTGTGTCTTCTATTTGTTTGTCATAGGCAAACCCTTCTACAGATATCCCCAATTTATCTAAAAACGCGCTTCTAAAACTATCTTGAGAAAAAAGTCCATGCACATAACTTCCTTGCACGCGACCGTCTACTGAGGATGCACCTTCTTTCCTACCTCCAATCATTGCAAAGGGGCGTTGGCAGTCAACTCCACTGGTCTCTCCAAGGTGTATTTCATAGCCTTTAATTTGAAGAGAAGTTCCAAGATGAATAGCACTTACTTCATTAAGCCTTTTTTTTGTCCTCATAATTGTTTCTATTTGCAAAAATCCTAATCCCTCAGTTTCCTTTGCTTCTCCTTCAAGCCCATCAGGATCATAAATTTTAGTGCCAAGCATTTGATATCCGCCACATATACCTAAGATATATCCTCCACGGCGATGATGTGCCTTAAGATCTATATCCCAACCCTGCTCTCGCAAAAATTGTAAATCGAAAATAGTTGATTTACTGCCAGGAATCAAAACAACATGAGCATCAGCTGGTATTACTTGGCCTGCATGTATCATAACAAGCTCTACTTCCTTTTCTTGTGATAATGGATCCAAATCATCAAAATTTGCCATTCGAGAAAGACATAAGCAGGCAATTTTATATCGCGAAGGTTTTCTAGGTTTTTGAGATCCGATATCAAGAGCATCTTCTGCTGGCAGACGCCAAGCATCCATAAAAAAGGGTAATACCCCAAAACCATGCCATTTAGTCTGCTTCTTAATAAACTCGTACCCCTCGTCAAATAAACTTACATCCCCGCGAAATTTATTTACGATAAAGCCTTTTATCATCTCAAGATCACCATTTGGTAATACAGCCTTGGTTCCCACAAGCTGTGCAATAACACCGCCCCTATCAATGTCTGCAACCAACACTACAGGAACACAGGCAGCGTTAGCAAATCCCATGTTAGCGATGTCATTTTGACGCAAATTAACTTCAGCTGGACTGCCTGCGCCCTCAATAATAACTAAATCAGATTGTGATCTAAGACTTTCAAAACTACTTAAAACTGGTTCTAGTAGCGTCTTTTTAATTTTAGCGTATTCATGTGCTTTGAATGAGCTTTGATATTTGCCACGTATGATTAGCTGCGAGCCCTTTTCTGTTTCTGGCTTTAGCAAAATGGGATTCATATCAGTATGGGGTTGCTTCTTACTTGCACGTGCCTGCAATGCCTGTGCCCTACCAATTTCGCCGCCATCAGAGGTTACAGCTGCATTATTAGACATATTTTGGGGTTTAAATGGTGAGACATTCAATCCACGATTGCTTGCAGCTCTACATAAACCTGCAACCAACATAGTCTTACCAACATTAGAACCTGTTCCTTGTATCATTATGGCAGGCATATCGTTAGAACCTTTTTTAAAACTCTATGCCTTTTTGGGCTTTGATTCCATCACGAAACGGGTGCTTAATGAGTGACATTTCAGTAACCAGGTCAGCTGCTTCTATCAATTCATCCTTGGCGTTGCGGCCAGTTAAAACAACATGTGTCATAAATGGTTTTTCATGAAGAAGAAAATCAACTACTTCATTTATATCCAAATAATCATAACGAAGCGCAATATTGATCTCATCCAACAATATAAATTTAATTTCTGAATTTCGAATCAGCTCTTTTGATTTTTCCCAACCTGACTTTGCAGCTGAAATATCAAGCTCTCTATTTTGCGTTTCCCAAGTAAAACCTTCGCCTGATACAATAAAAATACATTCTTTTTGAAATCTTTTTTCCAAAAATTCGCGCTCGCCTGTTTGCCAAGTTCCTTTTATAAATTGAACAACTGCGCATGGTATATTATGGGCAATACATCTCATTATCATTCCAAAACCTGAAGAGGATTTTCCCTTTCCTGACCCAGTATGAACAATAATAAGGCCTTTTTCCTCTGTTTTAGTGGCCATAAGCTTATCTCGGGCAGCTTTAATTTTTTGCATTTTTTTATTATGAATCTTATTAAGCTCAATATCTTTTTGTCTTTTTTCCTGATGTCCGTTCATTAGGCATATCCTTTTGCAAAAAATAATCAAAACTAGAATGGCATGAATTGACTAATTAAAGTATGAACCAGTTAATTGTTAATTGTAAATAAGGGTAGAGGAGTCCGTTTATTCGAAATCAGAAAATTTCATAAAAAGAAAGGTCGGATTCTGAGCAATACCGTTGTTTGATTCAAGATTATATTTTGGCCTATAATAATAGATTATGAATTGTGGATAAACTTAACAGAACTAAAATTAAAGGGGAATTAAAGAGTTTATGCAAAATATCACAAAAATACCAGTCACTATAATCACCGGTTTTCTAGGCTCAGGAAAAACTACACTAATTTCTCAACTAATGAAAAATCCTCTTGGTAAAAGATTAGCTGTAATCGTCAATGAGTTTGGTGATATTGGCGTTGATGGAGAAATTCTCAAGGGATGTGCAGTTCCTAATTGCCCAGAAGAAAATATTATGGAGTTGGCTAATGGCTGTATTTGCTGCACCGTAGCAGATGATTTTATTCCAACGATCGAAAAATTGATGTCACTTTCACCTAAACCAGAGCATATTTTAATTGAAACCTCGGGCCTCGCATTACCAAAGCCACTGCTTAAGGCTTTCGAATGGCCAGCCATTCGCTCTAAAATTACAGTTGATGGCGTTATTGCACTTGCAGATGCCGAAGCTGTTTCTTCGGGTCAATTTGCGCCTAATATTGCAGGCGTAAAAGTACAACGAGAATTAGATGAATCCATTGATCATGAAACACCTTTATCTGAAGTATTCGAGGATCAAATTGCATGTGCTGATCTCATCTTACTCACAAAAGCTGACCTTGCCAGCAGTTCTGATAAGAAAAAAGCAAAATGGGTTATTGCAAATAACACAATCCGCCACCCCCCCATTATCGAGGTGGTGGAAGGGCAAATCGACCCTAGACTCATTCTGGGATTAGAGGCTGAAGCGGAAAATGATATTGATCAGCGCCCCTCACATCATGATAATGAGCCGGAGCATGACCATCAAGACTTCGAAAGTGCCATTTTTAATATAGCAGAGTTAGATTCGCCAGAAATTCTTCTAAATAAAATAAAGATACTGGCAAACGAACAACACATTCTAAGAGTAAAGGGGTTTGTCTCTATTACCGGTAAGCCTATGCGGCTTCTTGTTCAGGCAGTAGGCTTACGTGTGCGCTCACAATTTGATAAACTGTGGCATCCAGATGACATTCGTCGAGGTCAAATTGTTGTAATTGCCGAACATAATCACATCAATATACCTGCGATTAAAGAAATTTTAGAAAGCTAAACTGAAAAATGCACGTCCTTTTCGTAGAAAGACATGGATTAGAAGAAACAGAAATACCAGTAGACCTAGATCACAGATCCGCAGACCTTGTGATTCTCTCTTTTTCAGACAGTGATCTAAGTAGTTTTGCAGCTGGCTGGCATCGCGCTAAAAAGCTAAATAATGAGGTGTTTCCAAGCGTTAGAATTGCTAATCTTTCCCTTCTCAAACATCCTATTTCGGTTGATACCTATATTGAAAAAACCTTATGCCACGCCAAAGGTATTCTCGTTCGGCTCATCGGTGGTGTGCCATACTGGTCCTATGGGCTCAGTCAAGTAGCCCAAATTGCAAAAAAAAATAATATAGCCTTTGCTGCTATATCAGCAGATGGCCGTACTGACTTGCAACTTGATGAGATATCAACAGTACCAATCTCAACTTTGCGACGCATACAATATTATTGTGAAATGGGGGGCGAAATTGCAGCACATTCTGCTTTAGCTCAATTAGCGTTGGCGGCGGGACTTTACGTAAGTCCTGTTAGTGGAAGTAAGATGATAGGCAATGTTGGCGCTTGGACACCAGAATATAATATATGTTGTCCGTTTATAGCACGCGGCTATGAAAGTAAACCTGTCATTCTTATCACCTTTTATCGCTCATATATTACATCAGCTGACCTTAAACCAATTGCAGCTTTATTCCATAAATTACGTAACTATGGATTTGCTGTAATGAGTTTATTTGTACCATCCTTGAAAGCACCTGAAGCAGCTGCTTGGTTAGAAAAACAAATATTATATTTTTCACCCTCACTCATAGTAAATGCTACATCATTTTCAGGGAAAGGTAAGGATGGAAACTCCCCGCTTGATAAGGCCAATGTTCCAGTTTTCCAGATAGCACTCTCAACATCAAACCGCACCGCATGGGCAGAAGCTGCCAAGGGTCTCTCACCGGCTGATATGGCAATGCATGTTGTATTACCAGAAGTGGATGGCAGAATATTTGCTGGGGTGGCGTCTTTTAAAGAACCAGAAGAAATGGATGAGGCTTTGCAATTCGCACCTGTCGGTCATCAACCTGATGAGGAACGAATTAACGCCATATGCGCTAAAATTTTTAAATGGTATACATTACAAAAAACCCCTATTCCAAAGCAAAAACTAACACTTATCCTATCCACTTACCCCGGTCGGCCTTGGCAAATGGCGCATGCTGTTGGACTTGATGCCATTGCATCCGCTCAAGCGATATTAGAGGATTTAGGTTATAATATAGAAACAAAGGAAGAATCTTTTGAGAGGCTTCTTACTCATAAAACCATGTCTTGGGATATTGCATCCTATAAAACCGCTTTAACCGAAGTGCCTTTGAGTCTTCAAGAAGAGTTGTATTCTGTATGGGGGGCACCCGAAGCTGATTTGCTCGCTGTGGATGGTAGTTTCAAGTTTACCAGTTTGTCATTTGGAAATGCTTTGGTTGCATTGCAACCAGAGCGCGGAATTAAACAAAATAGAGAAGGTGAATACCATGATATTTCACGAACTCCATGTCATAGTTATGTTGCTTTTTATTTATGGCTCCAAAAAGTAATGAAAGTGGATGCCATTATTCATGTTGGGGCACATGGAACCTTAGAATGGCTTCCGGGAAAAGCTGTAGCATTATCAGATAATTGCTGGCCAGAAGTATTGGCAGGAAATATGCCGATCATTTATCCGTTCATAATTAATGACCCTGGTGAAGCAGCGCAGGCAAAGAGAAGGATTAGTGCAGTAACGTTAGGTCATATACCGCCACCTCTCAAGAAAGCTAACACTCCAGAACAATTCAGTCAGTTGGAATCATTACTTGATGAGTTCTCCATCGCAGATGGTCTAGATCCAAAAAGACGCGATAGGCTTAAGAGTGACATTATCTGTGAAGCAGAGTCACTTGGAATAGCAAAAGATTTGAAAGTAAATTTTAATAAAAATCCTACAGATATACTTACAAGAATTGACGCATTTGTCTGTGATATTAAGGAAAGCCAATTTGCAGATGGTTTACACATTTTTGGTAGAGGCGGACAAAGGCAAACAGTCTTCGACACCACTTTATCAGTTTCCAATGAACGTCAATCCATCATTGACGCCCTATCTGGAAAAATGATTGCTGCAGGACCATCCGGTTCGCCTTATAGAGGAAGGCAAGATGTACTTCCATCTGGAAGAAATTTATTCTCAACTGACCCGCTTTCAGTTCCAACTAAAGCTGCCTTTAAACAGGGTATTAAACTAGCTGAAGAATTTCTGAGACGTATTTTACAGGATACAGGTGAATGGCCATCTGGAGTAATTGTAGACTTATGGGGCTCGGCAACAATGAGAACAGCTGGCGAAGAATTTGCTATGGCGCTTCACTTGATAGGTGTAAAACCAAATTGGTCAGAAGGTTCTAATAGAGTTATAGGTTTTGAAGTTTTGCCCCTGGCTATATTAGACAGGCCAAGAATCGATACAACTTTGCGTGTATCAGGTCTATTCAGAGATGTGTTTCCAACTTTATCATCATTATTTCAGCAAGCGATTGATGCATTGTGTAAACGAGATGAACGTAAGGATTTTAATCCTTACGTTGGATCAAAAGAGGAAGATTCAGCACGTATATTTAGTTCAGCACCAAACTCCTATGGTCTTGGTATGGGTGATGCTGCTGAACAATTTAATGCAACAGGCAGAAACAAGGCTGCAAATGCCTGGATTAATGCTAGCCAATTTGCGGTAAATGGCTCTAAAGTAATTCAAAATAAGCAGGCTCTTATATCTCGCATTCAGAAAGCAGATAGCTTTATTCATATGCAAGATTTAAGAGAGACGGATATCCTAATATCCTCAGATTATGCGGCTCATGAAGGCGGATTTGCTGCTGCAAAAGCAGAACTTGGTGGGAAGGTAAACCTCTATCATTTAGATAATACAAATCCAGAAAATCCTATCACAAGAAGCCTTTCTGAGGAAATTGCAAGGGTTGTATATGCAAGAGCTTCTAATCCTAAATGGATTGATAGCATGATGCGTCATAGGCATCGAGGAGCTGCAGAGATTGCTGCCACGTTATTACATATGGCAGCTTTTGCAAATTTAGCGAATGCCGTTGGGAGTCATCTTTTTGATAGTTTCCACGATGCTACTCTTGGAAATCAGGAAATTGTTTGTTTTATGCAGGAAGCTAATCCAGAAGCACTTAAAGCCATGCAAGACTGTTTTGAAAAATTATATAAATCTGGTTTGTGGCAAACTAGGCGCAATTCTATTCATGCTAATCTCGAGACCGTAGAATGAATAAACCAAGTGCTAAAGGATGGTGCCCATCAACCCTTATGCCAATGAAATCTGGAGATGGATTGCTTATTAGAATAAAACCTCCTTTTAGTAGACTAACGAGCAGGCAAGCACAAAAGATCGCAATTCTATCAGAGCGTTATGGAAATAGTTTTTTGGATATTACTAATAGAGCAAACCTTCAGATTAGAGGTCTGAGTCAAAATACTTATCCTCTTATGCTCAAAGGCTTGCAAGATATTGGCATTTTAGGAAAAAATGAAGTGCCTGATGGGATCAATCTTGTGCTGTGCCCTTTTATACCCTACCAATCAGTTGGCTGGCGCTGTGCTAAAATGCTATATGATGCCGCTGGCGACTTTCCTAGTCTGCCAGTAAAATTTGGGTTTGCCATTGACTGTGGCAGAAAGCGCTATCTTAGTGATATCTCTGCTGATATTAGAATCGAGAAAGATAATTCCAATAAATTACTTATTAGATTCGATGGGTGCGAGAAGGGATATGTTTCATCGGAAAAAACATTCATAAGCGATATTCTGGAGGCCCTTAACTGGTTTAGCTCCTCACAAAACAAAAAGCTACCTAACGAAAGAATGCATCAGCTTTTAATGAATATTGATGTTCCAGATATTTACGCGAAAACAAAACCACAAGAAAACAAAAAATCACTTAACCCAGGTTTTGAGGAAGATAGACAAGTTATTTCGATACCATTTGGTCAATTAAAAGCAAATCAGCTTCTTCAATTAGCAGACAACTCGCAAGAAATCATATTCTCTATAAATCGATGCCTAATTATAGATAAAATTCCAAAGCTCAGTGAAGAATTTATTAAAACAAAGAATGACCTAAGATATAATGTTACAGCTTGTACAGGAATGCCTGGCTGCGCATCTGCAAGCATAAACACAAAACGATTAGCATTAAAATTAAGTGAAAGCAAATTAATACAGTTTGATAAGTCATATCATTTATCTGGATGCAAAAAAGGATGTGCGCTGCAAACAAAGAGTGATATTTGCATTGTGGGAGAGAATGGCTCATATAATTTGTTGGAAAATGGATTTGCGTGGGATGAGCCTAAACATGCATCGCTATCGGAAGTAGCTCTGTTTAATAAGTTGGTTTAACTAAAGAAGACATGGAAAAATGCCCTTTAATTATGAAAAAAATGGAGAAGCAATTTACAAGGAATCATTTTCTATTATTCGATCTGAAGCTGATTTATCTGCTTTTACCCCCGAAGAAGAAATCATTGTAGTTCGTATGATACATGCCTCAGGAATGGTGGAGCTTGCACAATCGATCAAATTTACTCCCGATTTCGCCAACGTAGCCCGAGCTGCTATAGAAAATGGTGCACCGATATTATGTGATACCAAAATGGTTAGCGAAGGTATAACACGCAAAAGGCTGCCAAAGAATAATAAGATAATTTGCACCATTCGAGAACCTAACGTAAGAGAAATGGCAGTTGAGGCTAAAAACACCAGATCTGCTGTAGCAATTGAATTGTGGCGTCCATACCTAGAAGGAGCTGTTATTGCAATTGGGAACGCACCTACTGCCTTATTTCATCTATTAAATTTACTTGAAAACCCTCATTATCCTCGCCCAGCTGCTATCATTGGATGTCCTGTTGGATTTGTAGGCGCACGAGAGAGCAAAGATGCATTAATGTTATCAGCACCCGCACCTTGTTGTATTACCGCTGGAAGGCTTGGAGGAAGTGCTGTAACGGTAGCTGCTGTAAATGCTCTTGCAGGTAGTTTTGAATAAAATAAAGAGATCAAAAAGCTCAAATGAAAAAGATGGGTAAAATTTATGGTGTTGGAGTTGGTCCTGGCGCAGTTGACTTATTAAGTGTGCGAGCAGAAAAGCTCGTGCGAGAAGCAAAATACATTGCCTTTTTTAGAAAGGCGGGACGTGCTGGCCACGCACGCCAAATCGCATCCACCTTATTGTCCAAGGATGTAATAGAATTAGCAATGGAGTATCCTATTACAACTGAAATTCCTTTATCAGACCAGCGCTACAGTGAGATGTTATCTGAATTTTATAAAAAATATTCTAATAAGATTATATCATTATCACAAACTGGAATAGATCTGGTTATATTATGTGAAGGAGATCCATTTTTTTATGGTTCTTTCATGCATATTTACAGCCGTGTTAAAGATAAATGTCCAGTTGAAGTTGTGCCTGCTATTACTGGTATGTCAGCTGCTTGGACTGCAACTGACATTCCCATAACTTGGGGAGATGACATTCTAACTATTTTAATGGGAACATTAGATAAAACCACTCTTGAAAACCAACTGCAAAATACAAATGCTGCTATCATTATGAAAATTGGGCGCAATTTGCCCAAAATCAAAAAAGCACTTAAAAGAACAGGACGGTTTTATGACGCATTCATCGTAGAATATGCAGCCATGGACAAGCAGACAGTGCAGCGATTATCTGACTACAATACGGAAAATGCACCTTATTTTTCTATTATCATTTTACATGGACAAGGAAGAAGACCATGAATGGTAAAATCTTTGTTGTTGGACTCGGTCCAGGTGACCCGTCCCAAATAACCCCTCAGGTATCGAATGCTATTGATTTGGCTACAGACGTAATCGGATATTTCTCATACGTAGACAGAATCGCTCCCAAAAAAGGTTTGAAGTTACACCCATCAGACAATAGAGTTGAGGCAGAGCGCGCAAAACATGCTTTGACTTTAGCAGAAGCAGGCAGTGTTGTTTTGGTAGTGTGCTCTGGTGACCCAGGCGTTTTTGCTATGGCCTCTGCTATATTCGAGGTTTTAGAAAACAATGCTCCAAACTGGAATAATATAGACATTGAAATACTTCCAGGAATTACAGCAATGATTGCGTCTGCTGCAAGAGTTGGTGCTCCTCTTGGACACGATTTCTGTGCAATAAATTTAAGTGATAATCTAAAACCCTGGTCAATTATTGATAAGAGAATTCGATTGGCAGTTGAAGCAGATTTTGCAATTGCATTTTATAATCCACGCTCAAAATCGCGCCCAAAAGGTTTTGAAAAAACGCTAAGGTTACTTAAATCACATTGTGAAGGTGATAGACCAATTATTTTTGCAAGAGCTGTTTCAACTGAGGAAGAAACAATAAAGTATGTATCAATTTCAAAAGCAAAAGCTGATATGGCTGATATGCGTACTTTGGTTATAGTTGGTTCAAGCCAGACCAGAATTATCCATCAAAATAACAGAGAATGGATGTATACGCCTCGCCATTATCCTGGAAAAGATAGCCAATGAACAACTGCCTCAGGGCTAAAAAATGTGCGCCTTTCTGGAATTTTAGGTCTATCAATCATTATAATTTCAATCCCTAATTGCCTTGCCGCTTCTACTTTTGAATATGTAGCATTGCCACCTGCATTTTTTGCAACGATCAAATTTATTCTATGTTTAGTCAAAAGTAATTTATCTTTGCCAGTTGTGAATGGCCCGCGGGAAATTTCTATTACGTGATTTGGAAATAATGGAGTTGCCTTGGGTTCATCTACAAGCCGTAAAAGATAAAAATGTTGCAGATTTTCATAAAATCTAGCTAATTGCATACGTCCAATAGCTAACATGACACGCTTTGGACTTTGGTTGAGCGCATCAGAAGCTGCATCAATATCAGGCACCAAACACCATTTATCCCCCTCTTGTTTCTCCCATTTTGGGCGCGTCAGAGCAGCAAGCGGTATTCCTGTTTTTTGGCATGCTAAAATAGCATTGTGACTAATCTGCGTTGCAAATGGGTGTGTTGCATCTACGAGATGGGTGATCCCCTCAGAAATAATGTAAGAGGAAAGACCATCTACTCCGCCAAAACCGCCAATTCTTTTTTGAATAGGTTGTTGACGGACACGTCCAACACGCCCAGCGTAGGAAATAGTAGCATTAAATTTGGTTTTAGAGATAAGATAAGCCAAGGAAGATGCTTCAGTTGTACCCCCTAGTATTAAGAGATTTCGCAGCATGAAAAGTGACCCCTGGTTAATCATTATTGGCATGGATGGTGGCGGTTTTGACAAGCTGGCACAAATCGCTAAACAACACATTACTTCTGCCCAATATATTATAGGACCTAAACGACACTTGTCTATGCTACCTAGCTGCGACGCTAGTCTTATCGAGTGGCCCTCACCGTTCTCCAAAGGCATAGAAATATTACTCTCAAGGCGGGGTCAGCAATGTGTCATGTTAACCTCTGGCGACCCGTTCTGGTTTGGAGCAGGCTCTAACATTACGTCAAATCTTACTCCAGGAGAATGGAGGGCCATCCCAAACCATAGTTGCTTTTCACTATGTGCAGCTGAGCTGGGATGGGCATTAGACCAAACTCTCTGCATTGGTTTGCATGCAGCACCATTTTCAAGGCTGCGGCCTTATCTTGCTCCAAATCGTAAAATTATGGCAACAATGCGAGATGGGGCATCTGTAAATGAGCTTGCTAATTATCTTTGCCGTATAGGTTTTGGGAATACACAAATTACAATCCTAGAATCACTTGGCAGCACAAATCAAAAAATAACTAAAAGTTGCGCAAGTGACTTGGAAGAAGAGTTCATGCATCCAGTCATGGTTGCCTTAGATATTTCAGGATACGGTGAGACAATACAATCTAGTTCAGGCATACCTGACAGCTGGTTTAAACATGATGGCCAAATTACTAAGCAGGCTGTGAGAGCCTTTACCTTGTCGTCACTAGCACCTAGGTCAGGAGAACACCTCTGGGATTTGGGCGCTGGCTCTGGTTCGATTGGAATAGAATGGCTGTTATCTGGTCCTTTCATGAGAGCAACTGCGGTTGAAAAAAATTCAGAGCGTGTCAATACAATTAAAAAAAATGCTCTCAATCTGGGCGTTGACCAACTAATCGTTGTAGAATCAAACATAAATGACGCAATATATGACCTTGAAAAACCTGATTGCATCTTTATCGGAGGAGGGTTAAATGAAGATTTAATTCAATTATTATGGTCGCATATTGGTGATGGCACTCGGGTGGTTGCAAATGGTGTAACAATTGAAACAGATAGACTTCTTACCTCATTACAAGGAAAATTTGGTGGTAGAGTTCAACGGCTAGAAATTTCACATCTCGAGAAAATAGGTAACATGCATGGGTGGAAGGCCAGTTTTCCTATTACGCAGTGGGTTACAATAAAAGGGAACTATTAACAAATGAGAAAGCATTTCATTATAGGATGTGGATTTCGGCAGCATGCATCTATAGAAAGCTTTGAGTCTGCATTATCCAAAACTCCTAAAACGGAATATTATTCTGGGATTTGCGTTCCTGAGGACAAGATGTCCCACAAAGCATTATGTGCGTTTGCAAAAAAACTACACCTTCCCATTTATGGAGTTAAAAGTGACGCAATATCGGGTACAGACACACCTACAAAATCTTCAAAAATCATGAATATAAGACACACAGGAAGTGTTGCTGAAGCAGCTGCTCTTTCTATTTTCAAAACACCGGCAAGGTTAATATCCACACGCGCCATTTCAGATGATAGACACGCTGTTTGCGCAATTGCAATGGGGGTTGATTTATGACAGTACATTTCATAGGAGCAGGCCCCGGTGCAGCTGATCTTATAACAATTAGAGGTCAGAAAATTATCTCCGAATGTCCAATTTGTCTCTATGCTGGTTCCCTTATTCCAGAGGAGATACTTGCCTTCTGTCCAAGTAACGCAACTATCATTAACACTGCATTACTTGACCTTGATAGTATCATAGATGAATGCGTTAAAGCATCAAATGCTGGACTTGACGTAGCACGTCTTCACTCTGGAGACCTATCAATTTGGTCAGCAATGGGAGAGCAAATCAGAAAATTAAAAGAAGCTAATATTGATATATCAGTAACACCTGGAGTTCCAAGTTTTGCTGCAGCCGCTGCTAGTATTGACAGAGAACTTACCCTTCCTGGATTAGCCCAATCTGTAGTACTCACAAGAACACAGGGGCGTGCCTCTGCCATGCCAGATGATGAAAGCCTTGAAAATTTTGCCAGAACAGGGTCAACCTTGGCAATTCACTTGTCCATACACAATCTAGGCTATATTGTAGAAAAACTTATCCCATTTTACGGAGCTAATTGTCCTATTGTAGTGATTTTTCGTGCCAGTTGGCCAGACCAACAGATTATCAAAGGCGAATTATATACAATCGAAAATAGAATGCCCAAAGAAATAGAAAGAACTGCTATTATTTTTGTTGGTAGTTGCTTAGATAACGATCAATTTAATAACAGCCGGCTATATGCAACTGATTATTCTCGCCGCTTTAGACCTGGAACAGCACAAGAATGACCAAAGACATAAACTTGCCACCAGGCTTACTTATCTCTGCCCCTAATTCTGGTTCTGGCAAGACAACAATCATGCTTGGCCTTTTACGTGCTCTTCGTAACCGAAATTTTTTAGTTCAGCCCTTTAAAAGTGGCCCTGACTATATTGATCCAGCATTTCATTTGGCAGCTGCTAGCAGGCCTTCATATAATCTGGACACATGGGCAATGCCAGAATTGCTAATGCAAAAAATTGCCTTTAGTGCCGAGGGAGCTGATATTATTTTAACTGAAGGATCAATGGGCTTGTTTGACGGTGTTGCTCAAAAGGGTGCCTCAGGCTATGGCTCAACAGCTGAAACAGCTCGTTTTTTTAACTGGCCTATTATACTAGTGTTGGATATAAGAGGACAGGCCCAATCGGCTGCAGCTACCGCACTTGGATTTGCAAGCTTTGAGAAAAAATTACCCTTTGCAGGTGTAATTTTAAATCATGTTTCAAGCGAGCGCCATGAGCGACTCACAAGAATCGGTATGGAACAGGCAGGTATTGAGGTGTTAGGTGCATTACCACGCAGAGAAGACCTAAAATTTCCGGAGCGGCATTTAGGATTAATTCAGGCTATTGAGCATCCAGATTTAAATAAGGCTATAGATGAATATGCATGCTTTATAACTCAGAATGTAAATTTAGACCGAATTGTGGAACTCGCGCAGACAAAAAACTTTGATAATTCGTCATCTTTCATGTTCACCACCCCGCCAGGCCAACATATCGCACTTGCCCATGATAAGGCTTTTTCCTTTACCTATCCGCATCTAGTATCATTTTGGCGAGAACAAGGTGCCAAAATCTCTTATTTTTCTCCATTAGCAAATGAACCTCCAGAAAATGATGCAGACGTAGTCTGGTTGCCAGGTGGTTATCCTGAACTTTACGCAGGTAAATTAGCAAGCGCTGATAAATGTTTTAAAGCAATTAGGAAACACGCCAAAACACGTCCTGTACATGGCGAATGCGGAGGATACATGGTACTAGGTAAGTCCTTGATTGATAAAAGTGGTAGTGCACATGATATGCTTGGCTTGCTCGGACTTGTAACAAGTTTTGAAAAACGAAAATTTCACTTGGGTTATCGTAAAGCAACTTCTGTATACAACACAAAACTATTTGGCAGAAATACTTCGTGGAGAGGCCATGAATTTCATTATAGCCAGATATTATCTCAACCAGATGACGTATTGTTTTCCGTCGTTGATGCTTCAGATAATGCCGTACAAGAAACAGGTTCTGTTCGAGGCAACGTGACAGGAACGTTTTTTCACTTGATTGCTGAGGCAAATTTATGACTGGTTTTGTTAGTTTTATCGGTTCAGGTCCAGGTGACCCACAATTATTAACGCTCAAAGCTGTTGATAGATTAAAAAAAGCAGATGCAGTTTTATTTGATGATTTATCATCAGGCCCTATTTTGCAGTTTGCTCGCAAAGGTGCTGACCTTGTGGGAGTTGGAAAGCGTGCAAATCGCCCATCACCAAAACAAGATGCCGTTAGCCAACTCTTGGTTGAGTATGCTCGAAATGGTGGACATATTGTGCGCCTTAAATCAGGCGATCCAGGAATATTTGGGAGATTAGAGGAAGAAATAATCGAATTAAAGAAGGCGGGTATTGCTTATGAAATTATACCCGGCATTTCTTCAGCCTTCGCAGCAGCGGCAGAGGCAGGTATTCCTTTGACAAGAAGGCTTAGTGCAAGGCGCATCCAATTTATTACAGGAAGAGATATAACAGGTGAGTTACCCGATGATTTTAACCTTACTGCGCTTTCAGACCCATCGGCTATCACCATCGTTTTTATGGGAAAACAAACATTTGCTAAAATGCAAAAACTACTTGAGGAGAATGGCTTGCCTAGAGATACTCCAGCTCTTCTCGCTGAAGCTGTCGCAACACCAAGTCAACAATTGATTAAAACGACAATTAGCAAACTTGCAAAATCACTAAAAAAAGATACTTCCCAACACCCCGCTTTAATATTTTATGGACCACTGTCTCATATGGATTTTCCTGATGACAATTGAAATATACCTCGTGGGGGTCGGTACAGGAAACCCCGCTCATATTACTCTGCAAGCAATTGAACAATTAAAATCTGCAGATATCATAATCATTCCAAGAAAAGGGAATAGTAAAAGCGACTTAGCTGATTTGCGATATCAGATATGCAATAAAATACTAGGAGAGGAATGTCCCCAACTATTTGAATTTGACTTACCTACTAGAAACAATAAAAAGATTTACCCTAAAGCAGTTGAGGAGTGGCATGAAACTATTGCAAAAATTTGGATTGATTGTATTGAAAAAGCTCAACAAGATTTAAAAAAATCTGTTAATTCAGTTGGACTTCTTATCTGGGGTGATCCTTCTTTATATGATAGTTCACTAAGGATTGCCAAACGCCTTAAACCTACTCCACAGATTACTATAATTCCTGGTATAACCTCGGTACAGGCTTTAACAGCAGCACATAAAATAACAATAAACCAAATAGGCAAACCTTTCATGATAACAACTGGACGCCAGCTAACTAATTTTGGATTTCCAGATGATATAGATACAGCTATCATAATGCTTGATGGAAATTGTTCTTTCAGAACGTTAGAGCAAGAAAGGTTCTACATTTGGTGGGGTGCCTATCTGGGTATGGAACAGGAGCTGTTGATCGAAGGCAAACTAAATGAAATGTCAGATGTAATAGTGGAAACAAGAAAAGATGCCCGAGAAATGCATGGCTGGATTATGGATAGCTATATGCTTAGGCGAGAAAAGATAGTTGGTAAAATTGACCAAAAGTAATCATTTATTCATTTTTGGTCTAGGGTATGTTGGACAACATCTGGCAACTGAGCTTCATAAAAGAGGCTGGCAAATCACAGGTACAACCAGAAATCCGGAAAAACTAAAACCTAATTTGCCAAATAATTGGCAAATTCTAAAATTCGAGAATGGGAGCAAAATACCAGGTTTAAGCACTTATCTTTCTAAAGCAAGTCATGTAATAACAACAATTTCAGCGCTGGCTGGTTATGACCCCGTTTTGCGCTCTCATTCGAAAGAACTTCGTGAATTTTCAGGATGGATTGGTTACGTTTCTGCGACATCTGTATACCCAAACCAAGAAAACAGTTTTATTGATGAGACCATTCCTGCAGCCCCAAATACAAAAAGAGGCGTTGCTAGATTAAAAGCAGAGCAAGAATGGCAGAAGTTATGTAAAGCGGAAATATTTCGGGTAGCAGGAATTTATGGGCCAAGACGAAACGCCATTTGTTCTTTATTAGAAGGACGCGCACGAATTATAGAAAAAAAAGGACAATTATCAAATCGAATTCATCAAGAGGATATTACAAATATTATAATTGCAGCTATCAGTAAACCTCGTGCTCTTCGCATCGTAAATTTATGTGACCAAGAACCAGCCCCACAAGGTGATGTTGTGCGCTATGCAGCTAAACTTCTTGGAATGCCCCCTCCAGAACCAATTTTATTTGAAACAGCTGATTTAACACCAATGGCACGTTCTTTTTATACATCTAACCGAAAATTAAAATCTGTTATTGTTGGTCCAGAACTTGGTGTAACACTTAAATATCCAAACTATCGAGTTGGATTAAAGGCTTTGATTGGAAGTGAAAAATTTTAAAAAATTTTAATTCCCATATAAATATGACAAAATAAAAAGGTATAAAAAAATTTATTATTCTTTTTGTTTTAGAAAATCTTGGAGAGATAAATTAATAACAATATTCGAGCTATCTTGATTTGTCTGTGTGCTTATTTTTGCTTTGACTTAATGGCAGTCCACGTTCGTTTCTTATCCTCCCATTATAATCCACAAGAACTCTCTTTATATAGAAATGTTTTAGGGGTTATTCCAGCTATTCTCTATCTTGCCTATGAACGACAGTTGACTTTAAGGTTAGCCGAATATCGACTTATTAAGTGGCGTTTAGCAGTTGGTCGTGGCCTACTAATAGCTGTAGCACAGCTTATGCTATACAGTGCTTTAATGCAGCTAGAGTTAGCCACGGTCTCAGCTTTGGGACAAACAATTGCAATTTTCGTAGTTTTACTTGCAATAGTTATTTATGCTGAAAAAATTGGAATATGGCGCTGGGGCGCAATAATTGTTGGACTTTTTGGGGCGATCATGATTATTCGCCCCGGTTCTGACGTATTCACATGGCATGCTCTATTACCAATAGGGGCAGCTTTTTGTTACGCTGCGTCCACCGTAACGCTGCGGAGTTTTGATAAAAATGTATCTAGTGCAGTCTTGTTTTTATACTCAGCTTTGGCATCAGCTTTTGGAGCATTAATTCTTGCTGTAGGAACCACTACATTTTCTCCAATACATAGTTTTACTGATATTTTAATCATCCTCAGCATGTCCTTTTTTGGAGGTTTTGGAGTAGTTTTATTAATGTACGCATTTCGGAATGCACCCTCCTCTGTCTTAGCCCCATTTAGCTATTTTGGTTTAATTAATGCTTTCTTGTTGGGATGGATATTTTTTGGAGAATTTCCAATACAAAAACTTTTCCCTGGAGTGATATTAATTGTAGTCGCTGGGCTTATAATTATTTGGAGGGAAAGAAAAATATACGTAAATAAAGAATAAATTTAAGAGGTTTCAAAAAACAACTCTTTGCTATTAAGGAAGTTGGAGTGGTAGCGGAGGAGGGACTTGAACCCCCGACACGCGGATTATGATTCCGCTGCTCTAACCAGCTGAGCTACTCCGCCGTAAAAGTATCTTAATTTTTAATGTTTAAAAACCATTCAAGGCTTTGGGTCAAGGCAAAAAGTTGTTGTTTGTTCTAGAAACCAGTGGTTTCTGTAATTATTCTTATCCCAATTAAATTCATAAAAAGAGCAATAAAAAAGCTAAAATCAATACTTAAGTTTAAAAAACAGAACTTGGTGCAGAACTTATCCAACCTCCACCCAACATAAGTTCAGCGTCATTTCCGTCGTAAATAACTCCCGCTTGTCCTTTTGCTATACCATATTCCGGGTTTTCCAAAACAAGATGAGCAGAGCGTTTAGTATTAAAAAATAACTTTGCTGAGCTTGGAGATGCTGTGTTTCTTAACTTCACAAACACCTCTATTCCTTCGGTATTCTCCTTTTTATCATCCAAAATGCTCGGTAATAGCCAATTAACTTCATCAAGATAAACATCCCTACACGCCAGAGCTGATTTAGGCCCCACAATAACCTCGTGAACTTCTGGATTTATATCCACAACGTACAAAGGTGAATTTTCTTCAACATCCTCTTTTCGACCACCAATACCAAGTCCACGCCTTTGGCCTATTGTATAGTCTATCACCCCCTGATGTTCACCCAAAATACGGCCGTCTATATGACGGATATTGCCTGGAGTAATTGCACCTGGTCGTAATCTACGTACTACATCTCCATAACGCCCATTTGGAACAAAACAGATATCTTGACTATCTGGTTTATTAGTTACACTAAGCTCAAATCTCTCTGCGAGTTGACGTGTATCATCCTTAGTCATAGAACCCAGAGGAAATCGCAAAAAATCAAGCTGTTCTGGTGTTGTCGCAAAAAGAAAGTAAGATTGGTCTTTTTGTGTGTCAATTCCCCGTCTTAAACAGGCATATCCATTACGAAGCTCTCTTTGAACATAATGTCCAGTTGCAAGACAGTCGGCTCCAAGTTCTTTTGCCATTGAGAGCAAATCTTTGAATTTTACAGTTTGATTACATTTAACACATGGTATTGGTGTATGTCCTGCAAGATATGAATCTGCGAAATCATCCATTACCTGTTGTTTAAATAATGTTTCATAATCCAATACGTAGTGAGGTATATATATACGGGCGGCCACCTGTCTTGCATCATGAATATCTGCCCCTGCGCAGCAAGCCCCCTTTACTTGCACCGCTTCACCGTGGTCATAGAGTTGAAGCGTAATTCCGATTACCTCGTATCCTTCATGTTTTAACAAAGCCGCTACAACAGAACTATCAACACCACCCGACATAGCTACAACCACTCGAGTTTTTTCAACTGGTTTCAGAATTCCCAGAGAATTGGGTTTATTTACAGACATTAAAAAGACCTAATCTAAGATTTTATTAAAAGTCATCGGGAATATGCACTCGCAAACCAGATAATGCGTCACTTATTCTTATCTGACAACCAAGTCTTGAGGTAGGTGTTAGGTTAAAAGATAAGTCTAACATATCTAATTCATCTTCTGACGGTTTGCCTACTTTCTCATAGTCGTCAGCGTCAAAATATACATGACAAGAGGCACAGGATAAGCTTCCACCACAAGTCCCCTCGATACCCATATTCGAATCCCGTCCCACCTCCATTAATGAAGCATCTTGCCTTGTCTCTATTTGATGCTCACTACCATCAGGTTTAATAAAAGTTATAACTGGCATATTTTTAACCATTCTAAATTTCAAAAAATTTATTTTTCTTTAAAGCGTTTGTATAGCGCTATGATTGCATCTGCAAGCGCTGAAATATCATCTTCTGTATTTTCCCAACCAAAAGAAATTCGGACCACGTGACTACTTTGCACACCGAAACCCATTGCTCTAATAACATGGCTATCTTGAACTTTACCAGAAGAACAAGCAGCACCTGAGCTAATGGCAAAACCTTCCATATCTAAAGACATCACGGCAATTTGAGCGGGAATAGCAGGCAATAAAAGGCTAATTGTATTACTTACGCACTGAGCATCTCGCGTAGTAACCTGAATTTCGGGATAGGCCCGCTGTAATTTTGAAACAAAATTAGAGCGCCAATCAGTCCATTTTTTTGCATGACTTTGCCAATTAGCAACTGATTTTGCAGCTGCTCCAAAACCGGCAATACCATATATATTTTCGGTGCCAGAACGTCGCCCTTTTTCTTGTCCACCGCCTTTAATTAGTTTTTTCACCTGTCTTCCCGCAGTTACCCATAAAGCACCAACGCCAGGTGGACCACCAATTTTATGAGCAGAAAAACTAGCCATTGAAAGTCCAGACTCTGACCATTTTTCAAGGTGAATAGCTATTTTCCCGAGTGCTTGCACCATATCACTATGAAATACCACTTTATAAAATTGGCAAATTTCTAGCAATTTTTCTATTGGCTGAATCCTGCCTGTCTCATTATTTACAAGCATTACGGATACAACTATTTCACCGCCACCATTTTTAGCCTTTTGTATCTGTGTTTCCAACTCTACTAAATTTATTTCACCATCAGCGCCGACACCTATTTTTTCTGCATCAGGCCGTGCAGCTAACACAGCATCATGTTCAGTAATGCAGGTTATTACTTTTTCAAATCCCAGTAACGCCGTGTTATTTGCCTCTGTGCCACCACTTGTAAACATAAACCCATTTGGGTCACCATATGTTAACTCTGCAAGCTGAGTGCGCGCTTTTTCAACAATTTGCTTTGCATTTCTTCCAAAAGAATGAATGGATGATGGATTGCGAGCTGGCCCCATTACCGCACGTATGCATTCGGCTGCCTCAGGCCTCAGTGGTGCTGAAGCATTATAATCAAGGTAAATTGGCTGACGCATTTTTATTTGAGTATACCTAATTTGAAAACTTTATCATATATTAAAAATCGACTTTCATTATATGTTCCAGAATAATCAATAATAATTTCAGGCATCTTATTGGTAGACAAAATTTTACGTTATTTGTTTTCGTGTTCACTAGTTACTATTTTTTTATGGATTTTAGCATCTGGAAGTTTTGATATGGTATCATCAGAACGATGCTCTTGTAATATCATGATTTGTTGTTGCAACTCAGAAATCTGTTGTGATAACCACTCCAATGTTTTTTCTGTTTGATCTGTTGCTGTCATATCCGAAATTGCGTAAGGAGTAAAACTCTCATCAGCTCGTCTTTTTGCAATGGGCTTCGCAGGCACCCCTACCACTGTAATACCCTGTCCAATATCTTTTGTAACAACAGAGTTACCCCCCACACGTGCACATTTATCAACAGTTATCGGTCCCAATATTTGTGCCCCTGCACCTATTATAACATTATCACCAATTGTTGGGTGACGTTTTTGGTTTCTCTGCTCACTAGAATTTTCGGCAGGATTAACACCACCTAAAGTGACTCCATGATACAGTGTTACGTTCTCACCAATTGTGGAAGTCTGACCTATAACGACACCCATACCATGATCGATAAATAAACCTGCTCCTATTTTTGCTTGTGGATGAATATCTATTCCAGTAAGCCAACGCGCGAATAACATTAGAGTCCGTGATAAAAATTTAAAATTCCATTTCCATAATGGATGTGCGATTCTATAAAATAATAACACATGAAAACTTGGATACAGGAACATGGCTGCAAACATGCCCTGTGCAGCTGGATCACGCTCTAATATTGCTTTTAAGTCTCTATGAAGTTTATTTATCATAAATTTCCATTAGTATAATTTATTAAATATTAACCTGACATAACATAAATGTTTCTCTTTCTACATCGTTATTTAAGATTATTCAAAAATTTATCAACATACTTGGTATTTATTTTCACTTCGTATATAAACTTTTGAGCATATTGCTCAAAACTTATATGGATCTTAAATGCCTGAAATAATAATTAATGGGCCTGAAGGCCGACTAGAATGCCGTTATATGCCAGGAAATCAACCTGATGCGCCAACCGCGATTATTTTACACCCCGAGCCCAATAAGCGAGGAACGATGAATAATCGTGTTACCTTTGCTTTATATAAATTGTTTCAAGCGCGTGGATTTTCTGTCTTACGTTTTAACTTTAGAGGAGTTGGAAAAAGTCAGGGTTCGTATGATAACGGGGAGGGTGAACTTGCTGACGCTGCAACTGCAATGGACTGGTTACAAAACCAACATCCCGCTTCAACAGAGTGTTGGATAGCTGGTTTTTCATTTGGGTCTTGGATAGGAATGCAACTTATGATGCGTCGCCCTGAAATAACTGGTTTTATATCTATATCACCTCCCGCGAGCACACATGATTTTACTTTCCTTGCTCCTTGCCCTGTTTCTGGCCTGATTGTTCAAGGTGGAGAAAATTCACAGGTATCAAGCGACCGAATTCTCCAACTTGTTGATAAAATATCCAAACAGAAAGGAGTAACAATCGATGTTGGTATCATTGAAGAGGCAAATCAATTCTTCAGCGCGCACCTAAATGAAGCAATCGAAGCAGTTTCAAAATATATTGATGGACGAACGACAAAGATGAACGATTCAACTGAAAAATTGATTGGTTAGGGATATACTCGTGGGCCAGAACTCCTATCTTTCTGAGTTTATTAATCTAATAACAAATAGAGGTTATATCCATCAGGCAACTAATCTTGAAGGATTAGATAAAAGATGTGAATCAAGACCAATAACAGCATATATTGGTTTTGATTGCACTGCAGATAGTTTGCACGTAGGTTCTCTTGTTCAAATTATGATGCTCCGGCAATTGCAGAATACCGGACATAAACCTATTGTACTGATGGGCGGTGGTACAACAAAAATTGGAGACCCCTCCGGTAAAGATGAGGCAAGACCTTTATTATCAGACCAAGATATTGCAAATAACAAGGCAGGCATATTAAAAATATTCGAAAAAATACCTAAGATTCGGTGACAATCCATCTGATGCAATTATGATTGATAATGTAGATTGGCTTGAACCATTATCCTACATACGATTTTTACGCGACTATGGAAGTCATTTTTCTATAAATCGCATGCTAAGCATGGATTCTGTTAAATCACGGTTAGACAGAGAACAAAACTTATCTTTTCTAGAATTTAATTACGCAATTTTACAGGCATATGATTTTATGGAATTACGAAGGCGCTATGGATGCGAATTGCAGATGGGGGGGTCTGACCAATGGGGAAATATTGTTACTGGGATAGATTTAACTCGCAGGGTAGATAACCAGGAGATATTTGGAATAACGTCTCCGCTCATTACGACAGCCTCCGGTGCAAAAATGGGTAAATCCGCCAATGGTGCAATCTGGCTAAATAAAGAAAGATTGTCTACCTTTGATTTCTGGCAATTTTGGAGAAACACAGAAGATGCTGATGTAGAGAAATTTCTAAAACTTTTTACAGAACTTCCATTGGAGGAAATTAAACGCCTTTCCAACCTTAGAGGTTCCGATGTAAATGATGCAAAAATCATATTAGCAAATGAGGTGACAAAATTATGCCACGGTGCAGAAAATGCTGCTGCTGCTGCAAAAACAGCCTCTGACACATTTAATAGTAAAATAATGTCAGAAGGTTTACCCCAATTAAATGTATCAGCTGAACAATTAGATACATTTTCGGTGTTTGATGCATTTGTCCAACTTGGGCTAGCCGATAGTAAAGGTGCTGTAAGACGTCTAATTAAAGGTGGCGGTGCAAAACTTAACAATCAGCCAATTGTTGACGAGGAAATCATATTAAATGTTGATGATTTTGGTGAATTTAAAAAAATACAATTATCGGCAGGCAAAAAAAGACATGCAATATTAAATTTGATAAAATGACGGTTCTATTTTCTCATCATTTTTGAGAATCTATCCGAATGCCTGACTCTCGTGTAAGCCAGCCCGGGGAAAGTATATTTCTTATAACGCCCGGCGCTAATACTGAAGCAGGATTAATAGTGATTACAGGATCAGCTAACTTGCCTGACATTTCAAATTGAGTGGCCAGTAAACCTTTTTTGTCTTGGCCCGTAATAATATTACTTACGAGCGGGATCACACCTATAATGTCAGAAATTAAGCTTAGAGGTGCTAACAATCCCCTAACCTGTAATTCGTCAGTTTCCCTGTCATATTCTCCTGCTAATTCAAATTTTACAGCTTCTCCACTTGCCCTCACATTTTTCAATATCCGCCGGTTCCCAGTAGTTTCTATATTTGCTAGTCCAACATCAAACTTTGTTCCATCTCCCTCTATCAAAGAATACAAGCCTGTGAGTGAGAGAACCGATAATACTCTTATAGACTTAGGTGCTTCAACAACACTGAAGTCAGTAACTTTAATTTCTGTTTCAAAATTATCAAAATTATTATTTCGATAAACGTTTCTTAATATAAGTTCACCACCACGTATTGTATCTAAAATATCAAGGCCGATTAAGGTTCTTCCTGCATTCTGGCTTCTGATCAATAACTGTGAGGTTGCATCAGAAAGGCTTTCGTAAGATAAATTTGCTTCCACACCGCCTATAAGACCAGTGCCAAAGAGCGTTTCAAAATATTCGTTAAATGAAGCCTCTATTGTCGCTTCTTCAATCAAGGGTGATTGTTCAAGCAATAGAGTACCGTTAAGAATAGCCGTTCCTGAGCCGAGCTTATTAATGTTTCCTATTAATTTACCTTGTAGAGTTATATCCTTGGCAAGTTGTAATCTAGCTGATGTAAAATCAAATGAGATTTCTCTATTCTCGGTAACACCTTTTGTCCGACGCAAAAATGTCGTATCAATTAAACCACCCTCTGCTGTAACTTCTATGGTTTTATCGTCATTTGTATTAATTACCAATTTATCTATATCATATCCTGGAGACTTAAAATCTGTGACCATTGCATTGGAGATAGATAGATCAGACGCAACTTCAAAAACGCCCCTACCTTGCAAGGTCCCAATAATGGCTTCTTTAATTTCAATTTTCTGGACTGAGCTAGATTTGAAATTAAATGAAGCGTCCACCTCTCCATTCTCACCAGGAATTTTAGCCCAGTTAAACATTGGCAAATCGATAGCTGCATCCGTTAAATCTACTTTAGCGCTCCCTGCTCCTATTTTATTTATCGAATCATAATCAAGACGCAACCTCATAGCCGTATTTCCAGAAATATCGATTTTTGTAAACTCTCCAATCTGCTCTGACAAATATTTGGAAGGGGTAGTTTTAATTACTACGTTCATTTTTTTATCTGCTGTTTGTTTCCCGTTAAAGGAAGACTCAACACCCGAAATTTTTCCTATTCCGTCAAAAAGAAGTTTTCCATCTTCTTCAAGTGTAAGCTCAATATTTCCATCAGAGAGCGTTTCATCTAAGGGTAAATTTCCAAAAGAGGCAGACGATAAACTCGCTACAGCGGAAATAGTATTTAAATTTAACTTACCTTGTTGAAGCCCTGATCTCGTGGTTATTTTCGTAACAATCGTTCCGCTCGGATTAGTAAGTTTTTTAAGGTAAATTGGTAACCTATTTACCGTTGGATCATCTAAAAGCTCTCCAAAAGCAGAAATTGTACCCTCAATTGTAGCTTCAATTTCGACATCACGCTTGATTGAAGCCCTTCCATATCCAAAAACAGGGGAGAGTTCAATTTGTCCATTTTTCATTTTGAGTTCAGGCATGCTTGCACTCAAAATCTCTATGGATAGTCGATTCTCAATTATACGCGCTTCAAGGTCGACAGACCTAACTATTGGGCTCTTATCCTTCCATGTAAAATTCATATTATGCCAACCCCAATTTCCAGATAATCCAGCAAAAAAAGGTTTTCCGAGTGTTTGAGAGTATACTAAACTTGATTCAATTTTAGGAAACCCAACAAATGCTCTTAACTTCACATTTCTAAATTCTCCTCCAGATCCCCTCTTAAGCAGCCATTTGCGTGCACTCATTGCAATTTGTTCTGGCCAGAGTTGTAAAAGTAGATCCGCGTTGAATTTTTCTGTTTCCAAGGCAAGTATAACAGGAACAGAGTCTTTCGTTTTACTTGCGTATTGTTTAAATTGCTTATTTGATGTTTTACCAAACTGCGAAATTGAATCATCAGTTGAAGGCATTTTAGCAGCAAAAAGTAACTCACCAATTTGGGGTTGCAAAAATTTAATTGAAGCGTTTTGAATAGTTTCTCCATCAAAGGAAAAATCTAATTTTCCAGAGATATTTTCAATAACTTTACCTGAGTCTTTTAACTCTATAAGTCCATCAGAGATTGTTGAACTTAAAAATAACTTATTTTTTTGTTCATCTTTATTTAAATTTGCTGAAAAAACATTTTTTGTTTCAGCCTTCAATAGTTTATATTGACCATTTGTAGCTGCAATACCTAAATCAGAAACTTGTCCATCTACGTGGAGTTCCTGCCAATCTATTTTATCGGCGCTAGCTTTTTTTATTCCCATTATCTTAAAAGAGGCAAAATCGAAAACACCGCCTGATGTGTGACCAGAAAAAATATTATTTATTGGCAAAAGTGGCTTAGTTGAAAGAAAAGGCAATACATTTTTCAGAGGTGTATCCCTTGTTTCTGCATTTGCAGTAATTAACGTATCTGTGCCGCCAATATTTTCTAATTGAATTGCTGCCTTTAATTTAAATTCAGGTGCAAAATCCAAAACAAGATTTGTAAATTCAGCTCTTTTTTTAGATGCATCATAGTCAAACCATCCAGAAAATTGGTTCACATTGAGATGCTCTTCAAACCTTGAATTAAGTATAATTTTTTCAGAATCAAAATGTCCATCTATAGAAATTAACTTAGACGCCTTAAATTCTGTATTTATTTCGCCAGAAAAAATACACTCTGTCAGTATTTCTTGAAAATATTTTGGTAAATAATCTCGAAATGGCCTCGTATTTATAGACTGCAGATTAGCAGTTGCCTTCCAACTCAGGTCAGAAATATCTGCCTGTAGACTTGCATCCAATCTTCCATTAGCAAAAGTTTTAAGTGATAGTAAAGCCTCTAAATTATTCTGTCCTGACTGAGATATGTTTAGATTTAGATCTTTGATAAGAATTTTATTAAGCTTTGGATTCTTTAGTTCAAACACACTCAACTCATCCAAAATAATGTCTATTTTTTGAGGAAGGCCTAATATGGGTTTGATTCTTGGTGTTTGTGCGAATATCTCAGATAATAATTCACTATTATCTACTATGTCTAAATATGTATTTTTTGAATTTTTTGATATACTATTTAACGTTACTTTTGCTCCCTTTAAACTCATACTTCGTGGTAATCCTGATGAGAAAACACTCTTTAGAGCAAACTTAAATCTGCTTTCAGTTATGTTAATTTGCGCCTTAGGTCCAATTAATTTCAAATTATGGATTTTAATTTCGAGAGGTGTATTGGAAAGAAAAGGAGTTAATTCAATTTTTTCAACTTCAACTGAATATTGTGGAAGATATTCAGATATTTGAGTTTTAATTATTGTCTCAAGGAAGTTATCTTTATTCTGAAAAACAGTGTCATTAACTGATGTAATAATAGGACCCAAAACAATAAAAGACACCAACAGACTGGCTAAATCAAATAAAACATTCTTATTAAAAACTTTGGCTTTTTTCATAAACAGCATTGGGTGCCTATTAGCTCACGAATATAATATAAAATATTAATATTGATATAATACAAAGTGATTATTTCTGCCATAGCTTGAATTAATCTGCTAGATATTTGATTGAGTCTGCGATAATCACTATATTAGTAAAACAACATTACTGTCACGGAGCAAGTACCGATGCTGGAAACTGGATCTAAAGTACAAGAATTTACCATAGCAACTGATCGTGGACATTTTACACTATCTGATTATCGGGGTAAAAATGTGGTTATATTCTTTTTCCCGAGAGCAGACACATCTGGTTGCACAAAAGAGGCTGTCTCTTTCACAAACTTGTTAGCCGAGTTTGATGCTGCGAACACAGTTGTAATCGGAATATCTAAGGATACACCAGCGAAACAAGCAAAATTTCGTGCTAAACACTCCCTAGAGTGTATATTAGGCGCAGATAATGAAACAAATGTTTGTGAGCAATTCGGTGTTTGGGTTGAAAAATCAATGTATGGAAAATCGTACATGGGTATTGAGCGCTCAACTTTTCTAATTGACCCTGATGGTAAAATTACAAAAGTTTGGCGAAAAGTTAAAATACCAGGTCATGCCGAAGATGTTTTAACGCAAGTGCAAGCGGGCGGATAAAACAAGAAAGTGATATATGCAACAATCTTTTTTTCATATACTCAAAATATGCCAAAAAGACTTATCCAGTTCTAACTATCAGAGCAGATTACGAAAAACTAAGGTTTGGAAATATAAGTTTGATTATTAATTTGGTTGAAAGCTTAAAGAACCAATCTTTTCAAAATAAAAAGCCATGTAGGCTAATTTCGTTATTCTGTCTAACAACCTCTTTAAAATGAAGCTTTGGACGACAGATAATTTTTTCCAGATTTTTCCAAGCAATTGTAATATCAAGAGTTGTAGACATTATCTTGTCATTCCAACCTTTGCAGCAAGGCCAGCCTCAATGAATTCGTCAATATCTCCATCTAAAACTGCTTGTGTGTTTCCAGTCTCAACTTGTGTTCTAAGATCTTTTACCATTTGATAGGGATGCAAAACATATGACCTAATCTGACTCCCCCAACCATTATCTGCTTTTTCAGAATTTCCTTCGGTTGCTTCATTTTCTCTTTTCTGAAGTTCAGCTTCATATAACCTAGCTCTCAACATTTTCATCGCGGTAGCTTTATTACGATGTTGAGACCTATCTGATTGGCATTGAACGATTATGTTCGTTGGAATATGTGTAATTCGGATCGCTGAGTCTGTAGTGTTTACATGTTGCCCACCTGCTCCAGACGCCCTAAAGGTGTCTATTCTCAAATCCTTTTCTTCTATGTCTATTTCAATATTATCATCAATTTCTGGATACACCCAAATGCTAGAGAAGCTTGTATGTCTTCGTGCAGAACTATCAAATGGAGATATCCTTACCAGTCTATGAACTCCAGATTCTGTTTTCATCCAACCATAGCTGCAATCCCCAATAATTCTTATTGTTGCTGATTTTATCCCAGCTTCCTCTCCATCTGTTTCATCTATAACCTCTACTTTAAACCCTCTCTGCTCGGCCCACCTATTATACATTCGAAAAAGCATTGCAGCCCAGTCTTGTGCTTCAGTACCACCTGCACCGGAGTGAATTTCAACAAAACAATTATTTTTATCCGCTTCGCCTGACAAAAGAGTTTCAATTTGCTTTTTCCCTGCAACTACAGAAAGATTTTTAATCGCCTTTTCTATTTCACTAATTAATTCTTGATCCTGCTCATCATTTGCGAGTTGAAGCATTTCCAGTTGGTCATTTAAACCATTTTCTAAATCGTTTATACTCTGAATTTTATTTTCAAGTGTGGTTTTTTCCCGCATTAAATTTTGAGCATTTTTTTGGTCATTCCAAAAATCTACTGCTGAACTAGTTTCTTCAATCTTCAAGATTCTAGTTTGCGCTTCTTCTAAATTTAAGTGTCTTTTTAGAAGTTCAATGGATTGTTTTATGTTATCTACAGCGTGCTGTGTTTCTGTTTGCATAATATATTCTTAACAAATCTTTCTGATTAAAAGTAATAGATAATTAAAAAAAATTAACGTGCAATAGTCTTAAGCTTGAAATTACTAATACAAATCAGGCGTAACGATTGTTTTCTTGGTTACACTATCTTCTGGAAGGTCAATAAAATTTGATGTTGAGGGAGACTGTCCAGGTTTAAAAACCTCCATTACTACATTCGGGTCAGAAAGTTTAACTTGATAACCCTTCTCTGCGTGAACAGGGTATAAATTCACACCATCAGGCCGTCTAAAGGGAATTTGAGGTGCCCTTGATAACGCCTTTGTCATGAAGGATTTGAAAATTGGAACCGCAACAGAGGAACCCGTTTCCCGCTTTCCAAGAGGCCGTGGTGTATCAAATCCAACAAAAACACCTGCAACTAAATCTGGGGAAAAACCCACAAACCACGCATTCGTGTTATCATTAGTTGTACCAGTTTTTCCAGCAAGAACTAATCCAGTTTCTTGCAATTTTCTTCCAGTGCCTCTCTTGATTACTCCCTCAAGCATTGAAATAATTTGATAGGCAGATGCAGGATCCGTTAGTTGTTCTCTATCATCAGGCAATATAGGAACATTTTGTTTTTTCCAACCTGAACTCACAACACAATCCTTACATCTTCGATTGTCGTGTCGCATAATAGTTTTACCATACCTATCTTGAACTCTGTCAATTAAGCTTGGACTCACTTTTAATCCACCATTAACCAATTGACCATAGGCTGCTGTAATCTTAACCAAAGTAGTTTCACCAGCTCCTAGAGCCATCGATAAATAGGGAGGTAGATCAGCATCTAAATTAAATTTTTTTGCATAATCTTGCACTACTGGCATACCAATAGCCATAGCTAGTCTAGCAGTCATCAAATTACGAGATTTTTCGATTCCAACCCTCATAATTGATGGCCCATAAAATCGTTTTGTATAATTAGATGGCTTCCATTTTGGTAGTCCTGGACCTTGGTCGACAGCTAATGGGGCATCAAGAATTTGGGTAGTTGGACTATAGCCTTCGTCTAGTGCAGCGAGATAAATAAAGGGCTTAAACGCCGAGCCTGGCTGACGATATGCTTGACTAGCTCTGTTAAATTCTGAATCATTGAAATTATACCCACCTGACATTGCAAGTAATCTTCCTGTGTGAGGGTCCATCACCACAATGGCCCCCTCCACGAGTGGGCGCTGACCCAATGCCCAATACTCTGGATTCCATAGAAAATCCTTAGGTATCAAATCTGATGCATCTTCAGGTCGCTGAACAATAACGACATCTCCTGCTTTAAGCACCTCCTCCAATGATTTTACCTTTGGGGGACGTATGCCAGCTTCATTACGTGGAGGATACGCCCATTTTGCGAGCGCAAATGGAATAATGCCCTTTATACCCTCAACATAAATTTCTGCTTCAAATGGTTTAACTTTTAAAACTAAAGCGGCATGTCGCCCTTTCGGCATAGACATCGTAATCTTTGAAAGTTGGTCATCTATATTTTCTGACCGGTTGATCTGTGTAACTGCACCTCGCCAACCTTGTCGCCTATCTAGTGCTTCCAGACCACCTATCAAAGCATTTTGTGCAAAACCTTGTAAAATTGGGTCTAATGTTGTTCTAACTGACAAGCCTCCGCCATAAACCATGTCAGAGCCAAATAAAAATATAAGTTCACGCCTTACATCTTCCGTAAAATAAGGTGCTTCAGCAAGGTCAGAACCTGTTTGTTCCCTCACTCCCAAATCGTAAGATTGTGCGAAAACTTTCTCATCTTGCGTAATAAATCCATTTAAAAACATTTGCTGTAATACCCAATTTCTCCTAGCAATTGCATCTTTTGTTTTATTGACCGGGTGATAGTTATTTGGTGCCTTAGGAAGAGCCGCTAAATATGCGATTTCGTGTAATTGAAGTTGATCAAGAGGCTTATCAAAATAATTTAATGCAGCTGCTGCAACCCCATAACTGGATAGCCCCAAATAGATATCATTTAAATAAAGAGCTAATATATCATCTTTCTCTAAGGCACGTTCTATACGTATAGCAAGGATTGCTTCTTTTATTTTACGTTCGACTGACACCTCATTAGTGAGCAAAAAGTTTTTTGCGACCTGTTGAGTTATTGTAGAGGCACCAATTGGTCTCCTGCCAGAGCCAATGTTGGAAATATTTGTTATAATAGCGCGGCTTAATGCTTTTAAGTCCACACCAAAATGTTGATAGAATGACTTATCTTCCGCAGAGAGAAAAGCAGCTATAAGATCAGGTGGCATTGCTTGTGTTGGCATAAATAAACGTTTTTCCGTTGCATATTCTGCTAATAATGCGCCATCTCCAGCATGTATACGTGTGACAACAGGCGGCTCATAATCAGCGAGTTTTGCGTAATCAGGTAAATCCTGCCCAAAAGACCAAAATACCCATAAAATTCCTCCTATACCTGCAAGCGTGCAAATTATGAAAAACGTAAATATTCCAAAAAATAATTTCATTTTAATTTTACTAATTTCTTTTTAGGGCAATTTTATGACAACTTATAAATTTACTATTCAAATTATTATAGTTGAGACGAATTTAGATATTTCAAAATAGCATCTGCAATTTTTTTTGTTAACTTATCAATATACTTATTTTTGTTTAAATTGGCTTCATCTTGCTTATTTGTTAGAAAACCCATTTCTATTAAAACAGAGGGAATATCAGGTGACTTTAATACTGCAAAACCAGCAAATCGATGTCCACGCTTATCACCTCCTGGAAAAGAGCGAACTTGTTCTAATATAGCTTTTGCTAGATAGGTAGATTCATTCATCGACTCCCTTTGAAACATTCCTAGTAAGGCGTTAGCAGCTTGTGGATCTTGAGCAGCCAAATCAAGTCCCCCAAGCAAATCAGCCTTATTTTCACGCTCTGCTATTAATTCTGCCTCCTTATCTGAGGCTTTGTCTGATAAAGAGAACACAGAAATCCCGTATGCATTCGCATTTGGGGCAGCGTCTGCATGTATAGAAACAAATAAATCCGCTTGATGTTTACGTGCAATTGCAATTCTGTCTCTTAATTTTATAAAGCTGTCATCCTCTCTTGTTAGTCTTGCAATAACCTGCCCAGTGTTATTTAAGTGTTTTGCTAAACGCCTTGAAGCATTAAATGTAATTTTCTTCTCTTTTGTACCAGAAAGTCCGATTGCGCCAGGATCTTTGCCGCCATGTCCGGGATCTATTGTAACAACCCATCTTTTGGGCCTTTTTAAGGGCGATATCAGCTCAACAACTCTTCCAGATAGTTTTATGCTTTGGGCTTCTTCTGTCTCATCCGATATATCGGTGTAATCTTTATCATAAATTTGGTTTTGTATAATTAAATCGATCTCATTATTTGCAAGATAAGGCGTTTTCCTTAACGCCTCTTTAGCTATAGAGAAGGCGGTTTTTCCCCTGTCAAGAATATCTACCACTATCCTGTAACCAGCATCCTCAGGAGGTAGAAGAAATGCCGCCACAGGGGCTGCAGGTGCTGATAATTCAAATACCAATCTACCTGTATAAGAGTCAGGTTTACCATATCGATAGGAGCTAACTGGACCAATATTTACACTACCCGAATGTTTCAAATCCGGCACATTCCATTCAGTGTTTGCAGTATCTATGACAAGCCTGTAGGGGTTTTCCAGCAAAAAAATACGAGTCTCTGGTGCAATGCTTGTTTCAACAACAATTCTAGTAGCTGAACCAGTAAATCCTTCCAATCCCCTCACTTCATATATTTGACCAAATCGAAAATTTACATAATTATTTTTAAAGTCTGCCTTCGCAGACAATAAAGTTCCTAAAATGAAACTAATGAATATGGTAATTAAAAATAAAGGTTTTTTAGACATAATTAAAACATTGTTGAGAACAAAATAAAACTCAATAAAAAAATTATTTGATAATTTTTATTAGTTACCAACTTCTATTTTGATTATAAAGTTTTAACTTCTAGATTACTTACATTAATGACTGATGCAGCTAGCTAAATTAACAAAAAACTTTCAAGATAAAAATACTTATAACAGATGTAATTCAATTTTCTTTTCCTTATTTTCTCTTCATGTGATATTACCTTTATTATTGCGAAAGTTACACATACAGCAGACTTCTTGTTTGCATATGTGTTTAGCAAAAATAAGCTAAACTGATACCTCGCAACTTTATTATTTTTTATGTTCTGCAGAATGATGAAACCAAAAATGACAAATATATTTGAGCCTTTATTCTACTTTAATACATTTCTCATAGAGCATTATAACAACTCAATCCAAAGGCTTATCTGTGCCATTCTGTATACAAACACAACTAGAACAGCTATTGAACAATCGTCTTGCAATCGCATCTATCAAAGCTTGCAAATGACAGAGAGATATACTTATGAACAAAAAACTACTCATCGACGCTCATCAACCAGAAGAGACACGAGTTGTCCTTCTTAATGATCAAAAAATTGAAGAATTTGACTATGAAAATACAGCTCGGAAACAACTAAAAGGTAATGTCTATCTTGCGCGTGTAACTCGCGTAGAACCATCTTTACAAGCTGCTTTTGTTGAATATGGTGGCAATCGTCAGGGATTTCTTGCTTTCAGTGAAATTCATCCAGATTATTATCGAATACCTATCGAAGATAGAGAGGCGTTAAAGAAACAAACAGAGTCTATGGATGATGAAGATGAGGAAAATACCTCATTGAAAACGGAGTTGCTCGAAACAATCGATAATGAAGAAGAATTAGCTATTTCAGCAAAGAAGTTAAATTCTAACCCTTTGCACAAATATAAAATTCAAGAAGTTATTTCTCGAAAACAAATATTGCTTGTTCAAGTAGTAAAAGAGGAACGTGGTAATAAAGGAGCTGCTCTTACAACATATCTCTCTCTTGCCGGGCGCTATTGTGTTCTGATGCCTAATAGTAATAGAGGTGGAGGTGTTTCGCGCAAAATAAATAATCCCTTAGATAGAAAACGACTTAAATCAGTGGTTAGTGAATTAGATATAGCTGAAGGAATGGCCGTCATTGTGAGAACAGCTGGTTCAAAAAGAACTAAAACCGAAATAAAGCGAGATTATACCTACTTAACCAAATTATGGAACGATATTAGAACCAATACAATGAAATCAGAGGCTCCCTGTCTTATACACGAAGAAGGTAGTTTAGTTAAACGTGCTATTCGAGACATTTATACTAACGATATTGAAGAAGTATATGTAGAGGGTGGAGATAGCTACAAAATAGCAAAAACCCATATGAAAATGCTCATACCAAGTCACGCCAAAAGGGTGTACGAATTCACCGGTGATAATCACCTTTTCCAACAATATGAAGTGGAAGAACAGCTAGAGCAAATTCATCAAAATGAGGTTATCCTAAAATCAGGGGGTTATTTAGTATTTAATCAGACAGAAGCTCTTGTTGCTATTGATGTAAACTCTGGAAAAGCAACAAGAGAACGTAATATTGAGGAAACTGCTGTCAAAACAAATGTCGAAGCAGCAGAGGAAATTGGACGACAACTGAAATTACGAGATTTGTCGGGACTTATCGTAATCGATTTTATAGATATGGAAGAAAATAGAAACCAGCATTTAGTTGAGGGAAAATTAAAAGAGGCTCTTCGTAATGATAGAGCTAGAATACAAGTAGGTAACATAAGTCATTTTGGGCTTTTAGAGATGTCTAGACAACGATTACGTCCCTCTCTAGTTGAATCAATTTCTCAAACATGTCCTCATTGTGAAGGCACCGGTAGAGTACGTTCTGTTAACTCATCCGCCCTCCAAATTTTGCGAATTCTTGAAGAAGAAATCAGTAATATTTCTGCAAAAGAGCTTACAATCATTACACAAATAGAAATCGCAATTTACATTCTCAATGAAAAACGGGGGACTCTCACCGAACTTGAGAATAGAGCGGGCTGTAAGATCTCAATTAAAGCTGATGCAACCTTAATTGAAAATGAATATCAATTATTGGTGGATAATATCCCTATACAAACAAAAGAAAAATTAGTCTCTGGTAAAAATAAACCTGAGCGGAGCAAAGAACCTCACCATCATTCGCACCCCTCAAATGAGGAAGATATCGAGAGTGGTGACCAACCAAAACGCAAACGACGTGGTCGTCGTGGCGGCAGACGCAGGCGTCGGCGTGATGGAGATGAGACAGTTATGTCTCAAAACATAGATAATGTTTTGGAAACGGAAAATGACTTAGATTCTGAAGAAAACTCGAGGCAGATGACAAAAAGCCCTCCCAACTCTAATTTGGAAATTAATGAGACTCAAACAAGACCAAAATCTCGCAGACACCGTGGTGGCAAATCAAAACAAAATGAATCAAATATAAGTTCTACAGAAGAAATATCTGCAAATGCAAAGGCACATAGTACTGCATCATCCTCAGAATCCAACAATGAATCAAGTGATAATAAGTCAAAAATAAAAAAAGCAAAGAAGACAGTAGCCCCAAAATCTACACGATTAAAACCTGCAAATGAGAATAGAACTAAAAAATCAACACGCCCTAAAACTAAGGTAAAAAAATCAAGTAATAAAAAATTAGCCAGTAAAACGGTAAGTAAGAAAAAGAACTCCTCAACAAATCAAAAAAAGTCTGAATCTCCTATTTCTTCTGAGGGTCTTGCTGCTGGAAGAGAGCCCTTGGCTTCGATTGAATTAGGTGTAACTGAGGTTGGGAAAAATGCTCCAGTAGCCAAAAAGCGCGGCTGGTGGACAAAAAAATAATTTAAAAATAAATTTTTTTATTAATAAATTTTTAGGTTTATTTATTACGCGGCGTCCCTTTTATAGGTTAGAACAAATTCATTAATTCGTTTAACAGCCTCATTCATTGTTTGTGTCGCACCAGCAAAAGATAAACGCAAATATCGATGTCCATTAATTGGGTCAAAGTCGACACCTGGCGTGGTTGCAACACCAGTCTCATCGAGTAATTTTTTAGCAAAATTAATTGAGTCCATACTTAACGCGGATATATCTGCATAAATATAAAAAGCCCCATCACATGGAGCAGCATTTCCTAAAAACTCTGCAGGCAGACCTGATAATAATATGTTCCTATTTTCCTTGTAACGTCTTATATTCTGGTCTAATTCTTCACTACAATCAAAAGCCTCAATTGCTGCAATTTGATTTGGTGTTGGTGCTGAAATATACAAATTTTGGGCTAGTTTTTCGGCTGTATTTAATAATTGCTCAGGCAATATCATCCAACCAATGCGCCAGCCTGTCATGGAAAAATATTTTGAAAGGCTATTTATTACAATCACATTTTCGCTATATTTCAATGCTGTCTCACATCTGCCTTTGTATGATAATCCGTGATAAATTTCATCAGATATTAATCTAACTCCATTTTTATCACACCATTCACAAATATCTTTCAACTCATTATCTGAAATTATTACACCAGTTGGGTTATGGGGACTTGCAATCATTAGACCATCAGGCAAATTTTCCCATTTTTCCATATCTTTTAATCTTGGCACCCACCCTTCTGATGGACCTGCATTTAATGTAACGGGCTCTAACCCCATACCTAACATTAGATTGCGGTAGGCAGGATAACCCGGGTTTGGGATTGCAATTTTATCCCCAATATCAAATGCGGCTAGGAAAGATATTGCAAATGCCATTGATGAACCAACTGTTACTGCGACACGCTCAGGTCCGATTTTTTCTCCATACCATTGTTCATAATGGTCTGCTATTCTTAAACGTAACTCTGGGATTCCTAGTGCCACTGAATATCCGTGTGTTTTTAATCGTCCCATGGATGCAGCAAGTGCATCAATAACTTTTTGGGGCGCTGGAGAACAAGGCTGCCCAACTTCTAGATGCACTATATCACTTCCATCAGCTTCTAATTCAGCCGCAAGACGCATTACGTCCATTGCCATAAATGGTGGCATTTTGCTTCTATTAGAAACTTTTAACGTTGGACCGCTCATTATGTTACCCTTGCTCAAATTTTTTTATCTTTATATTCTAGACAATGTAAGGCCTTATGTTAGGCTTATAAATAGATCTAATTTGTGCTGTAATTAATTATAATTTTTATTACTTTAGCTGCGCACAACATCATATCTAATTCATTGTGTCAAATAAATTAATTAGAATTTTATACAATTATTTGTATATTTTTAGAATTATATTTCATTTTTTAAAAAAAATAAACAAAACAAATGTCGTATATTAGAAACTTTTATTTAATAATATCTTTTTTACTATTTTTTGTCGGTTTAACAACAAGTTGCTATGCGAATTTAATTCGAGATGCGGAAATCGAAACTAAACTAGAAGCTTTTTTAGAGCCTTTACTAAAAAAAGCTAATATTTCATCGCAAATAAAAGTTAGAGTGATTTTGAATTCTTCTTATAATGCCTTTGTTACCAGTGATAACGTTATCTATCTTCACTCAGGTTTATTACTAAAAGCAGAGTCTTTAGAAGAAGTCATTGGCGTAATGGCACATGAATTAGGTCATATTGTATCTGGCCATGTAGCTAGAAAAAATGAATCATTAGAAGTTGCGAGGAATGCATCCTCTTTGAGCACTGCTCTCGCCGCCGCCGCTGCGATAAGCGGCTCTGAAGAATTGGCTGCAAGTCTTTTAATTGGCGGGAACGATAGAGTAGCAAGACAATATTATTATGGCTCTCGAATAAATGAGGCGATTGCAGATGAATGGGCGCTTAAAATGCTTGATGAATTACAAATAAGCGCTGCTGGTATGGCAAGAATGATGAAAAGGCTATCAAATGAAAATGCTCTTCCCGAAAGTTACCAATCAGAATATTATCGAACCCACCCTGAGGCAAAAAAACGTTTAGCAGTCTATGAAGACCATGTTACTAAATCTAATTTCACAAACAGTAGAATGAACGCAGCAGACTATGCTAGTTTCAAGCGCATTGTAGGAAAATTATCAAGTTATGAAAAACGACCTGAAGAAATTATTCAAAATTTAAAAAATAATACCCTTTCAGTGGACAAAATGTATCAGCGTGCAATCGCCTACTTAAGATATGGAAGCCTAGAAAAGGCTAGTAAAGATGCAAGCACTTTGCTTATAGCCGAGCCAAACAACCCTTATTTTTATGAACTTGCAGGTGAGATCGCTTTTGCTGATAGATTACTCCCATCTGCAATTAATTATTTTGAAGAAGCATTCAATAAAAGTGGCGGGGCCCCGCTAATTGCCTTACGTCTTGGGAGAGTGTTTTTATCAGCAGATAGTTCTGAGCATTATTTTAATGCAAGAGAAATACTAGAAATTGCAGTTGCTGGCGAGCCCAAGTTGCCCTTTGCAAGAAGAGAATATGCAACTGCTTTAGGGAAAACAGGGGACCTTGCTAGTGCAAACTTGCAACTTGCTGAAGCTGCTTATCTCAGTAACGATCTGCGGCAGGCAACCAATCACTTGGAACGTGCCCTAAAGTTTCCAAATTTAAACCCTGAATTAGAAAAAAGCCTGAAAGACCTGAAATTCTTGATACAAGATTCTCGGGCATTAAAAACTAAATAAATATTTTTTGCTAATCACAATTTTTTAATAGGTATTTAGTTTTTTGTAGATCGGCTTCTTCCATTGAAAGATAAATTTGCCCGTGTTAATGACCTTTATAATTATCACATCTTTAAACGGCAGAAGAACATGAAACAGCTTATTTTTTTCATTGGGTTATGTATTATTATAACCAATCCTGTAAATGCACGATTTTCAGAATCTGAAGAGCAAATAATTCAACAAATTGTCCATGATTATCTCAATCAAAATCCAGATATTTTATATGAAATAATATTAAATTATTCAAACCAGAAGTCAAAAGAAGCTGAAGAAAATGCAATGTCACTTACTTATGAAACTGAGGGTGATGGACGATTTGGCAACCCGAATGCGTCTTTAATTATCTATGAGTATTCAGATTATAATTGTGGCTATTGCAAAAGACTTTTTAAAACACTTCAGACTCTCATTAATGAGGATGATGATATACTAATAGTGATAAAGGAATTTCCGATATTAGCAGAAAGCTCGGTATTAGCCGCAAAAGCTGCTCTTGCAGCGGAAGAACAAAATAAGTTTTTGGAGTATCATCTTGCTTTAATGAACTCAGTTGGAAGAATCACAGAGGATTCTTTGAAGTCGATTGCAACCATGGTTGGTCTCAACATGCAACAATTTAGTGCTGATATTTCAAGTAATAAATTTGATCGAATTTTACGTCGTAACATCGATTCTGGTCGAGCAATTGGAATAGAGGGTACACCTGCTTTATTGATAGGTAAGACAATTATTCCAGGTGCAATTAGTCTAAAAGAGATAATGGCAATTATTGACACAGAAAGAAATAAAAACTGAATACTATCGATGCATGGATCAAATTAATTGGGTAAATTACCTTGGATAAATATTTCACTGAGGATTGATTATTCGCATTGTTTATTTAAATACGCTATGAATATTTTAAAAAGAAAATTTACTACTAGAAATTAGGTGCATCAAACAATGGCAAAAATTCTTATCCTTAATGGACCAAATCTAAACATGCTTGGGACAAGACAACCTGAGATTTATGGGCATATAAACTTAAAAGAAATTGAAACTGCCTGTGAAGCCTTGGCTAATGAACTTCAAGTGGAAGTGTATTTTGCTCAAACCAATTATGAGGGGGAGCTTGTGAATTTGATCCAAAAGGCTAATGGTAAATATGAGGGCATTATCATTAATGCAGGTGGATATAGCCACACATCAGTTGCGATTAGAGACTCGCTAGCCTTATTTTCTGGAATGATTATTGAAGTACATATCTCTAACATTTACGGTCGAGAAGAATTCAGACATACTTCAATGATTTCATCAATATCAAATGGCGTTATTGTTGGACTTGGAGCGCAATCCTACAATCTAGCTATGAGAGCACTTGCGGAGTCTTTCTTAACTGAATAAGAGGACTTCATGAGCGATTAGCAAATTTAATGCGGAGCAATTTATTAAAAATTCTTGAATGAAACGACTTAATATTCATATTTCATCATCCTAAATTTCATTTAGTCAAATAGACACACGATAATCGCAATTATTGGGAGAATATAGTGTCACAACAATTTATTATTGCTCCAGAGACAATCATTCAGGCTTATACTCTTGGTATTTTCCCTATGGCGACAAGCAAGGACTCTAGGGATATCCAATTTTTTCAACCTGACGTGCGCGGAGTATTGCCATTTCGACCTCCAAAAATCCCAAAAAAATTATTAAGGTTATTAAAAAAACAACCATTTGAAATTCAATGGAATCAAAATTTTCCAGCCGTAATTGATGGATGTGCTGCACCTCGAACTGACACAAAAGATACCTGGATAAACCCCATGATTAGGAGATTATATATTTCTCTTCACATGTTAGGTTTTGCGCACTCGGTGGAAGCCTACCATGAGGGTAATTTAATAGGCGGATTATATGGAGTTGCAATTGGCGGTGCCTTCTTTGGTGAATCTATGTTTAGCCGCGAATCTAATGCTTCAAAAATTGCGCTTTGTCATTTAATGGCTAGGCTAAAATATGGAAATTTTAATTTATTAGACGCACAATTTGTGAGCGATCATCTTATGCAATTTGGAATAGAGTCAATAGAGAATACGTCATTTCAAAAGAAACTAAAAACAGCAATAAATACTGAAGCTAGTCTTGAACTGGACATCCCAGAATCTGAAATTATTCATTCGTTATGGCATGACAACAAAGTTACGTCGTAGACAGGGTGTTCAAGGCCAGAGATGGCCGGACTAGAAGCAAACATCCACCCAGAAAAAAGTGCTTTTTGAAGTTTTTTATCTCCATATCCGTTGTCATAAATTACAATAAATGCTGCATTTTCAGGAGGTTCTTCTGGAGGTCTGTAAGCACAATGATACACCCTCAACTCTAACGTTCCAAACTCAGTTCCACCACCAACTTGGACTTTTTTAGTAGAAATACGGGCTGTTATTTTATCAAGAAGCTGTAATTCTGCTGTTTGAGCTACTATCCAATTTGATGCATCTGCCTGTCTATTTTCGATAAATAAGTTAATCACAAGAAAAAATATAAGTGATAAAAAAGTGCTAATAATCTTCATTACCAAAATTCTTAAAACTATTTGTTAGCACTTTGAAATACGAATTTGCCTAATAAATCTGTAAGACTAACTGGATCTGTCGTATCATATATGATGTCTCCGTCCTGCATCATTTCCTCATTAGAGCCAGGCGAGATCTCAAGTACATAACCTCCTAAAAGGGACGAAGCCACAATCCTAGCACTAGAGTCTGACGGCAACTCTATATCTGGATTTATTATAAAACTAAGTCGCGCCATGTAGCTTTTTTTATCTATCTCATAAGAGGTTACCTGACCTATCTTAATGCCAGAGAGAAATACATCATCTCCTTTCGATAATCCAGATACATCGCCAAACTCTGCTTTTAACACGATGCCTTCCGAGGGTGTAATATTTGCGGAATTATAAATGGTTATCGCGAAAAGTAGGGCACCCACGATTATTATTGCTCCGAGTAATGTTTCTAAAGTGTTTTGACGCATGTTATTTATGTCCTTTGATAAGGGTAACTATAATGATACACATGCTGAAGAAAGCTCTTTTTTGAACGAAACAGGTCACGATGTTGGTGTCCAAGGTTCGTAATCCCCAGTAGCTTTTTCTCTCTTTCCACCGCTCAACATATGCCCCTTTGGACGGTAGGCAAATTTAGTACCAGTTAAATTAGGAAGGTGAGCATGCTGCCAATCGTATTTTTGAAATCCGTCTTTTGGAGGAATTTCATCTTGTGTGTGGTGAAGCCACCCATGCCAATCTGCTGGAACTTTAGATGCCTCTGCAGTCCCTTTAAACAAAACAAACCTTTTTGATCTTAAATGGTTTTTTTTTCTAATTCTCTCATAATATTTGTTACCAAAACTATCTTCACCTCTAAATTTCGAAGTGCATGCTATTAGTATTTTAGAGATTATATGCATAAGCGTATTCCCAAACAATGATAAATATTAGTGGTTTTTCCAAAATTTAATTTTTACTCTTTCACAGTCACCTATTTACCAAAAAAAGGATAATAGATAAATGTTTTGTTTCAAATTGTGATAATAATAGAAAGAAAATAAAGAGCAGTGTCTGTTAAATTAAGCCAAATAACAAAATATTTTTTTATTAAAAAAATATTTTACCCATTATCAACTCAATGATTTCAATTACCTAGAAAAAATCAAGAAAAAAAAGTCAAAATAGTAAATTTTTTTTGATTGCCTAACTTGATCTAAAATACTACATCAGGTAACCTCGAAGGCCACGTCTACTACATGTTGTTAACAAACATCAACCTGAGTATAGGGATAATTAGGGATTCGCTTAGAAAACCATTAGCGAATCATTTAAACAAAAGGATATAATATTATGCGTTTTGAACGGCTACTGACAAAAGAAAATGAAGAAATCTACGATAATATTCCATACAGGTCAGCAAGTAGCGAGATTCGCAATCCGGATGGTACAATAGTTTTCTCAGCAGCGGATATCGAAGTGCCGGAGCAATATAGTCAGGTAGCAACAGATATAATTTCCCAAAAATATTTCCGAAAAGCCGGCGTGGCTACACGGCTCAAAAAAATTGAAGAGAATGGCATGCCATCTTGGTTATGGCGCTCCAAACCAGATATAGAGGCATTAAATCTTCTTCCTAAAGATGAAAGATACATTGGTGAAACTTCTGCAAAACAGGTTTTCCATCGTCTAGCTGGAACGTGGACATATTGGGGCTGGAAAGGAGGATATTTTAGCAGCGAGAAAGATGCTAAGATTTATTATGAAGAAATGAGTGTGATGTTAGCTCGGCAAATGGCCGCACCTAATTCACCACAATGGTTTAATACAGGATTACATTGGGCATATGGCATTGATGGCCCTAGCCAAGGTCACTACTATGTTGATTTTGAAACAGGAAAAATGGTGCGCTCTAAATCCTCATACGAGCACCCACAACCGCATGCATGTTTCATCCAATCCGTAGATGATGATTTGGTAAATGAAGGCGGCATTATGGATTTATGGGTTCGAGAAGCACGCTTATTTAAATATGGTTCTGGAACGGGTTCTAACTTCTCCAAATTACGAGGCAATGGAGAAAATCTTTCTGGAGGCGGTAAATCATCAGGGCTTATGAGCTTTCTTAAAATTGGTGACAGAGCAGCTGGAGCAATAAAATCAGGTGGTACAACAAGACGTGCTGCAAAAATGGTCACCGTTGATGTAGACCACCCAGATATAGAAGAATATATAGACTGGAAAGTAGTGGAGGAACAAAAAGTAGCTGCACTAGTTACGGGCTCAAAAATAGCAAGCAAACACATGAGTGACGTGATGAGAGCATGTGTTGAGGCAACAAACTTGGGAGACACAGAGCGATATAACCCAAAACAAAATAGCCAGTTAAAAAAGGCAATTATAGAAGCTCGAAAAGCGATGCTCCCAGAAAATTATGTTCAAAGGGTAATACAATTTGCTCAACAGGGTTTCACAGAAATCGAATTCAAAACATATGATACAGACTGGGATAGTGAGGCATATCTTACGGTAGCAGGACAAAATTCTAATAATTCCGTTCGTGTATCAAACGCATTCCTAAATACAGTGGAACAAAAAGGTAAATGGTCCTTAATCGGTCGCGTGGACGGAAAAATAACAAAAGAAGTTGACGCCACAGAGCTATGGGACAAGATAGCGTATGCAGCGTGGGCCTGCGCTGATCCAGGACTTCAATATGACACTACTATCAATGAATGGCATACCTGTCCAAAAGGTGGTAGAATTAATGCATCCAATCCATGTTCAGAATATATGTTTTTAGATGATACAGCATGTAATTTAGCATCCTTGAATTTAATGCAATTTAGGCATGATGATGGTACGTTCGACATCGAAACATTTGAGCACGCAACTAGAATATGGACATTGACACTAGAAATTTCTGTAACCATGGCACAATTTCCGTCAAAGGAAATAGCACAAGGCTCGTATGATTATAGAACCTTAGGATTAGGATTTGCGAACATTGGTGGAATGTTAATGGCAGCTGGTTATTCTTATGATAGCGATGAGGCACGTGCCATATGTGGAGCAATATCAGCAATCATGACAGGAAAATCTTACGCAACCTCGGCAGAAATTGCTAGCGAACTTGGCGCTTTTCCTAAATACAAATTAAATGCTAAATCAATGATGCGCGTTATGGAAAACCATAAAAATGCAGCCTTAGGTAAGTCAGATGGTTATCATGAATTAAGTATTTTGCCAGTTCCTCTAGCAATGAAAAATATCCCAGATAAAACGCTTGTGACAGCCGCAGAAAAAGCTTGGGAAGAGGCTGTTAGACTCGGAAAAAAATACGGATATCGAAACGCACAAGCCACAGTAATTGCTCCGACAGGAACAATTGGACTGGTGATGGATTGTGATACAACAGGTATTGAGCCGGATTTTGCAATCGTTAAGTTTAAAAAACTGGCTGGTGGTGGATATTTTAAAATCATAAATAGAGTTGTGCCTGAAGCGCTAAAAAAACTTGGATATAAAGAAAACCAAATAGAAGAAATCACTCGTTACGCTGTAGGGCATGGTAGTTTAAAGGACTGCCAAGCTATTTCTATTTCTGCTTTAAAAGATAAGGGATTCACCGACGCAGTGCTTAAAAAATTAGAAGCAAGTTTAGAAAATGCTTTTGATATAAAATTCGCATTCAATCATTACGCACTTGGCCATGACTTCTGTAGAGAGATACTTGGGTTTAGCGAAGTCCAATTAAATGACTTTTCATTTAATATGCTTGAGGAACTTGGCTTTAGTAAAGATGAAATAGACGCAGCAAATATTCATATTTGTGGTGCTATGACATTAGAAGGAGCTCCGCATTTAAAAAGACAACATTTACCTATCTTTGACTGTGCCAATGTATGCGGCAGAATAGGAAAACGCTATTTATCTGTTGAAAGTCATATTACGATGATGGCTGCAGCCCAACCGTTTATATCAGGAGCAATATCAAAAACTATTAATATGCCAAATAATGCCTCAGTGGAAGAATGTGGCAATTCGTACATGCAATCTTGGCGGCTCGGTTTAAAAGCAAATGCGCTATATCGAGACGGCTCAAAGCTTAGCCAACCTCTATCCTCAGCCCTTATTGATGAGGAAGACTTGGAAGAGGCACAAATAACATCGACACCACAAATTGTAGAGAAGATTGTGGAACGTGTGATACACCTGCAAGATCGTGAAAGGCTTCCCCATAGACGCAAGGGCTATACACAAAAAGCATCTGTTGGGGGTCATAAAGTGTATATTAGAACGGGAGAATATCAGGATGGTCGTCTTGGTGAGATTTTCATTGATATGCATAAAGAGGGTGCAGCATTCCGCTCTTTAATGAATAATTTTGCCATAGCTGTATCCATCGGTCTTCAATATGGTGTCCCACTAGAAGAGTTTGTAGAGGCTTTTACTTTTACAAGATTTGAGCCACAAGGTATTGTTACCGGAAACGATGCAATAAAAATGTCGTCATCCATTCTCGATTATACCTTCCGAGAATTAGCAATCTCCTATCTTGATAGACATGATCTTGGGCATGTAAATAAGGACGATTTAGATGTAGATACAATTGGAGGTGGAGAGGCACAATCTGAACTTGTAGATAGAGCAACTAGTCGCGGATTCATCAGAAAACAGGGATTAAAAGTATATTCCAATCAAAACCAAACTTCCAAAGCCATTGGCCAGGAAACCAATATAGCGAAAAGCTTTATTGCGCCAGCACCAGAGCCAGAGCCAAGCGTTATAACACAAGGTGTTTCCCAAGACACTGGCAATATTAGTGCAGTCGCAAATAGTCAAGAAATGGTTAAACAAGCCAGAATGCAAGGTTATGAAGGTGAATCATGTCCTGAATGCCAAAATTTTACTCTTGTCCGTAATGGTACATGCTTAAAGTGTAATACTTGTGGTTCTACTACAGGCTGTAGCTGACCCAGACTTAAATTAGCCATAAACTCAAAAATTATTCACTACTAAAAGCATAGTGAATATAACAGTAATCTTAACACATGGCATAATGAGGTATTACATATTATTTGGCATAAGAAGGTTTAGAGGAGAAAAAATGGCTTCTGAAATTCAAGTTAAGTTAGAAAAATTAGGCATTCATTTGGATAAGCCAGCCATGCCCGCTGGAAACTATGTACCCGTTCTTGTGGTTAACGATATGGTTTATGTATCTGGACAGTTACCTTTAGTTGATGGTGCAATTAATCTAACTGGACAGGTTGGAAATTCTGTGACAGTAGAGGAGGCACAAGAGCAAGCAAGACAATGTGCAATTGCGATATTGCGTCAAGTAGCAAGCGTAAGTAATAACCTAGAAAACATAGAACGTGTTATTAAACTAGGTGGGTTTGTTTCCTCAAAAGCCGAATTTACCGGACAACCTAAAGTAATTGACGCGGCTTCGGAAATAATGGTGTCGTTATTTGGTGATAATGGCAGACATACTAGATTTGCTGTCGGGGTAAGCTCCCTACCCCTTGGTGCAGTGGTAGAAATTGATGCTATATTTCAGCTCAAATCATAACTTAAACAATTTTAGGAAGTTAAAACTAAATCTCATTTATATATAATAATTTCATGGATAATTCATTAGAAAGTTTTTCTTTTTCGCTTAAAACATTGACCTCTATCAATGATATTACATCTGAAGATTGGGATAGATTAAACCCCTCTGGCCATCCTTTTGTTTCACATGGTTTTCTGGCTGCGCTTGAAGAAAGCAAGTGCGTCGGAATAGATACTGGTTGGGATATCCTTCATTTATGTGTATATGATGAAGACAAAGTACTGCGCGCAGCTATGCCACATTACTTAAAATATCACTCATATGGCGAATATATTTTTGACCACGGCTGGGCAAATGCTTATGAACGTTCGGGGGGGAAATATTATCCTAAATCTTTAGGAGCAGTCCCATTTACTCCCGTACCAGGGCCACGCCTACTATCTTTAGATGAGGATATTAAAGCAAAACAGTCCCTTCTTTTTTGTATGAAGTCAATTATTGAAAATAATAATTTATCATCTGCACACGTTAATTTTATCAATACTTCTGATGTAACAGTTGCAAAAAAAAATGGCTGGATGATACGTGAAGGATTACAGTTTCACTGGCATAATCAGGGTTACAATAATTTTGATGACTTTCTGGATAAACTAACATCTAGGAAGCGAAAAAATATTCGAAAAGAGAGGGAAAGTATAAGTAAAGCAAATTTAAAATTTGTGCATCTTACCGGGGATGACATAAAAACAAAACATTGGGATATTTTCTATGAGTGTTATATTGCGACAATTGAAAAAAAATGGGGTGGAGCTTATTTAAACCGCCTGTTTTTTCACCATTTACCCATTAACTTAAGAAATAAAATTTTACTAATTCTCTGTTATGAAAACAACGTGCCTATAGCCGGAGCTTTAAATTTCATTGGGTCTGATGCATTATATGGCAGAAATTGGGGGGGGCTTCGAAATATACCATTTTTACACTTCGAAACGTGCTATTATCAAGCTATTGATTTTGCGATTAAAAATGGAATTAGGCGAGTGGAAGCAGGTGCTCAAGGTTTGCATAAAGTTCCACGTGGTTATTTACCTGAAAAAACGTATTCAGCTCATAAAATTAACGACCCCCTATTTGGGGACGCAGTCATGAAATTTCTTAGACAAGAAGTTATTCAAAACAATCAAGAGACTATGTATATTAACAAAACCTCTCCATATAAATGAATTTATAAAGATTTATACCTTTTCTGTCTTCTTTTTCGCTGTTTTGGATTCACTGATTGGTTTGGTTACGAGCTTGAGTCTATTTTTTCTAACGCTAACTATTACCTCACCGCCAGCAACCAAATCACCAAACAAAAGGTGATCAGCCAATGGTTTTTTGATGTGCTCTTGAATCACCCTACCGAGAGGTCTAGCACCAAACGAGCTGTCATATCCTCTCTCGGCAAGCCAATCACGTGCCTCATCGTCGAGCCGTATCTCAACTTGTCTTTCAGCAAGTTGAGCCTCCAGTTGAAATACAAATTTATCGACGACCATTCGTATTGTGTCATTATTAAGTGCTGAGAAAGCAATCGTTGCATCTAAACGGTTTCTAAATTCCGGTGAAAATGTTCTCTCAATGGCCTCTGAGTCTGCATCTGTTTTATTTCCTCTTCCAAACCCAATTGCTTGTTTTGATAACTCAGATGCTCCCGCATTAGTTGTCATAATTAGAATCACGTTCCTAAAATCAACCTTTTTACCGTTTGAGTCTGTCAACGTGCCATGATCCATTATCTGTAACAATAAGTTGAATAAATCGGGATGCGCTTTTTCTATCTCATCTAAGAGTAAAACAGCATGCGGAGTTTGATCAATAGCATCCGTTAGCAGACCTCCTTGATCAAAACCTACATATCCGGGGGGCGCTCCAATTAATCTTGATACTGTATGTCGCTCCATATATTCTGACATATCAAAACGGATTAACTTAATACCTAATGTTTCTGATAATTGCCTCGCTACCTCTGTTTTACCAACGCCTGTCGGACCAGAAAATAAATAATTGCCAATTGGCTTACCAACTTCACGCAGGCCTGCTCGTGAAAGTTTAATCGCAGAAGCTAGAGCCGATATAGCAGAATCTTGACCGTAAACCATCCTCTTTAGGTCAGTCTCGAGGGAGGCTAAAACAGCTTTATCATCTCTGCTTACGTTTTTAGATGGGATCCTTGCCATTAAAGCAATAGTGGTTTCAATTTCTTTTTGACCAATTTGTTGACGCCTTTTTGAAGGTGGTAGTAAATTTTGGGAAGCTGCTGCCTCATCTATTACATCTATTGCTTTATCTGGAAGTTTGCGATCGTGGATATATCGAGAAGATAAATCAACGGCAGACTTAATTGCTGCTTGGGTAAATTTTACACCATGGTGAACTTCATAGCGTGATTTTAAACCAGACAGAATTTTAATTGCATCTGAGACTGAAGGCTCGTTTATATCAATTTTTTGGAATCTCCGTGCCAAGGCACGATCTTTTTCAAAGTAGCTTCTATATTCTTTATATGTGGTTGACCCGATACAACGCAAGGTTCCGTTTTGTAGTGCGGGTTTTAGTAAATTAGAAGCATCCATTGCCCCCCCTGAGGTTGCACCTGCTCCAATTATGGTATGTATTTCGTCAATAAACAATATAGCTTTATCATCTAGCTCTATTTGTTTCATCACTGCCTTCAAACGCTCTTCAAAATCCCCACGGTATCGTGTGCCAGCGAGTAATGAACCCATGTCAAGTGAGTAAATAACTGCGGATTTAAGATTTTCGGGGACAGTTCCATCTACGATGCGCTGGGCAAGTCCCTCTGCAATTGCAGTTTTGCCAACACCAGGGTCACCTACATACAGGGGATTATTTTTTGTTCTTCTGCAAAGAATTTGTATTGTTCTATCTACCTCTGCACTTCTCCCTATAAGTGGGTCTATATTCCCTTCGATAGCTTTAGCAATTAAATCAACAGCATATTGCGATAATGCATCTTTGCCAGTTTTATTATCTGCTGTTTCCAAATCTTCATCTGCTGTCTCTCCGCCCTCGACGGATGAACCATTACCATGACTAATAAAGCTGATAGCGTCTAGTCTTGTCATCTCTAATGAAGTTAAAAACCATACTGCATGTGACTCCCGTTCTGAATACATAGCAATGAGAACATTAGCTCCCGTCGCAGAACCGCGACCAGAAGATTGGGTATGGATAATTGCACGTTGCACAACTCGGCTAAAAGATGCGGTAGGCTGAACTTCAATTTCATCTGCCTCAGAAACTAATTCGTCCATTTCATCATCAATATATTTCTCAAGCATTTCTCGTAGTCTTGAGACATCTAATTTACAACCATGCATAACATCTAGCGCATCCTTATCCTCAAGCATCGCAAGTAACAGATGCTCCAAAGTTGCAAATTCGTGATTATGTTCCCCTGCTATAGAGAGAGAACGACGCAGGGTCTCTTCTAATTGTTGCGATAGCACTATTTCACTCCTTTTCCATCTGCAATTGCAATGGATGCTCGTTTTGTCTGGCAAATGTCATAACCTGATTTATTTTAGTTTCGGCGATCTCATAGGTATACACTCCACAAACACCGACACCTCTTTGATGCACATGTAACATAATTTTCTGGGCTGTCTGTGTGTTATGCCCGAAAAACCGTTGTAATATAAGTACGACAAATTCCATGGGTGTGTAATCATCATTGAGCATAATCACACGATATAAAGCAGGTTTTTTTGTTTGTGTGCGCTCAGCTAGTGCCAACCCGCCATCTGTACCATCCGGCTTATCTTTGTTTGCGCTCATAATTTCAAACTCTCCGTAATCTAATAATAAATATTGGCATTTTTTTATTTAAGAAAAGGGGTTTACAGATTTTTTTTATTTATCATTACTCTAAAAGAATACAACATAGGACTGTTGATTTCTAATTTTAATTGTGATTCACTGTTTCTAGCTTTGTTTAACTATAAAATTCCAATTAAATTATTAGTTTATGTAATAATATCAAGAAGAATATTATTGTTATGTCCATCAAATTTTTACCAAAATATAATTTGGCCTTAAAAAAATACACAAGTAGGTTTATCAATATTTGGTGCTTTTGCTTTAGCCTAGCAATAACTATTAACACCATAACTTCATCTAATGTACAGGCTAACCCCAAATATGCATCTTTTGTAATGGAGGAAATATCAGGACGTGTACTTTTCTCTAGAAATGCAGACAAACAACTCTACCCTGCCTCATTAGCAAAAATAATGACTTTATATATAATTTTTGAAGAACTACAGGGTAAAAACCTGACTTTAAAGTCTCAAATTGTAATTTCAGACCTCGCTGCGAGCAGAAGCCCTTCCAAGCTCTATCTTAAGCCAGGTGAGACCATCTCTGTTGAACAGGCAATCCTCTCCTTAGTTACGAAATCTGCTAATGATGTGGCAACAGCTGTGGCGGAAAAAATCTCTACCTCAGAGCGGGAATTTGCAAAGCGTATGACCCGAAAAGCAAAAGCACTAGGTATGTCACGTACCACATTTAAAAATGCATCCGGTTTACCTAATAGGCATCAGAAAAGTACTGCGAGAGATATGGCAAAACTTGGCATAGCAATTCGAAAAGATTTTCCTGAGTATTACCATTATTTTAGCAATGAATTTTTCTTATATAAGGGACAAAAATACAAAAATCATAACCGTTTGCTGACTGCGTTTAAAGGCACTGATGGCATAAAAACAGGCTATATAGGTGCATCTGGATTTAATCTTGTTGCCTCTACTGAACGTGACGGTGTTCGTCTTATAGGTGTTGTATTCGGTGGTAAAACAAGTAAAAGCCGTGACTTACATATGATTAAACTGTTAACTAACCAGTTTGATAGGGTCAAGCCGTTTCAGTTTGAAACTACTCCAATAACAGTACCGTTACCAAGACCAAAAAATGAACATATCACTCCCACAACAGATATACTTGCATCCAGTGTACCACCAATCTCAAAACCAAAGATTATAATTCGCTCTGTTTCCTCTCAATCCATCTATAGTTCAGTTACATTAGAGAATGATAATTGGTCCATACAAGTAGGTAGTTTTTCCAGAAAAATCAGTGCTCACAAAGCTGCTATTAAGGCGAGACGTTCTGCAGCTTCTATCTTAGCGATGATTCCTGCTGAGGTAAGTCTCGTAATGCGTGGAGATTTACCTTTATGGCGTGTTAGGTTTGAAGGACTTGATGAGACTAGTGCCCGTGCCGCCTGTGTTAAATTATACCAAACAGGTAATGCATGTTTTGCTTTACCAGAAATTATTTCTAAGACAAGTTTATTATAAATATAATTATACTTGATATATGCTAATTCTATGAGCTTATTCTTGATATTAATGAAAATTTCTACTTTTTAATATGGGCATCTTTAATTCTGGGGTCCTTAAATACTGTAAGTATAAATCACAATTAACAAGCTTATCTGCGATAAGATGTATAATTTTTCCTTGTTTCTGAATTCTACCAGATACACCTAATAAATGTGATCCAAGCAATGCTGCACGATAGGCTCGCACAATGGCCGGCCAAACGATAACATTTAGAGAATAATGAGCATCTTCTAATGTAATAAAAACAGTTCCTTTTGCGGTACCTGGCATTTGTCTACCTGTCACAAGGCCAATCAGTTGATGTTTTTTTCTATCCATAATATCTATGGCGATAGAACATGGGTGCCAACCATCCACTAAAAAATATGGTTCTAATATAGTTACGGGGTGCGCCTTAAGGGATAATCCTGTCGCTAAATAATCTTGAGCTACTAAATTACCTAAACTTGCTATTGGTAAAGATGTTTTTAGCTCTTCTGGCATTATAGTCTTATAGCGTTGTTCTGCATACAAAAATAACGGTAGACCAGAACTTTGTTGACGGGCAAGTTTTTTTATTTCCCATAATGCCTGGCGGCTTGTAAGGCCGATTGAATGAAAAGCATCTGCTCTGGCAAGCGACTCTAATCCATATATGGAAATATCCGATTTACGAATGAGGTCGTTAATATCTTGATAAGCTATATGACGGCTTGCTGTTAATCTCTCAGCCTCATAGCGTTTTAATCCTTTTACCTGACGCATTCCAAGACGCAAAGCATGACGTGAATGACCTGTTGACTCTAGACTACAATCCCATTGTGAATTATTGATATCAATTGGTCTGACTTCAACCCCACTACGCTTCGCTTCGGCAACTAACTGAGCAGGACTATAAAAGCCCATTGGCTGGGCATTTAGTAGCGCACAGATAAATGCGTCTGGATAATGACATTTTATCCAAGCAGAAGCATAAACCAATAGAGCAAAACTGGCAGCATGAGATTCTGGAAATCCATAAGTGCCAAAGCCTTCTATTTGACGAAAACATCTAATAGCAAACTCTTCCTGATAGCCACGCTCAACCATTCCTTTGATCATCCGCTCTTTAAATGTATGAATTAAATCATTTCTACGAAAAGTAGCCATTGCACGGCGCAACTGATCTGCTTCTGAACCACTAAACCCTGCAGCTACAATTGCTATCTGCATTGCCTGTTCCTGAAATAAGGGCACACCAAGTGTGCGCTGTAATACTTGTTTCAATTCGTCTGAAGGATAAATTATTTTTTCATAACCTGACCTGCGACGCAAATACGGATGTACCATATCACCTTGAATTGGCCCGGGGCGCACAATAGCTACCTGAACCACAAGATCATAAAAACATCTTGGCTGTAAACGTGGCAGCATAGACATCTGAGCGCGCGATTCTACCTGAAACACACCAACAGACTGAGCCTCACATAACATATTATAGGTATCCATATCTTCTGCTGGAATGGAAGATAATGTAACCGCCAGATGATAATGCCGCTTGAGCAAATCAAATGCGCGCCTAAGGCAGCTCAACATACCAAGCGCCAAAATGTCTACTTTCAAAAGGCCAAGTGCCTCTAAATCATTCTTGTCCCACTCAATTATGGTACGCCCATCCATGCTTGCAGGCCTAATAACACACAAAGAATCTAGTCTATCTTTAGCAATAACAAAACCACCAACATGCTGTGATAAATGCCTTGGGAAACCATGCAACTGTTGAACAAGCTTTAATATTAGTTGTAGCTTTGTATCTTCTGGATCCAATCCAGCAGCACACAATAATTCTAAACTAAGGGAAGTTGATTTTCCATCCCATACTTGGGCTGACAAGGCTTGTTGTATATCTCGGCTAAGCCCAAATACCTTAGCAACTTCAATTAATGCACTTCGTTTACGATAGGTTACAATACTAGCGGCGATACCTGCTCTATGACGTCCATATTTATTATAAATATACTGGATGATTTCTTCTCTTCTCTCATGCTCAAAATCAACATCAATATCAGGAGGCTCCGCACGTGCTTCACTAACAAACCTTTCGAATAACGGGCTAGATCTAGCTGGGTCTACTGCTGTAATATCAAGGCAATAACACACTGCAGAATTAGCAGCAGACCCTCTACCTTGACACAGGATATTACGACTGCGAGCGAATCTTACAATATCAAATACAGTCAAAAAATAAGGTGCATAATTTAATTTGGCTATAAGTGCTAATTCTTTTTTCAGATAGTTATTCACCTCGTTTGGTATACCATCTGGATATCGTCTTTCTGCCCCCTGCCAAGTCTGATAAATTAACTCATCCATAACAGAACGTCCATTTGGTATAATTTCTTCTGGATACTCATATGATAATTCCGACAATGAAAAAGAACATGCCTGTGCAACCTGACTTGCAGCCATAATTGCTTCTGGATATTCTGACCATAATCTAATATATTCTGAGATTTTCATAAGATGGCGCTCTGCATTACGTGACAACTCCCTACCTGCGGTTGCAAGCGTTTGTTTAGTGCGAATACAATATAAAACGTCTGCTAATGGACGACGTGAGGAATGATGATATAGCGGAGCTGCTAAAGCAATAAATCTAAGCCCTAGACGAGCAGCCAGACCGGATACATACTTCAGACGCTTTTTATCATTACCATCACGATAAATAGCAGAACCTAATAATAAAGGGGCTACTACAAATTTTTGAATTTGCTGACACTGTACAGCCATATAATTTTTAATTAATTCTGGAGCCTCAATAATAACAAAAACATCTGAACTAAGACGTGCTAATTCACTTACATGAATATATAAGTTTGTAGCTCTTTTTACAGCTGGTATATGGGCTAAAGCCATATTTAAACGACTGAGAAGCTGAGATAGCGATTCATAACCTGTACGGTTTTTTGCATAAATTATGACTTCTATCCTATCTTCTTCTATGAGCTGTTCTGACTGTTCTATCTGCTCAGAACAATTAATAATAAGCCGTACTCCACATAACAGCTTAACTGATTTTTCTATTGCAGATTGATGAGCCCGAACCAATCCAGAAATTGTATGATAATCTGCAATGCCGCAAGATGACCAACCTTCTACTGCAGCTGTTTCAATTAGCTCATGTGGATGACTTGCGCCACGCAGAAAACTAAAATTACTAATACACCCAAGTGCTGCATAGCCCCCTCCTACCTTATCTTGCTCATGCATCTTACACTCTATCTTGAAAGACAATATAACCTAAGCAAAAAAACCATGTAAAAACCATTCTACGCTCTCCCCTCTTTCTATAAGCCCTTCACGATATACCCACAAGCGCTCTCCTGACTGTGTTTCCAGCCAGTAATAATCTCTAGTTTTATCTGAATGTTGGTTTGAGATTATGCCATTTAGCCACCAGGATGGACCAATACGTTCTGGTCCTGTTGCTTGATGTATCTGCCAATTTTGTTTGCGCCAGCGTATCATTGAAGGCGGATGATCTGGTAATAATGCAATCACATCGACTAGCACTGCTGGTGTTAACAAACTAAGTGGTCTAGCAGAGAAGGATACCAAATTAATATTATCTGATATTTCCGATTCATCCTGTAATTGCCAATATGGTAGGCTGTCAGATGCGTGAGTGTGTAGCTGTCTAATTGTTTGCTGCGCAGGCTGTACCCTTTGTGCAGACTCTGGCTGCCAGCTATCTATGTACTGTAATTGATGCACCTTATTGCGACCAAGTCGTGCTGTCAGATAATCAATTAACGTATCTTTGCTATCATCCTTACATAAGGTAGGGTCAAATGCCTGATTAACTGGCAATCCAGCACTTAGTTTTTTAGCTTCAATCCAGCTGTGTTCAATACCAAATTCAACATCAATGTCTGCTGCCAGATGCGCTGTAAGTCGATGTAGTAATGATTCTGAACGGCTGGGACGCGATAGCGAGATAGTACGCCTTATGATAGTCGAATCTACCCGCTTTACAGCAATAACAATATACCGGGTTAATAAATGACGTTGTGCAAGCTGGATACAGATGAGAGATACTAAATCTCTTATCATTTTCTGAATAGCCTCAACGCCAAGTAACGGCGTTAGGTAATTTTTACTAGCTATTAAAGGTGTAGGTATTATAAGTGGCTTTTGTAATTCGCTTACATCACCAATAATTTGTCCTAGGCGCTGCACTACATCAGTTCCAAAACGGGTTGTCAGACTAATAGCAGAAATACCCCATAACTGATATATCTGCTCTAAACCTGCCTGCTTTAGACCAGTTTGAATATCTGCTGAAATACGTAATGCGGCAACTGGTAAAGGTTCTAATTTTTGGCGTAAAATAGCACGCTCATCACACACAATAATAGGCTTATTTTGTTGTAAGGTTGGTCTTGTAAAGAATTCTGAAAAATGTGCGAAAGCCCAGGCGGCTCCATAAGTTGGTGCAGCTGCTATCTGGGCAGATACGCTTATTCGGTTAAACTCTGTTTGCAAGGCATCACACATGGCAGCAATCCCACTTGTCAGATGGGTTGCACCTGTTACATTCATCCAAATTCCAAGAGACTCTGAATCGATACCGGTAAGCGGGGTATAGCGCCATGCCCACTGACCAACTCTGGATAACCAGTTTTTTACAGCTATATCATCATAGGAGCGAAAATGACATGTTGGCAAAATAGCTTGTGCATCCGCAACAGACATGTCTATCAAAATACCAGCTTGTTTTGCTGTATTTGAAGCATAGCAAATTATGTGCCGTGTGTTAACAATATGGTAAATAGCAACGGCTGTATCTAACTGCCAGCCTTTTTGATAACACGCCAACCTAACTGGTAAATCATAAAACCATATATAGATAAATTCACTATTAGAAAATGACATAATATAACAGGTACCGTTCTATAAATAGCTGATATTATGAAATATGCGACACGAATTGGTTTGTTGGCAGCCGATAGCTAGTTTTGGAACTAAAAACTGGTCTATGAGATAGTGCGCCTGTTGAAAATTGCCAACTAAGATTGCCTGTCCAATGGCGCCCAGAACGTGTGCGAAATAATTTAATGTGCCATGAAGCACTATCATAAAAGTGATTATTTGATTCTGATAATATTTGTCTAACAGCTGTTGATACCTGCCAATAACTCTCAAAACCAGCCGCTGGAATTATGCGTGATGTTATGCCGTTTATAATGACTAGGACATCTGCCTGCTCTGCCACAAATTGCAAACGCCTAGCTGTTTTATGCCATAAATCTGAATTTCTGGATAATTGTGCATAATCTCCTATTACAGCAGCTATCTGAATAGCAGCTTCTCCATCTTGTCTAGCTGCACCTAATACCTCTTCCATTGCAGCAACACCACGTAACGGATGTGGTTCATCGACTAGAATAAGCCGTCTAGGGTCAATCCCTATTGCAGCTAGTCCAGCACCATATAATATACCATGAGAACTATTCAGGTTAGTACACCAGACGATGTAGCCAGATGGTTTTTCACGCATAACTTTACGTAGAATTGCTAATATAAATCCACGAACGGCCCCTGAGTAGCCTGAACCTGTAATAAGATGAACCCTACCAATAGTTAATCCACCATTTAGACAATCATCAATCTCAGATATATCTAAACTAATAGCTTTTTGAGCTTTATTTGTAGAAAAATAATTTTGCCATATTTCATTTTTTAATGTTTCAAACCTTTGCTGTTTATTCATTTAAAACTCTATTTTGTTCTTGTTTTGTTCTATTCTTAAAGTTTTGAATGATTCGGTAAACTGAGTCAATAAAACAATCTAATAAATTTGCTAAAAATTACTTTGAAGATTGAAACGGATCATATTCAGCAACCTTAGCATCATAACCTGACTTTGCTGAATGAAAACTAAGTGCCATTAATCCACCGCCAAGCAGAAAGGAACTTACTACACCGACAATTATTGAAAGCCAGCCGTGAATCGATAAGCTAATAGGGCCCAGCATTTGCCAAATATAAAAGCCAACAGATGCAGTAACAGTTCCAACGACTGAAAAACAAAAAATTAATAGACCCTGTTTCATATCTTATCCTTAAAGCTGTCCATTAAAGACACATGATTTTTTACAACTATTATTCATATAAGTTAGAAGAAATTTTTCCAAATTCAAATGTTAGATAATAAAAGACTTAATTTCAACACTGTGTCGAATTAAGATTACGTAAAGACGATATTACGATATATTTTTTTACCTGTCGGCACACCAATTAAAGTTAATAAATGAATTTCTTAAAAATCACTTCTACTATTATGCTATAGCGATGATGTGTGATGATCCATAAATACAGAATTTTGTCAAAATTGGTTTTTAAAAAGGGTATTAATTAGATGGCTAAACTAAATATAGATAGAGGAACCAGAGCGTTTGCCAGAAAATCAAAACGATATTCTATCTTTTCTATTGCTAAAAATGCTGCTAGCTATCACCAGAAATGGCAACAGGCTTGGCGTCATGCTGAACCAAAGTCAACCTATGATGCCGTTATAATTGGCGGGGGTGGACACGGTCTTGCCACAGCGTATTATCTAGCTAATATTCATGGCATGACAAATATCGCTGTAATTGAAAAAGGATGGCTAGGTGGCGGAAATACAGGCAGAAATACTACTATTATTCGCTCTAATTATATGTGGGATGAATCTGCTGCTATTTATGAACATGCCTTAAAATTATGGGAAGGATTGTCACAAGATCTGAATTTCAACGTAATGTTTAGTCAACGCGGGGTTCTCACAATAAGTCACTCTGAACATGAGCTAAAAGGTATGTCACGTAGGGTACATGCTATCAGGCTAAACGGTATTGATTCTGACATTCTATCACCTTCAGAAATTAAAAAATTAGTGCCCACGATTAATATAGATCCAAATATCCGCTATCCAGTTATGGGCGGGTTTCTTCAGAAACGTGCAGGTACAGCTCGCCATGATGCTGTAGCGTGGGGATATGCACGTGCGGCAGATGAGCTTGGTGTTGATATAATTCAAAATTGTGAGGTTACTGGTTTAAGACGCAATGGAAACCAAATTACAGGCATTCAAACGACAAAAGGCTTTGTTAAGACTTCGAAAGTTGGCTGTGTTGTTGCAGGGCATTCAAGTATTATTGCGGATATGGCAAATATTAGACTTCCAATCACAAGCAGGCCATTACAAGCAATTGTGTCTGAACCTATAAAGCCAATTTTGGATACGGTTATTATGTCTAATGCGGTTCATATGTATATAAGCCAATCAGACAAAGGTGAAATGGTACTTGGTGCTGGTGTTGATAAGTATAACTCATATGCACAAACTGGTTCATGGACAATACCTGAACATATGGTTGCAGCAGCAATAGATCTATTCCCTTTCTTATCTCAGTTAAGAATGTTACGCCAATGGGGGGGCATCGTAGACACCTGTCCTGATGCGTCGCCAATTATATCAAGAACAGATATAAAAGGACTTTATTTCAATTGTGGTTGGGGAACTGGTGGCTTTAAAGCGACTCCAGGCTCTGGTCATGTTTTTGCAGATCTGATTGCTAATGACAGACCAAATCCTATTGCTCTGCCTTTTGGTCTCAAAAGGTTTGAAACAGGATATTTAATTGATGAGCATGGAGCTGCTGGTGTTGCGCATTAAATTCTTTATCAATTTTCATTTTGAATCAAATATACTTCAATATGGAGATTTTTAATGTTGAAAATTAAATGCCCTTTTTGTGGTGTTAGGGATGAATCTGAATTTAACTGTGGCGGCGAGGCTCACATTGTACGTCCAACCACTGATTTCAAACTAACAGATAAGATTTTTAGCGAATATCTGTTTATGAAATATAATCCAAAAGGTGTGTTTCTCGAGCGGTGGTGCCATACAAGTGGATGCCGTCGCTGGTTTAATTTGGCAAGGGATACTGTTTCTCACGAAATAATAGAGATTTACCCAATGGGAGTATTTCCAAAAACGGTAAAAGGGAAAAAAGCATATCGGGCTAATTGGAGACGTAAAAGTAAATCTGAAGCAGTTAGCAAGCATGCAAAAAGGACAAAGAAATGAACCGCCCACTAAGCCACAGAATAAGCTCTAATGGTGCAGCAATTAATAGGCTAAAACTCGTTCACTTTGAATTTGATAAAAAAAAATATACTGGTTATGAGGGAGACACCCTCGCATCTGCTTTACTTGCCCATGGAGTACATCTTGTTGGAAGGTCTTTTAAATATCATCGACCACGCGGCATATTTGGCAGTGGTAGCGAAGAACCAAATGCCCTTGTTAGACTTATTGGTGATAAATCTTCAGAACCCAACTTAAGAGCAACTCAAATAGAAATATATGATGGTCTAATTGCTGAATCTCAAAATCGATTTCCAAGCCTCAAAATTGACTTTTTGTCTATAAACAATGTATTGAAAAGATTTTTTCCAGCTGGCTTTTATTACAAAACCTTTATGTGGCCAACTTCCTTTTGGATGTTTTATGAAAAATTAATTCGCAAAGCGGCCGGTCTGGGAAAACTATCCAAGCAATATCATGGGTCTGAAAGATATGAGCATAAATATGCTCATTGCGATTTATTAGTAGTTGGTAGCGGTGCTGCTGGCCTACAAACAGCTATAATAGCAGCAAAATCAGGTGCTAGGGTGGTTATCGCTGATGAGCAACATAGATTTGGTGGCTGGCTTCTTACAGACAATGATTTTAATATAAACCAGATACCAGCTGCTAGTTGGGTACATGAAACTATCAAAATCCTGCAATCAGCGTCAAATGTTACTTGTTTAAGTAGAACAACAGTATCTTCTATGATGGATAATAATTTTGTTATTATGGCTGAACGCGTTATAGAGCATTTGGGCAAAAAAGATATGCTTCTCCCAAAACAACGCCTATGGAAGCTGAGAGCATCAAAAGTTATTCTGGCAACAGGTGCAATAGAACGTCCCCTCGTTTTTTCGGGGAATGACCTGCCAGGAATTATGCTCTCGTCTGCAATTCGAACTTATATAAATAGATATGATGTTCTTTCCGGTAGGAGGGCAATTATTTTTACTAATAATGATGATGCATATTTTACTGCACTTGCTATTCATAAAGCAGGTGGATTTGTCAGATGTATTGTAGATTTAAGAGTCAATCCGAAATCGCAGATTATCACAACAGTCCGTAAAATCGGGATTAATATACTCGCAGGTCATGCCGTTATAGCCGCTCATGGCTTACGCCATATAGCCTCTGTTGACATAGCTAAATATGATAGCAGTAAACAGGCACCAACATCAAGCATCCTTCACATGGATTGCAATCTTCTAGCAATGTCAGGCGGTTTAAACCCAGTTGTACATTTGCATTCTCAGCGTAAGGGAAAACTTGTCTGGGATGAGAGAACCTCATGTTATCGACCCGATAATAAATCTGATGAATGGGTTTCAGTTGGCGCTGCTAATGGAACTTTTGAACTCGAAAGAATTTTTATTGAAACAACAAAAATAGCGTCAGCAATAATAATGAAACTTGCAAAAGAAAATAATAAAATTAAAACAATAGAACCGGTAACAGTTCCACAAATAGACAAAGATAAACAAAATTGGACTCCGCTTCCTACATGGCTAATACAAGCAGGTCAACCACATGTTTCTGACAAAACCGCGTTTGTTGATTTTCAAAATGACTCTACTGCAGCTGACATAAAACTTGCAGTCAGAGAAGGGTATTCATCTGTTGAACATGTAAAACGATACACCACAACAGGCATGGCAACAGACCAAGGTAAGACCTCTAACATCAATGCCATCGGTATCCTTGCAAGTAGTCTCAATAAGTCTATCGCCGAAACTGGTGTAACTACATTTAGGCCACCTTATACCCCACTAAGCCTTGGTGCAATTGCAGGCCGGAATATTGGTGGATTATTTGACCCGGTTCGGAAAACTAGAATGCATAGTTGGCACCAGTCTAATGGAGCAAAATTTGAACATGTTGGGCAATGGATGCGTGCTTGGTATTACCCAAGAGATGGAGAGAGTTTTCAACAGGCTGTGAATCGTGAAGTATATGCAACAAGACATTATGCAGGGCTACTTGACGCGTCAACACTTGGAAAAATTGAGGTGAAAGGACCTGACTCTGCAGAATTTTTAAACAGAGTTTACACAAATAACTTTGCCAATCTGCCAATAGGTAAGGCTAGATACGGCCTCATGTTAAAAGAAGATGGTATGGTATTTGATGATGGAGTCACTACACGTCTAGCAGAAGATCATTTTTATATGACAACAACTTCAGGTGGTGCTGCTGGAGTACTTGCTTGGCTTGAAGAACTTCTGCAGACAGAATGGCTAGATTTAAGAGTTTATCTAACTTCTGTTACAGAACAATGGTCTGTTGCCTCACTATCTGGACCAAACTCACGTTCAATTCTCACTGCTTGCATGAGTGAGAATAAGAATATAACAGATGATTTCCCTTTTATGACAATGAAAAATAGTTTTATTGCAGGAATACCTGCTCGCATTTTTAGAATATCATTTACAGGTGAAATGGCATTTGAAATAAACGTTCCTGCAAGATATGGAGCTGCCTTATGGTCGCATTTAATGAAAATTGGGAAAGAATTTAATCTAACCGCTTATGGGACTGAGGCAATGCATGTGCTCAGAGCAGAAAAAGGATTTATTATTGTAGGTCAGGAAACTGATGGCACTGTAACACCCTACGATCTGGATATGGGTTGGATTGTTTCCAACAAAAAATCAGATTTTATTGGGAAGCGTGCATTAGAACGTAAATCAATGAATGAACCTCAAAGAAAACAATTAGTAGGTTTACTTACTGAAGACCCTTCAAAAGTAATTCCAGAAGGCGCACATGCCGTTTTAGATCCAAACCAGGAAATGCCTATGGAAATGTTAGGACATATATCTTCATCATATTATTCACCAAATCTCAAACACTCAATCGCATTGGCTCTCCTCAAAGGCGGCCTAAATAGAAAGGGTCAGACCGTTTACATACCCATGCTTGATGGGCAACAACCAATAGAAGCAAAGATTGTTGACCCGGTATTTTTCGATAAAAAAGGAGAAAGATTACGTGGTTGATACAATATCCAGAATAGTTGTTGGTTGTACCGCATTCAATGACAAAAAATTACCTATATTAAAAAAGCCTGAATCATTAAAGGCTCCATTAAATGAGTTATCTGAAGTAAAACATTTGGGGAAACTTAATGTTCGTTGTGGTAAAAAAAATAGAGATGCGTTAGGTAAGCTAATCCATTGTAATCTTCCAATACAAATAAACCAAATAAATGGCAAGGCAGGTCGTTTTGTGATTAGTCTTGGACCAGATGAATATTTAATTTTGGCTGAGCCAGGCAGTGAAAACCAACTAGAAAAAACTTTAAATTCTAGTGATATTTCAAAACATATATCAGTTGTAAATGTGTCTGATGCTCTTTGTGCTATTCAAATTTCTGGGCCCAAGGTTCGAGATGTTCTATCTAAAGGGTGCGCTATAGATTTACATCCTGATAGCTTTTACAAAAATAAGGCCGTACAATGCGACCTAGCACTCGCAAATATTGTTTTAGTATGCTTAGAAGAAAATGAATTTATTTGTATCTGCAGAACTAGCTTTGCGGAGTATATTTTGGATTGGCTCATAGACGCTAGCTATGAATATGGTATCTTCGTAAGTGATGGTGTCTGATTAATTTGGTTAATAGTCTGAGTCCGGCAAGGTCTCCTTTCTCTTCTCAATAAAAGCTCGTAGCTCATCATTTATTGCCATATCAATTTCTGGTTCCTGATAAGTATCAAGCATTTGCTTTGCTCGCGCTCTTGCTCTTGATTCTGCCTCTTGTGAACCTATAGAGGACCACTGCTCATAAGTTGTATAGTCTGCAATTGAAGAACGCCAAAATGCTGTTTCAAAATTTGATTGTGTATGTTCAGAACCAAGAAAATGTTGACCTGGTCCAACCTGCTTTAGCGCATCAAGTGCCATACCGTTCTCAGAGATATCAATTTCTGAAACAAGACTCCCCATCATCGTTAATTGGTCTGCATCTAAAATCAGTTTGGCTAAATCAGAAACTAAACCACCCTCAAGCCACCCCGCTGAATGCAATGCAAAATTTACACCCCCCATTACAGTAGGTAGGATGGTATGTGCTGATTCGTATGCTGCCTGAGCATCGACTGACTTAGCCGCTGTGAGCGAGCCTCCGGACCTAAATGGCACACCAAGTCTCCGAGCAAGTTTTGCACATCCATATAATACCTTCGCTGGTTCTGGAGTGCCAAACGTCGGCGCACCTGTCTGCATAGATATAGAGCTTGCAAAACTTCCAAAAATTACTGGCACACCTGGATTTATAATTTGTGTTAAGGCTATTCCAGACATGGCTTCTGCTAAGATCTGCGTGAGAGTACCAGCAACTGAAACAGGAGACATGGCTCCAGCTAGAATAAAAGGTGATACAATACAAGCTTGTCCTGCTCGGGCATAGACCTTCAGTGCGCCTAGCATGGTATCATCCCACGTCATAGGAGAATTTGCATTTATCAGAGACAATAATACACAATTATTTTTTATAAATTCATCACCAAATACTATCCGAGCCATTTCCACACTATCTTCGGCTCTAGATGGTGCCGTAACGGAACCCATAAAAGGCTTATCTGAATACCTAATATGCGCATAAATCATTTCTAGGTGGCGCTTTGTTACAGGTAAATCAACTGGTTCGCAAAGGGTTCCTCCAGAATGATGGAGTCCCGGCAGCATATAGACTAATTTTACCATATTTATGAAATCATCTATTTCTGCATATCTTCTCTCTCCATCAAGACCACGTATAAAAGGTGGGCCATAGACGGGAGCAAAAACAATTTTATCTCCACCTATTTCAACAGATTTTAAGGGGTTTCTTGCAAATTGGGTAAATTGAGGTGGTGCCGTTGAAGCTAATTTGCGGGCTAATCCCTTTGGAAATCTTACACGTGTGCCGTCAACATCACAACCGGCATCTCGGAGTAAATTCAAAACCTCCTGATCATCTCGAAATTCAATACCTATTTCATTTAATACCAAATCAGCATTTACTTCTATAAGCTCTGCTGCTTCATTGTGCAAAACATCAATTGGGGGAATTTTACGCGTAATATAAGCCTGAACCTCTTGCTGGCTATTCCCACGAGCCATTCTCCTTGCCGCACGCCCTCCACTTCGCCTGATACGTTTATCGCTTTCATTTTTCGTCATAAAATCTTCCTATTTTTAGGCTCTTAGTCTAGCATTTTTTGGATCAAATGGACTCTCTTGAATTACCTCTGCCAAATAGTTTTTACCTAAGATATCAATTTCTAAGTTCATTCCAATGTCAGCGTAATCTGGGTCAACCATTGCTAAGGCAATAGAAAACCCAACTCTGAATCCATATCCACCAGATGTAGCACGACCAATTAGCTTCCCGTTATTATAAATAGGATTACCACCTATAGCATCTGCATCCTTCGTGTCCTTAACATGAAGAGTCACAAATTGATTTTGGTGTCCTCTTTCCTTGTGTGAAATTAAACCCTCACGACCAATAAAATCATTTTTTTGAAGGTCAATAAATTTACCAAGACCAGACTCATAAGCAGAATATTCAATGCTCATTTCGGTACCTACCATACGATATGATTTTTCTAGCCGCATCATATCCATTGCCCTGATGCCAAACGGCCTCAAGTTTAAATCTTCCCCTGCAGAAAACAAAGTATCAAAAATATGGTTTTGATACTCTATCGGATGATGCAATTCCCAACCCAATTCGCCCACAAAATTTACCCTAGCTGCAATTGTAGGTGCATATCCTATATCGACCTTCTTTGCGGTGAGCCATTTAAATGCATCATTTGACATATTAGTTTCTGTAACCCGCTGTAACAGTGCTCGCGATTTAGGCCCAGAGACCACCAACACACCCATACTATTTGTAAGGTCAGTAAATTGAACGGTTCCATCGATTGGCATTCTTTTTTTAAGCCAATCATGGTCCAGTCTCTGAGATGCACCTGCTGAAACCAAATAAAAACTATCATCTTTTTCTTTCATAATTGTAAATTCTGAATGTACCCCTCCCCCTTTGGATAGGGAATGTGCTAAAATTATCCGACCATTATTTTTTGGAAGTTTATTAGCAACCATTTTGTTAAGAAATACCTCAGCACCAGAGCCAGAAATACGACATTTACCAAATGCTGACATATCAAGCACGCCAACGTTTTCTGTCACATGCATAACTTCATTCCCTACATGTTCAAACCATTTAGAACGTCTAAAGGACCAGTCATCTTCTTGGAGTATTCCGTCTGGAGCAAACCAATTAGCACGCTCCCATCCAAACTTCTGACCAAAAACAGCACCTTTTGCTTTGAGTCTTTCATAACATGGAGTAGTCCGAAGCGGCCTACCTGCAGGTCGTTCTTCATCTGGGAAATGCGTTACGAACACATGTGAATAGGCTTCTTCATTTTTTACAGTAAGATAGCTTTTAGTTGCATAATCTCCAAATCTTCGTGGCTCAACACCATTCATATCTATAGTAGGTTCCCCCTCTACTATCCATTCTGCTAGCTGAAAACCAGCACCCCCAGCTGCTGTAATACCAAAACTATGCCCTTCACTTAGCCAGAAATTAGGGATATCCCAAGCAGGTCCTACAATAGGACTTCCATCTGGTGTATATGCAATCGCCCCATTATAAACTTTTTTTACACCAACCTCTCCAAAGGCAGGAACACGCCGAATTGCTGACTCTATATGCGGCGTTAATCTCTCAAGATCTTCCTGGAATAACTCATATTCGCTATTATCACTTGGACCATTAGGATAACAAACTGGCGCTCCAACCTCATACGGACCAAGAATTAGGCCACCATTTTCTTCTCTCATATACCAAGAGCCGTCTGACTCTCGAAGCACGCCCATTTCAGGCATTCCCTTAGCCTGTCTCTCCAGTATTGCTGGATGTGGCTCAGTTACAATGTATTGATGTTCTACTGGTATAACAGGGATATCAAGACCAACCATTGCACCTGTTTTACGAGCAAAATTACCAGTTGCGGAAACAATGTGTTCCGCAATTATTTCTCCTTTATCTGTCTTTACACGCCATTCACCTGCAACTGTTCTTGAAATAGATAATACTGTTGTATTGCGGTTTATCTCTGCACCCAAATCTCTTGCACCCTTCGCTAATGCCTGAGTAAGATCTGCTGGCTGAATATAACCATCTCCCGGGTTACGGATAGCACCAATCAGTCCATCTTTAACTGCTAACGGCCAAATTTCAATAACCTCCTCTGGTGTAAGCACTTCAACGTCAACACCAATTGTACTCGCAACGCCGCGATATTGCATATATTCATCCATTCTATCTTGATTATCAGCAAGTCTAATATTAGAAACTTGTGACAACCCGGGATTTAGGCCAGTTTCTTCTTCTAAATTTTTGTAAAGTTCAAGTGCATATTTATGCAACTGACCAACAGAATATGACATGTTAAATAAAGGTAGCAAACCTGCTGCATGCCATGTTGAACCAGAGGTAAGCTCTTTGCGTTCAACTAATATACAATCGCTCCATCCTTTTTTCGCAAGATGATATAAAGTGCTTACTCCAACAACACCACCACCTATCACAACAACTCGTGCATGTGTTCTCATACTAAAACTCCCCAGATGACCTTTTCTTACATTGAATTTTGACTGGTTCTTCGTTGTTTCTTGAATATAAGAATAATCAATTTGAATTGATAGTAAACCGTTTCAATACGACCTTGAGTAACGTAAATCAGGCAAATAAATAACTGTAAGGGTTTCGCAAGCCTTGTTTCAAAAGACAAACTAGTTGACAAAAAACTAATCTTTTTAGGGGTTAAGACGAGTTGCATTCCATTTATTATTGGCGTCTCGTTTTAATTGAAACCTGTCGTGAAGTCTGTAAGCCCCATCGGCCCAAAATTCAATCTCTACGGGTTTAATGATGAATCCACCCCAATGACTGGGTCGAGGTACTGTTTGATTTTCAAACTTTTTTTCATATTCGGTAACCCTTTGAGTTAAATCAGACCGAGTAGCAATAGGTCGTGATTGATAAGACGCCCATGCCCCAACCTGACTTCCCCTGGGCCTCGTTGCAAAATAAGCATCACTCTCTAACTCACTAATTTTATTTACTCCCCCAACTATACGTACCTGTCGGCGCAATGATTTCCAATGCAAACATGCTGCTGCTTTTTTGGTGGCAAGAAGTTCTTGACCCTTGCGACCTTCATAGTTGGTAAAAAAAACAAAACCATTCTCTGACCACTGTTTCAGTAAAACAATACGAACTGAAGGCAAACCATATTTATCAACAGATGCTAATGCCATAGCATCTGGGTCATTCAATTCAGATATTTGGGCTTCCTTAAACCAATCATCAAATAGCTTAAACGGGTTTTTGTTTAAGGAATCATTGTGAAGAACACCCTTTTGTGAATTACTCATCTTTAACTCTCTGTTTTTAAGTAATTATTAATATATCTCTCTGACCTCATATATAGTTTTATATACGTTCGTTTCAACAAATCTAACTTGAATTGCCTTACTATTGCCATAAACACGATGATACTTATATATAATAAAAGAATTGTGAACTACGGAGAAGTTTGTATGATGAAGGCTATTTATTTTTCTTTGGCAATGTTACTTTTTTTAACCTTCGGGTCAGTTTATGCAACAACCTCTTCTGAAACTGTCGTGGGAGAAGTTATTAGTGTAATGGAACGAACCCGTGAAGTAATTAGACAAACCCCCGTCACAGAGCGAATTTGTGAAGATAGAGATGTGCCTGTATATGGAAACAATGAACAACCAGCAAGTGAACTTGGTTCTATGATAATTGGAGGAATTATTGGCTCTGCCATTGGAAATAAATTTTCAGACTCCGAAGGGGCTGGTGCCGCGGGCACTGTCGCAGGAGCTATCCTTGGAAAAGAGACAGCAAACCAAGCCAACGAAAAAAACAAAGAAATAGTAGGATACAATCGAACTCGGTCATGTGAAGATATTAGAACTGTTACTCAACAAACAATTCAAGAAGTTATCGGATATCGTCTTACGATTAGTGTTGAAGGCAAAATCATTGATATTAATACAGAAACCAAGTATCTTCCAGGAAGTCAAATTTCAGTTTTTAAAACGATAAGTTATTCAGTCCAATAAATTTAATAAAAACTATTTTTTATATATTTATTGTGACGTGGTATATGGTTTTAATGAAGAAAAAGAATGATATATTAATAAAAAATTAAAAAATATAGATTTATTTTTACACTTTTGTGATTTTTGTTCCTTAAAATAGATTTTGGTATAAGTAATGGATAATAAAAATGGTTTGTTAGCTGGTAAAAAAGGTCTCATTATGGGCGTTGCAAATAATCGATCAATTGCTTGGGGAATTGCAAAAGCGGTTGCTGACGAGGGAGCAGAGCTTGCCTTCACGTATCAAGGAGATGCCCTAAAAAAAAGAGTTGAACCGCTAGCAAATTCGGTTGGCAGTTATATTTCTCTCAACTGTGATGTGACTAGCGATGAATCTATAGATGAAGTATTTTCAAAGTTAAAAAATGAATGGGGCAATCTTGATTTTTTTGTTCATGCCATTGCTTATTCCGATAAAGAAGAACTAACTGGTTTATATCTCGACACTAGTCGTGAAAACTTCAATCGTACAATGGACATTTCTGTTTATTCTTTTACTGCCTTGGCAAAACGTGCTGCAGAAATGATGAATGATGGGGGTTCAATGCTCACTCTCACTTATTATGGCTCTGAACGTGTTATGCCACATTATAACGTAATGGGTGTTGCTAAGGCAGCACTAGAAGCATCCGTTCGATATCTGGCAGTTGACCTCGGGGGTCGCAACATAAGAGTAAATGGATTGTCTGCAGGCCCAATGAAAACATTGGCAGCGTCAGGAATTGGAGATTTTCGTTACATACTAAAATGGAATGAATATAACTCGCCTTTAAAACGCAATGTGACCTTGGATGACGTGGGGGGTGCTGGCCTATATCTTTTATCGCCTCTTTCCTCAGGAGTTTCTGGGGAAACCCATCATGTAGATTGTGGATACCACGTGGTCGGCATGAAAGCTGTAGATGCACCAGATATTTCTGTTGTAAAATCTGATGACTGACAATAGATTTGGAAAGTTATACTCCTTCACAAGTTTTGGAGAAAGCCACGGACCTGCTATTGGATGTGTTGTTGACGGAGTGCCTCCAAGACTGCCTCTTAACGAAAGTGATATTCAACCTTACCTTGACCGAAGAAAACCCGGGCAAAACCGGTTTGTTACGCAAAGGAAAGAAACAGACCAGGTTGAGATAATTTCAGGTGTTTTTGAGGGCAAAACAACTGGAACTCCCATTTGCCTTCTAATTAAAAATGAAGACCAGCGCTCCAAAGATTATGGTGAAATAGCAAAGCAATTTAGGCCAGGACATGCTGATTATACTTATCTTAAAAAATACGGTATTAGAGATTATAGGGGAGGTGGTAGATCGTCTGCACGTGAAACTGCAGTCAGGGTCGCTGCTGGAGCAATTGCGGATATCATATTATCAAAAATATTAGGACATTCTTTTAAAATCAAAGCAAGTGTTGTACAAATTGGGCCCCATAAAATTGATCCAGAAAAGTTTGATGAAAATCAAATTGATAAAAATCCTTTTTTCTGCGGTGATGCGAATACGGCAAAATTATGGGAAAATTATCTGGATGAAGTTCGAAAGCAAGGCTCCTCATCGGGCGCTGTTATTGAAGTTATTGCAAAAGGTGTTCCAGTTGGTATTGGGCAACCTCTGTATAGTAAACTTGATTCTGAAATAGCATCAGCCATGATGTCTATAAACGCCGTTAAAGCTGTAGAAATAGGTGCTGGTTTTTCTTTATCTGAAATACCTGGAAAAGAAGCTGGTGATCAAATGGTAATGTCAGACGATGGTCCTGAATTTTTATCGAATAATGCGGGTGGTATATTAGGCGGTATCTCGTCAGGTGCACCCATTATAGCCCGAATGGCAATAAAACCAACATCATCAATTCTTCTACCTCGTAAATCGGTAGATGAAGAGGGAAATAATGTTGAATTAAAAACAAAAGGAAGACATGACCCTTGTGTTGGCATAAGAGGTGTCCCTATAGTAGAGGCAATGATGGCCTGTGTATTGCTTGACCTTTTAATGCGCCATCATGCACAAACGACTATCTTGCCTGAAACATAATGTCGAAAATTATCTAAACGCAGCTACCATAAATTCTTGATTGCCACTCGACCCCTCTATAGGTGAAGGAACAATACCTCTAATATGCCATCCTTCTATTTTTAAGAAGCTGATTACAGACTCTTGTGCCTTATGTATTTGAACTTGATTACGCACAATACCACCTTTCCCAACAAAAGCTTTTCCGACTTCAAATTGAGGCTTAATTAGAGCTAACACGTCTGCTTTTTTTGATGCAAGAGCTAACGCAGGTGGGAGAGCAAGGCGCAAAGAGATAAAAGAGAGGTCACATACTATTATTGCAGGCGCAATATCAATTATTTCTTTATTGAGTTTTCTCGCGTTGGTTTTTTCAAGATTACGAACATGAGGGTTTTCTTTTATTTTTTGACTAAGCTGACTATGCCCAACATCCACAGCATAAACCAAAGATGCCCCACGCTGCAATAAAACATCACTAAACCCACCTGTACTTGCGCCAAGGTCGAGGCAAACTTTATCTTGGACTTTAATTTCATTAAAATAATCCAAAGCGGATGCTAACTTTAACCCACCTCTGCTTGCATAATCTATAATATCGGTATGGAGTGTTATGACAGCGTCTTTTTTTATAAATTGACCTGCCTTTTTGACAGTAATGCCATCCGCTTTAACAATAGAATTAACAATAATATCACGTGCTTTATGTCTGCTTGGCGCCAGACCTCGGCCAACCATTATAGTGTCGATGCGCTGTTTTTCCTGATTACGCAATTGTTACCATGTTTTTTTGATCAGAAATGAGACTTTCTGATAGCTTTAGAATACCCAAAACATCTAAACCGGCACTTTTTAATTGGATATCACGTTCAGCGTGATCAATTATCTTATCAGGCAGTGTAGCAACACGCAGTCTAAGTTGTGTTTCAAGTTTGCCAGAATTTACAATATATTGAAGGACCTGTGCTGCAAACCCTCCTGGTGCACCCTCTTCCACAATAAGCAGGGACGAATGAGAGGTGCACAGCTTATTTATCATTTTAGTATCTAACGGCTTAGCAAATCTTGCATCAACAAGAGTAGCATTTACTCCTCTGTTCTTTGCAAGGATTGTAATAACCTCTTTGCAAGTCTCAAGCATAGTGCCAATACTTAATATAGCGAGGTTTTCACCATGATTAATTATTCGTGCCTCACCAATCGCAAGGCGTTTAGCCTGCTCCGGAATTGCCACCCCAGTTCCACTACCTCTAGGATATCTCAATGCTATAGGGCCATCGTCGAAAAATGCTGCTGTATTTGTCATATGCACAAGTTCAGCCTCATCAGCGGGGCACATAATAGTCATATTAGGTAAGCAGCATAGATAAGCAAGGTCGTAAATACCAGCGTGAGTGGCACCATCTGCTCCAACGAGCCCTGCCCTATCAATCGCAAATCTGACTGGTAAGTTTTGCAAACACACATCATGAATGACTTGATCATACCCTCGTTGGAGAAAGGTTGAATATATAGCGCAAAATGGTCTCATGCCCTCTGCTGCCATACCTGCTGCAAAGGTAACTGCATGCTGCTCTGCAATCCCAACATCAAAAACTTGTTCTGGAAATGAATTCGCCATTTTATCAAGCCCAGTTCCTGAGGGCATTGCTGCTGTTATAGCTACAATTCTCTTATCTTTTGCAGCAAGGTCTGTAAGTGAGTCTGCAAAAACAGAGGTATAACTAGGCAAATTCCCACCTGGCTTTTTTTGTTCGCCTGTGACGATGTTGAACTGAGGCACAGCGTGGTACTTCTCACTATTTGAACCTGCAAAAGGATGCCCTTTCCCTTTTTCAGTTACCACATGAACTAATACAGGACCATGTATATCTCTATCTCTAAGATTCTTAAATATCGGCAATAAATGAGATAAGTCGTGACCATCAATCGGACCAATATGGAAAAAGCCGAGTTTGGAGAATAAAGATTGGGCACCAGTCATCTCGCGTGCTAAATTCTTAGCTTTCTTTGCAGCTTGTTCGATTTCAGTTGGGAATCTGCTTGCTACCTCTTTTACAAGAACACGAAGTGAGTGGTAAGGCCTTGAGGTTATAAGCTCCGATAAATAAGCTGAAAGAGCCCCTACTGGCTGCGCAATACTCATGTCATTATCGTTCAAAATCACAATCATATCAGATTTTGACGCTCCTGCGTTATTTAAGGCTTCATAGGCCATTCCAGCAGACATTGCTCCATCTCCAATAACAGAAATCACATGATTTTTCATATTTTTTAAATCACGCGCGATAGCCATTCCAAAACCTGCAGAAATAGAAGTTGAACTATGTCCCGCTCCAAATGGATCAAAAGGTGACTCACTTCTTTTAGTAAAACCCGACAAACCGTCCTTCTTCCGCAACGTCGTAATTCTATTTCTTCTTCCTGTTAATATTTTATGAGGGTAGGACTGATGTCCTACATCCCATATCAATCGATCATTGGGAGTATTAAAAACATAATGAAGAGCCACTGTTAGCTCAACAACACCTAATCCAGCCCCCAAATGCCCTCCGGTTTGAGAAACAGCAGAGATCGTTTCATTCCTTAATTCATCTGCCAGTTGATGTAATTGTGACTCAGGTAACTGACGTAGGTCTTCTAAAGTTTGTATTTTATCTAATAAAGGGGTTTGTAAATCAGTCAAAAGGTATTATCTCCCGCTCAACATAAATTTAATATGTCCTTTTTATTATAAGTTTAGCTATTGAGTATAACTCCTTAGCATGCTGTTCGTAGTCTTGCAAAGAATCACAAGCTTTTTCAACAAATTCCTTTGCTTTCTTGCTTGCTCCATCTACTCCATAATGTTCAATATAACTTGCTTTACCTCTCGAATTGTCCTGCTGAACTGGCTTTCCAAGCTGCGAAGTACTTCCCTGATAATCGAGCAAGTCATCTTTAATTTGGAACGCAACCCCCAAATTTTCTGAATAATTTGACAAAGCTTTGATCATAACGTTATCAGCGCCACCAACCACACCACCCATAACTACTGATGCTGTTATTAACGACCCAGTTTTCAAGAGTTGCATATTTCTAACACATTCAATATCAAAAAATTTAGCTTCAGCTTCTAAATCAAGCATTTGCCCCCCTGCCATTCCAGAAACACCTGCTGCTACTGACAAATGGCTTACAAGTTTTACTTTCTGCGAGCTCGTTATTTTTAATTTCTGTTCTGTAAGAATTTCAAAAGCCGCTGTTTGTAATGCATCTCCAGCTAAAATCGCTGTTGCCTCATCGAATTCTTTATGCGTGGATTTTTTCCCACGTCTTAGGTCCGAATCGTCCATAGCAGGAAGATCATCATGAATAAGTGAATAGGAATGTAAAAGTTCTACAGCAGCTGCCACAGCCAAAGCAGCACTTTCTGAGTTTTTATTGAAATAACAATTAGCCATTCTATTTGATGCACATACCAGACCAGCCCTTACTCGCTTACCACCATTTAAACAAGCATATTCCATAGCAGCCAGAAGTTTTGGTACTGTTATTAGCTCTTCAGATTTTTGTTTAAACCAACGCTTAATCCAAATATCTACAGTTCTGGCGTCAGAAATTAACCAATCTAAAAGTTCAGACATTTTCAGTCATTATCAAACGGTTCAATGCTAGGGCTCGAACCATCAGAGGGAAATTGAATCTTCTCAACCTGTAGTCTTGCCGCTTCTAAGCGCTGCTGACATTGATTTTTCAGCTCAATGCCCCTGCTATAAGCATTGATAGCTTCGTCAAGGGATGCGTCTCCAGACTCTAATTTTCTAACAATACTTTCAAGCTCTGCGAGAGCTTGCTCAAACGTAAGGGAAGTTGTTTGATCTTTCATTTAATCGTTGACCTTTTTCTAATTAAAAAACTTATTTAGTTTATTCACCCTTCAGTGTACCAGCAACCGATTTTATCATTTCAGATATTCGTTTTCGCACATGTGGCTGAGAAATAGAGTAATAGGTGCGCACTAATTCAAGTGTTTCACGCTTTGCCATGGGATCACGCTCAATAGCCTGATCCAAAAGTTTTTTGCTATTTATATTTGCTTTTCGAGGTGAAGCTAGTTTTGTTTGGGGCGACATGTCTTCAAAGAAATAACCTATAGAAACATCTAAAATCTGTGATAAATCCCACAACCTAGATGCACTGATACGATTTGTCCCGCTCTCATATTTCTGCACCTGCTGAGATGTTAAATTTAAGGTAACTCCAAGTTGCTCCTGTGACATGCCAAGCAATGTACGTCGCAAGCGAACACGCTTTCCAACATGCATATCGATTGCATTATTATTTGTCACACGAAAATTTTTTGTTTCATTTTTTTCGTTCATTTTATTCTCGTTGATTTAGATGGAGAATCAGAATTTTTCAAAATGTAACAATTCCTACATGACATATACTAATTATATTATGGTCAGAATTACAACTCAGTTCGATAAAATTAATTATAAAAACTAAATTGATTAGTTATCAAACTACACAGATTGTAAATACAGCATCAAGTTTCTTAGAGTTCCATGCTCAAACGCGGAGTGACCCGCGTCATCTACAAGTCTTAACTGACTATTTTTTCCCCAAATTTTATGCAGTTTATATGCATTTGAGGGAGGACAAATTACATCATGGCGACCTTGAACGATATAACATGGCAGTTGTTTGATATACCGCACATTTTTGGCAATATAATCGGATGGTAAAAAACAGCTGTTCATAAAATAATGCGCTTCTAAAACAGCCATGCTCAAAGCAGATTGGCCTGCGTCACGTGTTTCAGCATGCAAAGTAGCGCATGAGTTTTCGTAAGATGCAAAGAATTGTGCTGCTTGGTAACGAATTCTTTGATCATCACTTGTTAACCTTTTATGATAGGCTGACAGTATATCGTGCTGTTCTTCCAATGGGATATAAGAGATGAAACGATCATATGCCTCCGGAAAAAATCTTCGCATTTCATATAAATACCAATTAATTTCGGCATTAGTCCCCAGAAATACACCTCTCAATATGAGTGCAGAAACAAAAACTGGGTTCTCTATTGCGTAGGCAAGCGCCAAAGTGCTTCCCCAAGAACCACCAAATAATATCCATTTTTCAATTTTGAGCTTTTCACGCAAATAATTTATATCTGATATCAAATGTTGGGTGGTATTTTTTTCTATTGAAGCATAAGGCTTTGAGCGACCAGAACCACGCTGATCAAAAAAAATGACCCTAAATTTTTCAGGGTCAAATAATCGTCTATGCGCAGAAGAACAACCTGCTCCAGGCCCTCCATGTAAAAATAATATCACTTTTCCTTTAGGATTGCCTACTTGCTCATAATATATTTTATGAATATCCTGTTCAAAATAACCACTATCAAATGGTTCAATTACAGGAAAAAGATGAATTGACGAATCGTAATCCTGGCGCATGTCTTCCAATTGCCTATAAGTAGACTTTTTAAACTAAAGATGACTCCAACATATCTTTATGGGATTCTGTGGTAGATTGCAAAGATTGTTTTAATTTAGACAAAGCACGATGTTCTATTTGGCGAACCCTTTCTTTACTTACCCCAAGCAAACTTCCTAGCTCTTCTAGAGTTGTCCCTTCCTCTTTGAGGCGTCTTTTGAGAATAATAAATCGTTCTCTGGTGGATAACTCATTTAGCGCGCCATTAAGCCATTGGGTCATCACTACCCTATCGTGACATGAAATAGCAACTTGCTCTGGGGTAGGCCGAGTATCAACGACAAATTCGATGGCCTCAGTATCTGCATCATCGGCAAGGAGTGAGTTTAGAGACTGGTCGCTCCCAGAAAGACGCTGCTCCATGACAATGACGTCCTTAACTGTAACCCCGATGGTGTCAGCAATCTTTTGTCTTCCCTCATCAGTGAGCGCTCCTCCATCTGCCTCACCTATCTGTGTACGTAATCTTCGTAATTTAAAAAATAATGACTTATGAGAAGCAGTAGTACCTGTTCTTACTATAGACCAGTTGCGGAGTATATGATCCTGTATAGAAGCTCTTATCCACCAATTAGCGTATGTTGAAAATCTTACCCCTCGTTCAGGATCAAAACGCTCAGCCGCCTGCATCAAGCCAATGTTTCCTTCTTGAATGAGGTCTGCATTTGTAAGACCATAATGTCTATACTTTGATGCTGCACTTATCACAAGTTTTGCATATGCCATAACCAATATATGCATTGATTTATGATCTTTTTTATCACGCCATTTCCGCGCAAGTTCTAATTCATGATCCTTTTCCAGCAATGGTCTTTTCATTGCCTTTCGAATGAAACGATTATCTGATGTTCTAATCGGGTCTGATAAATCTGACATCATAAACTCCATATTTTACGTTATCATTACGTATCGCCGACCAAGGCAGATCATCTGCAAACTTAAAAAATGATAAATTATCGATTTTACTTTTTGAGAAGATAGAACATTGTTGGACTGATTATTCAAATAATCTAATTAAGCAGCATCCATCATATCTTCTAATTTTGTGGCTGCTGATTCTTGATCGATGTCTTCTATTGCCGCAAATTCGCGAGCCAGCCTTTCCAATGCCGATTGATACATTTGTCTCTCGGAGTAGGACTGTTCAATCTGTGGGTCTCTTTTGCGTAAATCGCGCACAACTTCAGCTATAGACACTGGGTCCCCGGATTTGATTTTTGCTTCATATTCTTGTGCTCGTCGAGACCACATAGTCCTACGAATTTTTGCCTTACTTTTCAGAGTAGTAATAGCATCATCCATATGCTTCCTTGAGGAAAGTGTCCGCAATCCTAATGTACGAGCTTTTTCTAATGGAACTCTGAGGGTCATTCTGTCCTGTTCAAATCTGATGACCATCAGTTGAACTTCTGTTCCAGCAATTTGGCTTGTTTCTGTTCCCAGAATTTTACCAACACCATGTGTTGGGTAGACGACAAAGTCTCCGTCTTGATAATTAAATTCTTTAATTTTTGTCATTATTCCAAATCAATTCAAATACACTTAATCACAAAGTGCTTTTTCATTTTGGACCTCATTTTAGAGATCACAAATCAAATGGTTTTTGTATATTTTTTATGTTTCAGAACAATACCATAAACTTAATAATTTTACAAATTATTGTTTGTCAAAACACTAATTTATCAATTTTGAGAAGCAGGTTTATCAATGAAAAGATTTTGAAATTTATTAGTTTTATCTAAATTTTCTTCAGCTCCCGGCAATGGGTCGCGCCGTTCTGTTATATTGGGCCAAATTAAACTTTTTTCCAAATTAAATTTTACCCATTTATCAGCTCCAGCTTCAGTATCTGGAAGAATTGCCTCAGGTGGACATTCAGGCTCACAAACACCACAATCAATACATTCATCAGGGTGAATTACTAACATATTTTCCCCCTCATAGAAACAATCAACCGGACAGACCTCCACACAATCCGTATATTTACAAGAAATACATTTATCGTTCACTATATAAGTCATTTAAGTTTCGTGCACTCTTCTATTATCATATGTATTTAAATTTGAAATACGCAATAAAACAGTTAGAGAATTTAAGCAAGACCAAGTCTTTTTTTTGCCTGTTGCTTCGCTTTAGCAGAGTCAATATCCGATACAAACAAAAGCCCAGTGAGCCTTCTCATCAGATTTGATTCCAAAGAGTCAATTTCATCATCCGCCAATACAATTTGCCACAACATCGACAAAATATACATTCTTTCATCATAATCACATTCATCTCTAATCTGCTTTGTTAAGGAATGAAATTCATGTTTTTGACCAGCATTATCATGTAACTTTTGAATAATTTTAGTTGCTTGCCCCTCAGATATATCAAAAAAGCTACAAATAGCGTGTTTGGACTCCTCGATTTCCTTGTCATCTATTTTACCATCAATATTAGCTGCTTCTAATAACAATTCAGAAATTACTTCAACGAGTGTTTCATCTTGCTCATTAGCAAAATGCTCACTTTTTGACACCCAAGTTTTCACAAATTCAATCATATCAACCTCCCCTGATTTATTTTAAGAGAAAAAGTTTTCTTTCAACCGCGATGTCTGACGTCTATGCTTTTTTGTTGGTCTGCCAGTTCCAGTTGTGCGTTTCTCAAAATATAACTCTTTATTTTTTTCATCTTTATTTTGTTTTAATGTAACAGGTGACATATCTTCATATAATAAAATAGCCTCAGAAGCAGGGCCTCTTCTTTGTGCAGTTTTGACAATTTTAATCACTCTTATGTTCTTAGCCATAGGAAAGGTAAGGATTGACCCAACAGAAGCTACACGATGCGGTTTGGTAATAATTTCGCCATTTAATCTGAGTTTTCCAGATTGAATCAATTTAGTTGCCTGCGTTCTTGTTTTAAAAAAACGTGCATACCAGAGCCATTTGTCTAATCTTAATGTTGTCTCGTCACCCATTTATTTTTTTAAATTCGCAAGAATGGAAAATGGCGAATCAGGATTGATTTCAGGTGTTTTAGCATTTTTTTTCCATTGGTTTACAGCTATTTTTTTCTTTTTTCTATTTACTGAATTTGGTTGGCTTTTGGTATTTTCTCCACCGGTCTGTTTCTGTTTTTTTAATAAAATTTCGTCTTTTCTTGATGAATGAAATCGTCGATTAAACTTCTTCTGCTTTTTTGTAAAAATCGGTTTAGACGGTTTTTCAGGGTCCTCTGCTTCATCCTCTCTTTGTTTCTCAAATCCAAGATCAATTATCATTGCAGCCATCGTTTGTCTATTTACGCCAGCAAGAGACAACATCTCATCACTTATAGAAAACTCACCTGCTCTCGCCGCTGTTCTGACAAGTGCAGCTACTCGTTCTACCATATCCACCCGCATAACTTTATTACCAATACGCCGATATCCAGCAGATAACCAATAATTATCCGCTACTCCCTCAACAAGGTCTATTGAGACTCTCCCTTCAGGTGGCGGACCACAAGCTGGAAACTCATTAGCAAATATCGAGTGTAACAGCACTCTCAATTTTATAGCCGCTGGCTTTAGTAAATCAGGTATAAAAATTGACTCTATGCCTATTCGAATGCCAGCCCTGGCAAGAAATGGTTTGTCACTATCCGGCATCACCTTTAACTGGTCTTCAATTAGCGCTCTGTTAATAACACCCAAGTTTTCATAAAGCCGAAACATTATACCGCGTGCAATCCCACTCATCGAGACTTCTGCAGAATGTGTGCCAGTTGCAATATCCAATTTAGGAGTATTTGTTTCTTCTTTCTTAATAATCACTGTTTCATCAATAACTGATGGGGGTAACTCCTTTTCAATTAGCGGTGTTTCAAAATTTTCTGATGACTCAGAAATAATAATTTTTTCCTTGGTCACCTCAGTATTTTTTGTTTCTTTACCTTTATCTTTTTTCTGCACCTGAAATTCATCAATGTTTCGAAGACGCTGCAGACTTCCTAATATTTCATTTACCTGTTCTTTTAATACTGCATTCAGTTTATCTTTTATTCGTTGTTTTTGATCTGTAGACAGCAGTTCACTATCAAACACATCTATTCTAGGAGCATATAATTGTTCTGATTTTAGGAGTTTTGCTATTTCAGTATCACGCCATGTAACAGTGGCTTTTTGACCTAATTTGAAAGCGCTTGCAGCGGAATTACTTAGAGCTTTGATACGTCTCTCAATTTCTTCCGGTAAAGCCTTCCTTGCAGCAGCGAGAATCATTGCCTTTTCTTCATTTTCTGAAATGCTGGGTTGAAAAGTAAACCCTTTGAGTGTTCCTACTTCCTCTCCCTCAACTATTACTGTTCCGTCTATTTTTACAGATGAAATCAAATTAGTTGCTTCCTTCAGTCGCCTTGATAAATGTGCTGCCCGCTTATCCACGAAACGTTGTGTTAATCGATTATGTAATTCGTCTGATAACTTATCTTCAATTGTTCTTGTTTGATGTTGCCACTCTTCTGGCTCATCCGTCCAGCTTGTTTTATGTGTAATATATGTCCAAGTTCTAATATGCGCAATCCTCGCCATTAACGTATCTATATCTCCATCAAGTCTCTCAAGATACGATAACTGACTTGCTACCCATTTTTTGTCAAGTTTTCCGGTAGTTGCTAGATTTTGATAAATTTTAGCAAGCATAACAGTATGACTATCTGTCATCATGTTTCGAAAATCAGGAATTTGGGCAACATCCCATAATAATTTTAACCTTATTTTGTTCGATGCAAGCTCAGCAATTTCTGGAATAGCTGCAAGCGCTTGCAAGGTTAAGTGATCAATAGCATCTGCTTTCCTCAACAAATAAGTTTCTGGTGCTGGCGCTTCAAGAGATTTTAACAAAAGCTTCAGGCTCTCAAATGAAAGTTTTCTATTACGCCAAAAAAGCTTTCTGTGGGGCAAAAAAATATGATTTTCAAGAGCATTTATCAATATATCTTCCAGAGGTCTACAACCTTCTGTAACACCAAATGTACCATCTTGAGTATATCTTCCTGCACGGCCAACAATTTGAGCCATTTCTGCTGGATATAAATGCCTCATATGCTTACCATCAAATTTTGTCTCGGCTGCTATCGCAACGTGCTCAATGTCCATATTCAAGCCCATGCCAATTGCATCTGTTGCAATCAAAAAATCAACTTCTCCTGATTGATACATATCAACTTGTGCATTTCTAGTTCTAGGAGACAACGCACCCATTACCACAGCTGTTCCACCTCGCTGTCTCCTTACAGTTTCTGCTAAATGATATACATCTGGGGCATTAAACGCCACGATGGCAGACCTTCTGCCGAGACGTGTAACTTTTTTCTGGCCACTATAAGTTAGATTAGAAAGTCGCTTTCTTGTTTCAAAGATTGCATCTGGAAGCATTTTTTTGAGCAAAGGATGCATTGTAAATGCTCCTAATAAGAGTGTCTCATGTTTCCCCCTAGCATGCAAAATTCTATCAGTAAAAATATGGCCTCGCTCCCTGTCACTTGCGAGTTGGACCTCATCAATTGCAAGACATTCCACACTTATTTCAAGTGGCATTGCTTCGACAGTACAGCAATAATAACGTGCTTGACGCGGCAATATTTTTTCTTCGCCTGTTATTAGTGCCACCTGTGATACACCAACTTTTGTAACAAGCTTATCATAATTTTCTCGAGCTAATAATCTCAGAGGAAATCCTATCATGCCAGACTGATAGCCAAGCATTCTTTCTAAAGCGTAATGAGTTTTCCCAGTATTTGTTGGACCTAACAATATAGTTATTTTTGGGGTATAAGGCATCACAAGACCTAAATTACAAATTTAGTTTTTGGTTTGTGTAAAAAATTATTATTCCTGATAACATACATTTAAGCACACAAAAACAAGCGAAATTTTA